>JANPGW010000140.1:0-10637 GCA_031424115.1 Saprospiraceae bacterium | reverse complement strand
TCTCAGCCCTGAAAGGGCGTAATAATATCTCGCCCTTTCAGGGCTGAGACGAGCCGATGGCTTCTTATAACGACGGGCTTACACCCGTCGTTAGGATATTTCGCCCCATTCGGGGCTGTTTAACCCAATATTCGCATTATTAATGGAAGACATCTTTTACATCCAAATCCAAATCGGTGAAGAGCGGAGATTTAATTTTGCCTTCGATTTCAAAAAAATCAACCAGTGTATAATGTTGATTATCAAGCGTATAAACTTCTATACTTTTGCTGGGGGGGTCAACAATCCAATATTCTGATACACCACCCCGCTCATACAAAGCTTTCTTGAAAATTCGATCATTTTTCGCAGTACCTTCCGAAATGACTTCTATGATTAAATCCGGTGCACCCCATACAGGCCCACTGTATTCAATTATTTTTTCGCACTCTTTTTTGATAAAAAAAACATCAGGTTGCGGAGAGTTTTCATCATCAAAAACGACATCCATGGGCGCACCCATTACTCGACCTGCTTTTTTTTCTACAACATAATTGCCAATTAATCGCATCAAATTGGATTGGATAATTTGATGAATTGAGTGGGGGGAAGATCTTCTCACAATATTACCGTTTATCAGTTCGTAGATGGATGTATCGCCATCCGGGATATCCATATATCGAAAATCAGAGTATGTTATTTTTTGAATATTTACCATTGATTTGATATTTTCTAAACAAAAATAAGCATTTTTATTGACAGAATCTACATATTTCTATTCAAATACCCCTAAAACCGGATATAATCCTGCGCATTAACGGCTCTTCCATCTTTCCAAAGCTCAAAATGCAAGTGAGGCCCACTGGATTGTTCGCCGGTATTGCCGATGATAGCAATGGCTTCGCCGGCTTTTACCTTATCACCCACTCTTTTTAAAAGGACCGAATTGTGTTTATAAAAAGAAACTACATTGTTGACATGTTGAATAGCAATGGTATTGCCCGTTTCTAAAGTCCAATCGCTGCTGATGATAAAGCCATCCGCAATAGTTTTGACGGGAGTATTTTTAGGCGCGATAAGGTCGGTACCAAAATGTTTATCAATGATAGAGAAAGACTTGCTGATACTGCCCGACAGGGGCGCCACCAGATACATGCTCTCTAATCGGTCGTTGCGTCCGAGAGTTTTGATGGATTTGCTTTCCGTTATATTTTTATCGGTGTTATCACCTTCCGCAGCGAAATCAGCCCCCGTGCGAACTTGAATTTCAGCTTCGCTCGGGTCAACGTTAATATTATTATCGGCGACGGCTAAATTCTTTTCTTTCGGCATATCAGATTCTTTTTCAACATCAGCTGTCAATAACCTGCGCACATTGTTGGTGTAAATTTGTTGAGAAGCCAATGCTCGTTCGAGACTATCTAAACGGTCAACCAAGTCGAACATATCCCTTTGAGACCCAATGCCGCCGTAGCCCGGAATATACCTTTTGAGGGGGGTAAAAACAATAATAGAAGCCACTAAAATGGTAAAACCCACCAAAAGGCTGCTCACTGCTACGTACAAATTCATCAAAGAAAGTTTGTAAGAACCCACCTCTTCAAAAGTTTCGTGGTTCAGTACAACAAGTCGATAAAAAGTATGACGCGATTTTTCGATAAATTTTTTAAACCGTCCAAATCCGTTCTCAATACCATGAACAATATCTCGCGCTGAGACCGATTTGAGCTGGTTCAGGAACTTCGAAAAACGATTTGATTTAATTTCAACAGCCATTATGTTAAATTTTCTAAAAAATACAATATTTTTGCTTGTTTTTCAGTCAAAGTAGATTATTGAACCGCGCCTTTAAGGGCGTCAATGAAACTTTGGCTTACTTTTTTGGGTATAAAATTGTATTTGAATGTTACCCAATATTTCAAGCGACAAATTTACAATAAGTTACGCGACAATAGATTTTGAAATTAAGATTTAACTTTTTAAACGTATAAAACGAACAAAACTTGAAACATTTATATAAAACCTTGTTCCTGATTCTCTCTGTTTCCGTTGTCAGTGCTTGCGTGTCGCAACGCAAAAAAGATGATGTGAAAGGTTTCAAGCTGTTTATGCATAACCTGACTGCCAAATATAACGGCTATTTCAACGCCGATGTTTTAGTGAAAGATGCTACTGAAAAGTTGGCATTACTCCATCAGGATAATTACAATAAAATTTTGGATGTTTACCCTTATGTAGAGGTGGAAAACTTTCAATCCGTCGCCCCGGATTTAGACAAAGCCATTGAAAAAGTGGCGGTCGCTGCTACCTTCCATCGCCCGAGCCATTGGACGGATGATAGTTACCTCATGCTTGGCAAAGCGCAATTTCTGAAACACGATTATAAATCGGCGGAAGAATCATTTCAATACCTTGTTGATGTGTATGATCCTTCTTTGAAATCAAGGATGACCCCTAAAGAGCGTAAAAAAGCACAAGAAGAAGCGCGCAAAGAAAAAGCCGACGCGCGCAAAGAACAGGCCGAACTTAAAAAACAAGAACAAGAAGAAAAGTCTAAAGCCCGCAAAGAAGCAGCTGAGCAAGCTAAAAAAGACAAAGAAGAACAAGCCAAAAAAGACAAAGAAGACGCCGAAAAACGCAATAAACTACGCGAAGAAGAGCGTAAAAAAGCCGAAGAGTCAGCCAAAAAAGAGCGTGAGAACAAAAAAGAATCCATTGCTGACCGCAATGAAGCCCGCCGGAAAGCCAATGATGCGCGTCGAATAGAAAATGAGCGCAAAAGGAAGGAAGCTCAGAAACAAGGTAAAAACAAAGTGGACGATACTGAGGGGGGGGTAGTTGCCGATAAAACAAAACCTGAACCTAAAGAATCAACCCCCGGGAAAGTGGGTATCGTGAAAACAGGGAGCAATGCAACACCGGTTTTCAAAGCCGATGAAACTGTTAAAGTCAGCAAGAAAAAAAGTAAACCCGATAAATATTTTTTAAAGCATCGCCCTTGTCATCAGGAGGGGGTAGTTTGGCTGGCTCGCACACACATTGAGCGACAAAACTACGACGAGGCATTATTGCTTTTGGAGGACTTGGAAAAAAATCCTAAAACCTTTAAAGATGTCCTCACTCAGGTAGCTACGGCTAAAGCCTATTTGTTTTTAAAGCAAAATAACTATGAATCTGCCGTGACTGCGCTTGAGGACGCGGTGAAACGCACCAAGAAAAAACGGGAGAAAGCTCGTTTAGCTTTCATATTGGCTCAGGTTTTACAAACCTTAGGTAACAGTGAAAAGGCATACGTTCTGTTTGACAAGGTGTTGGATTACAATCCGGTTTATGAAATGGAATTTAATGCGCGGCTCAATATGGCACTCAACAGCAGCACCGCCGCTGAAAACACGATTGCGATGCTGAAAAAAATGTCGAAAGATTTTAAAAATCGGGAATATGGTGACCAGATTTACTTCGCATTAGCACAAATTGCCCTTAAAAATAAACAAAATGATGAAGCAGTCACATATCTAAAAGAATCACTCAACTCGGGTGGAAAAAACAGACAGCAAAAAGCGGAATCCTATTACTTGTTGGCAAAATTGCAATATGAATCTGAGAAATATGTAGATGCCAAAGCATATTATGACAGTGCAGCGCTTGTTATTTCAGAAAATGACCCTCGCAAATCAGAAGCAGAAAGCTATGCGACAAACCTTGTGGAGATTGCCCGCAATATTCAAATCGTTACTCTTCAGGACAGTCTGATTCGCATCGCCGGTTTGTCTGAAAAAGAGAAACGAGCGGTAGCGACCAATATTAAAAAAGAGCGCATTGCAAAATCTACGCCTCCTGTTTCTACCATTAAAAGCAGCGTAGGCGGGGATATTCCTATTGCAGGTAATAATAAAAGTTCTTTTTTTGCTTATAATATTGATGCTGTCAAAAAGGGCAAAAAAGAATTTGAAAAAAAATGGGGGACGGATCGTAAGTTAGAAGACAACTGGCGGCGCAGCAACAAAAAAGGTGTTTCAGGGGATATTCAAAATACTGAAATAGCTTCTTCTGAAATTACGGATCGAGAAGTGGCTGAAATCCTCAAAGATGTACCCAAAACGGCTTCCGATATTGACGCTGCTAAACTCAAAATTGACGATGCGCTTTTTCAATTGGGTACTTTGTATCACGACAAATTGAAGAACAATAAAAAGTCAGTCGAAGCTCTCGAACAAGATATCAGCCGTTTTCCTGCCACAAAACATGAATTAGACGATTGGTATTATTTGTATTTGTCTAATACCAATTTAGGCAACAAAGCGAAAGCCAATGAATATTACGATAAAATTCAAGCAAAATACGCCAGTTCGAATTACGCCCAAATTTTAAAAAATCCTGATGCGTTCAAGAGCAAAGATGGACAATCGGTGGAAGCATTTTACGCAGAAACCTATGCCTTATTCAAAGCCGGTGACTATAAAAAAACGTCTGAGCGCATTATTGAATCGGAAACAACATTTGGCATAAATAATCCATTGAAAGCTAAATTTGCCTTGCTCAGTGCCATGTGTGTCGGGCATTTTTCCGGAAGGGAAGCCTATATGACTGCTTTAAAGGATGTGATAGCTAAATATGGAGAAACCCCCGAAGAAAAACGGGCTAAAGAAATCTTACGCATTCTAGAATATGGAACGCCGGTCACCGAATCACCCAAGACCAATGTTGACCCGGTGGGGGTAGTGGCGAATTTCAAACCCGAAGATGATAAATTTCATTATATCATAGTGGTATTGGCAAAAGATGCGGTGGTAGAAGATGCCAAAATCGCTTTATCGGATTATAATGCCAAATACCATCGGTTGGAAGACCTTAAAATATCGAGCATTGTGCTCAGCACCGAATCTGAAATTCCGATTCTGGTAGTTAGAAGATTGAAGGATAAATCCACTTCGCTCACCTATACTGAGGGGGTCAAAAATAACGCCGCTGATTTCATTAAGGGTACGCAATACGAGGTTTTTGCGGTCACACAAGACAATTATCGCGAAATATTGAGGCTCAAAAGCTTAGATGAATACCGAAAGTTTTATGCGCAATATTACAAATAATCCGCAGCGCGGATTCCAACCTGCTTCAAAAAACGTAACATTCGGCAAAAAAAGGCAGTATCATCAATAGATAAAAATTTCGACTCACTTTCAAATAACAACATACCCAAAAAAACATTTAAAAAGCATAACACCGCAAAGCCGCATCAGATTCAACCCTTTTGCGGCTTTGCGGCTTCACAATATATTTGTATGAGCAGCAACATTTTATGTTAATAAAATGCACGCCTAAAAATTTTGTCTTAAATTTGCATCATATTGCTCAATTAAATATAAACAAAACAAAACCGTTGATATAACTCTACCGTAAATCCTGAAAAACGAAACTGTATGAACCTTAAATGTCTCCTGAACATCATAACCTTTCTTGGCGTCATTCAATCATTGCATAGTCAAGTTATTTTTGTCAAACCCGATGCAACCGGCGATGGTTCTTCGTGGACGAATGCCCGGGGCGATTTGCGTCAAGCCATTCAAAACGCCCGTTTTGGTGCTCAAATTTGGGTCGCTCAAGGCACTTATTATACCACTACTTGCACAAATTGCACTTCAGCTGACAGGCAATTATCTTTCGAAATACCGGATGGTGTGGCCGTTTACGGAGGATTTGTCGGAAATGAAACCCAATTAGCTCAACGCAATTGGGAGACACATAAAACCTTTCTGAGTGGCGATATTGATAAAGATGGAACGCCAGCAAATAACACATTTAACATCATTTATCTCATAGATGCCAGCGCGTTAACGGTTATTGATGGTTTTACTATTTCGGGAGGCAACGCAGACGACGGGGCTACGGTAAGCGAACGCTACACCAGTGGCGCTGCAATATACAACGATGGTCGCGTGGCCGGCTTTGTGAATGCATCTATACAGAACTGTATTTTTGCCAATAATTATGCCATTGGATTTGGTGGAGCGGTGTTCAACAATGCCGGATATTCCGGCTTTTGCGAAGCGAGGTATAAAAACTGCCAATTTCTCAACAATTATTCAAAAAGAGGGGGTGGAGGCGCTGTTTGTAATTGGGGCGTTTTTGGCGGCACTTGCATTCCCATCTTCGAGTTTTGTAAATTCATTGATAATAAAACCGAAAATTCAGGTGGTGCTGTCATGAACGATGGGCAAATAGGAACGTGTGAGCCTCATTTTATCAACTCTCAATTCATTCGCAACGAATCCGTTTTGTACGGTGGTGCCATCTACAATTTAGGTAAAACAGGCAATTGTACACCCACAATAACGGGCTGCGTATTTTGGACCAATAAAGCCTTTTCAGCCGCTGCCGTTTATTGCTTAGGTTCAGAGAGAGGCAACAGCAGCCCGCGCATCACCAATTCAGTTTTTTATAAAAATACTGCCAACACAGGCGGCAGTGTTTATGCCAATGCCGGAGAAGATGCCGTAGGCAACGCTACCGGCACTGCAAAGCCAGTTATTACCAACTGTATAATTTGGGGCAATATTGCTCCTACTGCCCCGCTGCTGCGCAATATCAACGGCTTACCAACTATTAGTTATTCCATTGTGGATGCCCAAAGTTGTGGGGGAATTCACAGCGGTGTGGGTGCGGGTGTTACCTGCGAAAACGGGATGATTTATAATCAAAATCCTCTTTTTGTGGACGCTGACAACGGAGATTTTCATCTTTTGCCCGGTTCTCCCGCTATCAATGCCGGATTAAACAGCGTTGTCACATCTCAAAATATTAATTATGACATGGATAGCTTGCCGCGAATCGTCAGCAATACGGTAGATATTGGCGCTTGGGAATTCAATCCGGCAGCTCAATACCCCCCAAAGATTCTCTTGTCGCCCGAAAGCAGGACGGTTTGTAGCGGTGAAAAAATTATTTTAAAAACCCGCGTGACAGGCTCACAACCCTTGTTTTTTCAATGGTATAAAAATGGCAATTTAATCCCTAATGCGCTTTCAGATTCAATAGTATTTGATAATATCAGTGTTTCGGATTCCGGTATTTACAAATGTATTGTCAGAAATGAGTTAAACAGAACGGCAACTTCTGAGGAAGCGACCCTAAAAGTGAAGCCGGTGCTACCCCTCAGTATCAGCATCCGTTTGAGCCGAACACCCACTTGTGAGGGCGATACAGCTGTTTTTGTTGCGAACTATCAAAACGGAGGCACTCAACCCGGTATTGAATGGCGAATGAATGGAACACGCGTTGGTTCTGGGAGTGAAATTTTTTCTACACCCATCGTCAGTCGTTTTCACCGTTATACCGCCAAATTGACTTCATCTGAGCAATGCGTTGCGCCCAATTCATTGATTTCTAATGATATTGCAGTTCCCGTCGAAAGTATAGATACACCTTCAATTATTATGACTGCGGCTACTGTTGTGGCATGTGAAGGGGAGTTTTTGACTTTTTCAACAACTATAAAAAACGGTGGTGATACCCCTCAATATCAATGGCTCATCAATAATTCATTGATAAACAATGATTTAAGTACTTTGAAAATAAATAATTTGAAGGATTTTGATAAAGTCAAATGTGTCTTGAAATCGTCAAAAAAATGTTTGGTGCGCAATAATATAGTCTCTAATGAGGAAACTGTTTTTATCAAAAATCGCGTCACCGTTGGTGTAACAATGACTGTGGATAAAACGGAGGTATGTACGGGCGATACCGTTACCTTCGTAGCTTCGGGAACAGGTGGCGGCACTACCCCTCAATATCAATGGTTTTTGAATAACAATAGATTAAAAGATACTTTTTCTTTTTTAAAGATAAACACCCTCAAAACGACTGATTCCATAAAAGTTGTTTATAAATCCTCGGAGACCTGTACAACCCAAAATCCGGCGGAATCTGCCCCCCTCAGTATCAGAGTGAATGAAACAGTTACGCCTGCTATCAGCGCCACTATTTCAAAACCAACACTTTGTAGAGGAGAGCGAGTCGTATTCACCTCAACGGGTAAAAGCCTCGGCAGTTCACCCCATTATGCTTGGTATCGAAACGGTAAAGCATTAAATTGGGATGGTGAAAATTATGCCACCGATTCTCTCCGCATTGATGATGTCATACAAGTAGTGGCTCAATCTTCTAACTCTTGCGTAGTGGATAAAATGGCGATTTCCAATAAGGTGAGCCCGCGCGTGCGCATTTGCATTTTTGGTAAAGAATACGGCGACAAACAAGCTTTGGTTTTTCCCAATCCGTCTTGCGAACCCCGTGCAAGTGTGGGATTAGTGAATCTGACCGGTACTGTGCAAATTGATGTTTTTACGCAACGAGGTCAACCCATTCTCGCAAAAACGGTTAACAATGTGCAAGATGATAAAGAAGTCAACATTGATATTCCGCAATTGCCGGACGGTCTATACATTGTCCGAGTCGTAAATGGCGATTTTACATCCTATAAAAAATGGATGATTGCTCAGTAAAATTCGGTTGATTATTATTACTTTTGAATGAGAAACACGGTTCAACTCATTACTACAAAACATTTTTTTCAATAATTTCTATGATGAAACTTCAACTCTTCACCACACTTTTCTTAATATATATTCTTTCAACGCCTTTGACAGCGCAATCAGAATGGATTAAAACATTAGGTAAGCGGTATGATAATGGCGGTGGAACCCCCTTGATAAAAGTAGATAAGAATGGGAATATCTACCTGACAGGCAAAAATGATGCTATTTCATTTGATAATACTACGACCTTGTCCGGCTGTTATTTAGTCAAAATGGACTCTTTGGGCAAGGTCATTTGGCAAAAACAAATTGCGGAAAATTTACTCAACAATGAAGTACTTGGTTTTGCTGCTGCTGACAATGGTGATGTCGTCGTAGCCATTCATGTCAAAGAAAATACAACCGTTTTCGGTCAAGTAACCATAGATTTTAATGGAGGAACAGCGTTAGCTCGATACAGCACTGATGGACAATTAATGTGGGCAAAACAAATGGACGTACCCTTGCCTTTTGCCAGGTTTTTCGGATTAGACAATCAAAATAATATATATACATTTTCTGTTAAAAGTGGGAATGTTGATAACGAATATTTTTTATTGAAGCTATCCGGTGTAGATGGTTCAACACTTTTGACTAAACCATTCATTAAATTTGACTCTCCCTATTATACCTCATTGAGCAACATGGTTACTGATAAATTCGGTAATACTTATTTTGGGGGCAATTGCAAACTCGACTCATTGGCTGTGAATGGGCAGTATTTTACGCTTAAAAATTCAGCTTTTTGCATAAAATTAAATTCTGAGGGCAATCTGATCTGGTTTTCGTCACCCCTTACCGCAGGGGGTAGGATTAATGATTATGAAAGAGCCGCTTCATTTGGGGATTTGACAATATCTGAAGATGGGTCAAAGCTTTATGCAGTGGGAATTTCCGGTGCCAATACGCAATTCGGTGCGGGCTTGACTAATGGAGATAATTACAATTTTTTTACTAAAATAAACCCTAATACAGGTGCTTTTCAATGGATCAACTCCGTAAATCCAACGGTGAATATCCGAAAATTCATCAGCGAAGGTGAGAATACTTGGCTGAATTTAACAAAATATTCTTTCTCCTCAAATGAAACACCCATCACCCTTGAAGGCGGTATTAAATTAAATATTCCCCCGTTTTTCAGTATTTTTGGCTCAACGGTCTCTCACGAAAGAGTTTTCGTCATTCCGATCAATGATGCAACGGGAGGGATGAAACCTTTTAGCATCCTCAGCGATGAGGCGCAATACAGCTACATTGGGTTCAACAAAAACCGGATAATTGGCGTCAGTAATAATTTGGGCAAAGTGTATGGTCGAGATTCGGTGTATCAATTGACAAGTAATCATTTAATGTCAATCTTTTCTTTATCCCGTTCTCTCTTAACGTATCAACCGGCTCTTAAATTAGACTCTCTAACGGCAAAGGGTTTGTGTCAAAATAGCCTCGTTAAAGTACACGCAACAACGCAAAATATGCGTTTGGGTAATGATTTTAAACTACTGTATGACTTCCCGGGTCAAACTTTTAGTGCTTATTTTAACCTAAATAATGGGCGATTATTAGATACAACGAGATATCCCTATCTTGATATTTTATCGCTTTATAATGCCTACCAGTTGCCTATGAAAGCCCGGATATGTTCCAGTTCGCCACTGTGGTGTAGTGAACCGCTGGATTTTATTCCACCGGTTATTTTATCTAATGATACCACTATTTGCTACGGCAATCCCATTGAGTTGCGGGCTGCTAATGGTCAAAATTATCAATGGTCTCCGGCGAGGTTATTCCTAAATCCCAATGCTACGGTCAATATTATTAAACCGGATACGGCGTTAACAATTTATCTATCAGCTAAATCTCCATTAGGTTGCACAAATACGGACTCTATAAAAGTGAATACGGTACGCCCCATTTTTAATTTGCCGGATACTATTCAGTTGTCTTGCAATGATTTTGATGACCATTTTACACTCGATGCGCTGTCAAAAGGGGGATTTCATGCCAACTTGAGTTATACTTGGAAAAACGCTGATTCTGATTTGGATTTTACTTCAACGGATAATGTTGGTGCTATTAAAGACGTGT
>JANPGW010000139.1:0-20214 GCA_031424115.1 Saprospiraceae bacterium | reverse complement strand
CAAAAATCGAAACAACGTCCGTAGACTAACTTGAGTATAGCGCGATAAACTACGGGTCGTTATTCCATAACTCACTTGAAAAAAAGCGTTTATTATGTCGAATAATAATTCTATTTTTGCCTAAGCAAGAGTGCCTGACATACAGGCACGCAGTGTGAAAATATTGAGCATTGGTTATTACTTTTTTTGTTTCGCAAAATCAAAATTAAGTAATTTCCTTTGCTCTTCTTTTTTTATTCAGTGGCACTCATGTTGATATAAAAATACCCTTTTATTTATCAACTCTTCACAGTTGGATATTAATACCCAATCTTCCATTGGCATTTTTTGAATCGTAAGGACGAAATGCGCTGATAATATTATCCGTTACACCAAAAAGTTGTACCGGTCCCAATTGGGCGACGAAGTGCATTCCCAAATTGCTAAATGACCCATTGCGCAATCCAAGCGTACCGCCCAACTGAATTTGTTTTAGTAATTGATAGGTAGCATTCACCGCAAAACCGGTATGGCTCACACTCAATCCGCCATTCTCATTATACAGTAATGCCCCTAATCTTACCTTTTCAGTGATTTGATAAGTGCCACTGAGATAAATTTTTGCCCGTAACTTCTGATTATAGCTTGGATTATCACTTTCTTTGAAGCCGATAATATTTTTTAGAGTATCCCTAAAACCGTTAGAGTTTAAAGAATCAACGTTGAAAAAATCATCTGAATGGGTCCCCGAATAGGTATATGTGCCATTTGAGGCATATCTTTTACCATCATTATGCCATTTGATTGACCCTCCAAGGTCAATGATACTGGCTGCAAGATTTATCTTACCGACTTTCATCGTAGCGCCCACATCAAAAGCCATCCCTTTGTTTGAGCCGCCAAAACCTTGACGCACCAAATCATTCACACCATTGATATTTTTATATTTTGAAAAAGAATAAGCAAGCACATCAAAATCATTTTCAAATTTCAGGCTGTAATCATTTTGGTCAAAGGTTACGTTCAATTTATTTTTTTCTGTAAAAATACTTGCCACGCCATTTAACAGTTTAACACGAGCACCTAAGCTGATGTTACTCAGTATTTTATAAGCGGCACCGATGCCAATTTCACCGTAGATACTACCGTTTAAGGTTGAGTTGAAAGGAACTGTTTTGCCTAAAAATTGATTGTTACCGTTTGCCACTAATTTAACCAAATCGCCATTTACATCTACACTCGGATTGCCGTTGACAGCATGATACACACTCAAACTCAATTTGTTATTCAGGGTGTAAGAGAGACCCAAAGTTTGTATGTTCACATGGGCATCCATCCTATTTTGGGGCTTCACTCTACCTGCCACATCACTCAGCGTTAATTTGCCTTCAGAGTTACTTTTAAACAGTTCATTAACGGTAAAATCCGCGCTATTGACGTTGAAATAAAGGCTCGGTAGCATGATTTGAACCTTTTTATCGGATACAAAACCCGGATTCGTCAGGTTGGATTGCCAAACATTTTGCAAAAAATGCAACGATTGTTCTTGTTGTGCCTTTATCGCAAAAGCATTGATTATCAAAACAAAGGCTAATATATATCTTAAAATGGTCATTTTATAAAAGTTGATTAGCAATACTTGAAAAAATTTATCATTCTGAATAGTTCTTATTTTACGGTATTTTGAATCACAACTCCTTGTTTTTGAATTATTTGCGATTCTAAACACCCAACACTAAAAACTCACTACTCTTAATATGTCGCTCCAAACTTCAAGCCGATACGGACTCTCACATTTTGAGATGCCGTTAGTCTGACCGGAACAGAGCCATTATTAGTAGTAGAAAAAGAATATCGGATAACCAATTTTTTAGAAGGCAATATGTGTTTGAGTTTCTCAGCGTCAATTTTTATCACATTTTCATCTGACTGAATTGAGCGCGGCAATCCGTCATAGCCCACCGGAGCCCCCCTCAGTATAGCCGTTGAAGCATTATAAAAAGAGTCAATCACTGTACCGTTGGCAGTAGTAAAATAGCCCTGCATGCTCAAATCAATGGGCATACCATTATCCGTAATTATTTTCAATTCGGCGAAATTAACATTGGTGTATTGGCTCAAATCAATGCTGAAAGTATCGTTGACAACAAAGTTCTTAGCTGTGCCATAAATGGGTAAATCTATTTCCATTTGTAACTTGAAAGCACTTGTATCGGTCATAAAACCGGTTTTCTTAACCGCCGGGTCGGGATTAGTGATACCGTCAATATCATAGTCAATAGCTACCGGATTGAGGTTAATAATATCCGCCAAATTGGAGTTGCTTTTGTCTAACACAATTGAAGTGCGTTTAGACTGTCCTAATTCATCCAATTTGGGATAATTGATATCAACGCCCTGAGTTAAGGCACTTTTGAGGCTCAGATGTTGTCCATTTATTGAAATAACATCCGCTACACGAGCAAAAGATCGGACCGGCAAGCCAAAAGAATTGTCCAGCGTAATCTTCATTTTGGGGTCTTCAAAACGCACTTCGCCTTGTTTCCAGTTTTCAAAAAAGTCCATTTTAATGGTATCGCGCGGCACATCAAAAGTATCCACGCCGAGGAAACCCTTAACAAATTGAAACTGAAAATCCTTAATATTAAACACGCCGTTGCCTTTCAAATTCACTCTTTCGCCGTTGGCTTTTCGGGCATCATGAAACATGTAAATAGAGTCATTTAACGCTTCAATATGCCAACCTTTCATGTCTAAAGTGCCTTTATATCCGAAACTGGTGACCGCAAATTTTTGCTCAAAAGGCACCCCATTTTTAGTCATTTGCGGGATGCGTAAGGTCACACTCAAAGGGTCGTTTGGAGACCGCATAAACCAATCTAAAGTACCTTGTTTGACATCCACATAATCCACGTGTACGCCTTTAGGCAAGCTGAATGGAACAGACATAGCAGTGTCGAGAACCGGAAAAATAGCGTTTTGAAAACTGGAAAAAATATCCAAAGATGAACGGGCTATAAAATCACCTTTGTAGTGTAAAATAAGTGACCCATCGGTACCAATTTGCAAAAAGGCTTGTTTATCAAAGCCGTTGATAATATCTTTAAAAGACTTTTTTGAGTCAATTAAAGGAATTGCCCACTCCGATTTACCCCCATCAGTAGTGAGGTCATTGAGCGGATTGATGTTGCAACTGAGCACTGTAACGAAACTGATAGCTAAAAGTAGAAGGAGTGATTTATTTCTCATTTTATCGGTTTTGATTTTCAGCAAAGGTAATTTCTTTAAACTTAACAAGAGTTTAATAAAAGTTAATAACATGTAAATGTTTGAAAGTCAATGTTTTAGATTTTATGGTCTTTTAATCCCATTATTCAATTTTTAAATCAATAATCATGCAATATCCTTTAAAAGGTATAAAAAACATGAATTATTGTTTCAATGTTTAAAAATGGTGTAATGAGAAAAAATATTTTTCAGAAAAAAAAACTCGGATTACGCACTTATTACGGCTTTTTATCGTACATATTTGCAGTGCTTTGATAATTGATTAACCAAATTGTTAACATTTTTATTTCCTTCTCAATAAAAAATTCTGATGAAATCTACATTAACTACCCTTTTTGCTATCAGTTTTATCATTCTCACGATTGTGGCTTGCAAAAAAGAAACCGAAGTAGTGGCAGCTACCCCACCGACATTGAACTTGACGGCACCCGTTGGCAATGAACAATTGTCAAATGATATGATGCTCAAAATTACCGGTGATATTTCTGATACGAAAGGGCTTCATACTTTGACCATCAAAATAGTGGATGATAAAACGGGCAATGAGTTGTACAAAGCCACACCCACTGTTTTAGATTTGAAAACCTATACGCTCGATGCATCGTGGAAAATAAAAGTGAATGATTGGACTGACGCCACATTGACAGTGACAGCGGCTAATCACGATGGCATGAAAACAGAAAAGATTGTGAAATTCAAAATTTGGCTTTGATTGGAGCTTCCGGGTATTGTTTTCAATGAATTATTATGAACAAATAGTTTCACTTTTAGATTATAACCTTTCAAGGTTTTAAAATCCTCGAAAGGTTATAACTTTAAAATTACCCCTTTAGAGCAATTATAGCCGCCACAATACCCACAAGCAATATCAATAAACCCAACCTCAAACCCCAAGCACCGGCTTTTTTGGCCGATGGGCTTGACCCACCTGAAACCAGCGAAATAATACCAGCCACGATACCAATAAGCCACAAAATTCCACTCACTATTAAGGCAATTCCACGGCCGGGAGTGGCGATTAAAACTGCCAGTATAAAAACCAATAATGCCCCGACACTCATGGCTAAAGATGTATAACCTGCTATGTTATTACTGTTCGAATTCTGTTCTGTTTTAAGTTTCATTTTTTTTAAAAGTCTTTTCACGACTAAATGCTCAAAAAAAGAGGTTTTTGGGGCTTTTTGGTGGTAAGCAGATTGGCTATACTGAGGGGTGTTATCCCGAAACATCGGGGGGAGTAATGGAAACGCTAACTCTTCCTTTTTTATGGTAACAGCAGGATTGACGATGGCTTTTACGTCATTGACGCTTATTGTCAGTAAACTCACAATTGAAATAAATATTAGATTTTTTTTCATAGCGTATGTTTTTTAAAAATGAATAAAATGAATAAAGCTAACAAGATTTGATGGGGTTATGGAATTAATAACTAAAATTACGACTTTTGTGTATATCAGCAAGGAGAAAAATAAAACGAAGTCGAAAATCATAAATTAAATGAAAAAAGCGTTATTTTTGACAATCCATCTTATATCTGACATTTTTGCAAAAACAAAACATACAATGAAAAAATTAACTACACTTTTTGCTCTCTTTTGCATAATTGCTTCGTGCAAAAATGATACACCCGTCAAGTTAGAAAATCTGACTGCACCGCGCGCCAAAAAAGAGGTGAAAGAATTCGATGAATTCGGCAACAAACGATCGGATGAATATTTTTGGTTGAGTAACCCCAAAGATTCAAATGTCATTAATAATCTGAAGGCCGAAAATGCTTACACTGAATCGTCATTGAAACATACTGAAGGATTGCAAAAAAAATTGTATGATGAGATGGTGGCGAGGGTAGAGCAAAAATCACAATCCGTTCCTTACAAAAATAATGGCTATTGGTATTATTCTCGCTATGATGAAGGTAAAGAATACCCATATCAATGTCGTAAAAAAGGCGATTGGAATGCTTCTGAAGAAATCATACTGAATATACCGGATATGTCAAAAGGGCATAAAATCTATCGCCTTTTTGAATTTGAAGCCAGTCCTGATAATACGTTTTTGGCTTATTTGGTTGACACTTCGGGAGATAGACGTAACACCTTGTATATCAAAGACTTACGCACAGGTCAGTTAATAAACGATAAGGTATTTGATGTAGCGAATGGTGGCTTGATTTGGTCAAATGACGGTAAAAACCTGTTTTACAGTCTGAATGACAACACCGTCAGAAGTTATAAAGTAATGAGGCATGTTTTGGGTACAAATCCCGAAATAGATAAAGTGGTTTATACGGAAAATGATGTGACGTTTGGCGTCGGCATGGAAAAGTCGCGGAGCAAAAAGTATATTTTTATCGGTTCGGGTAGCACGACTATGACAGAATACAGATACCTCGACGCCGATAATCCCGATGTCCCTCTGAAAATTATTCAGCCTCGCCAAAAAGATTTGTTGTATGAGGTAAATCATTTTGAAGGTGATGTGTTTTTTATTAAAAATAATAAAAATGCCAAGAATTTTAAACTCTCAACGACCCCCCTCAGTAAGACAGAATTGAGCAACTGGGTAGATATTGTGCCGCACAGTGATTCTTCATTTATGCAGAGTTTTGAGGTATTGAATAAATATATCATCATTCAAGACAAAATTAAAGGGCTCAACAAAATTCGGGTCATTGACCGACGAGATAAACAAATGCACGACGTGGATTTTGGGGAAGAGGTGTATGTTGCTAATATGAGTCTGAGCGATTACGATAATGCAGATTTAGACAGCATTCGCTTTTCTTATTCTTCTTTGACGACGCCATTTTCTGTGTTCCGATATGATATTTCCACTAAAGGTAAAACAATCCTCAAACAGGATAAAGTTTCACATTACAATATCAGCGATTATGAAACCAAAAGGCTGTGGGTAAAATCCCGCGATGGCGTTGACATACCTGTCTCTATTGTTTTCAATAAAAAGAATTTCAAAAAAGATGGTACAAATCCGCTTTTATTGTATGCGTATGGGTCTTATGGTGCCAATAGTGAGCCTTATTTCAATCAACAAATCGTCAGCCTTTTGGACAGGGGATTTGGGTATGCTATCGCGCACATTCGAGGCGGACAAGAGTTAGGTCGTCAATGGTATGATGATGGAAAACTTTTAAAAAAGAAAAATACTTTCAATGATTTTGTGGATTGTGGTGAGTATTTGGTAAAAGAAAAATACACCGCGAGTGATAAACTTTTTGCCAATGGAGGCAGTGCAGGCGGTATGTTGATGGGCGCAGTTATCAATCAAAAACCGGAATTGTGGCGCGGCGTCATCGCCGAAGTGCCGTGGATGGATATCATTACGGATATGTACAACGACCAACTACCGCTCACGACGCTCGAATATGACGAATGGGGCGACCCGCGTAAAAAAGAATATTACGACTATATGCTCAGCTGGAGTCCATACGATAATGTAAAAAAAGCCAATTATCCGTCAATTTTTGCTACGGGTGGCCTGAATGATACGCAAGTCCCGTATTATAGCCCCGCCAAATGGGTGCAAAGAGTGAGAGACAATAACACCGGCAAAAATTCTATTCTTTTCAAATGTAATATGGACGCTGGACATGCCGGACAATCAGGTCGTTTTGATCGTTTTAAACTCACGGCGCAGAAGTACGCTTTTATGATGGATTGCCTCGGAAGAGGCACCGAAGATTTTAAAAATTAACCTAAAATATGAAAATATACCAAATATGTGTTTTTTTGATTATTGAAACCATTTTCATATTTTGTCAAAATAAAGCGCCCACTACTCATTTACCCATTATCGCTGAACTCATACCGAGTTTAAAAACCGGTAAGGAACTTTCAGAAATATATTGTGGTAATTGTCATCAGTATCCGACTCCCGATTTGTTAGACAAAATAAGTTGGGCTCAAAAATTACTGCCAAACATGGGTTTTCGCTTAGGTATTAAGACCCCTCAGTATAACCCCTATGATGGTTTGGGTTTTGAAGATCAAATGATGATAGAGGCAGAGGGCATTTATCCACAACAACCATTATTAGCGCAAGAAGATTGGGAAAAAATAGTGGCGTTTTATAAAGAAAAATCACCGGAAAAACTTCTGCCCAATACGTTTCCACCTGTTGAAGAGTTAACAAGTTTTACTGTCAAAAAATCACTACTCAACCATATTGCGCCTTTGCTAACAATGGCTCAAATCAATGAAAAAAAGGGTCAAATTTACTTAGGCACACTCGATGGACATTTGTTCATACTGAATTCTGATTTGACAACAATGGATTCCGTGAAAGTCAACTCCCCTCCTACTGCTATTTTTAAAGTCAATGATAGTATTTTGGATTTTTTATGCATCGGTCAGATTCGACCCAATGAACAGCAAAGTGGCGGGCTTTTTTCTATAAACGTGTCACACCTCCATAAAACTATCGATAAAGAATTTGAAAATCTATTACGCCCCGTACAATTTACTGAATTCAATGTCAGAGGCGATAATCAAAATGAAGTCATCGTCTGTGAATATGGTTACCAAAAAGGTCGTTTAGCGTGGTATGAAAAAGTGAATAATCAATGGAATGGTTATGCTTTATCTAACCTATCTGGCTCATCTAAAGTTTTAACAAACGATTTTGATAAAGATGGTTTGTTAGATTTAGCGGTATTGACAGCGCAAGGAGACGAGCATATCAGTATTTTTTTCAATAAAGGGCAAGGACATTTTGAAGAAAAACAAGTATTGCGATTTCCGCCGGTCTATGGCTCGTGCGACATACAATTGGTAGATTTTGATCAAAATGGTACAATGGATATTCTTTGTACCAATGGTGACAATGCTGATTTTTCACCGGTTTTAAAACCTTATCACGGCATTAGGCTGTATTTGAATGATGGCAATGATAATTTCACCCAAGCTTGGTTTTATCCTTATTATGGCGCTTTTCAAGCAATTGCCTGTGATTTTGATTTAGACGGTGATATGGACATTGCTGCTACGTCTTTTTTCCCGGATAAAGCCAAACGCCCCGCTTCCAATTTCATTTATTTGGAACAAATACATCCTTTAATTTTCAAAACTTCTACGATTAAAGAAGCTGTTTGGGGAAAATGGATGAATTTGAGTGTGGGAGATGTGGACAATGATGGCGATAAAGATATTTTATTGGGCTCGTTCATGCTCGATATGACCAACAATCAACGCGTAGAAAAAAAAGATAAAAGTGTTCCTTTTTTGTTACTTCAAAATGATAAATTGAAATAAACTTATGTTTTTTTAGCAACTAACTTTTTTGTAAAGTTGATACCGCTATTACCCTACTTTTTTCAAGGTAATATTCAGATTAATTAAAAAAACAATATAAATACATGAGTTGTCATTTATTTGATAATGTGGATTTAATTGTTTTATTTTACTTGTAATTAATCAAACAAACTTACAAAATGAACAAGTTGAACTGTCTCCGTCAGTTGACAATGGTATTTTTTATATCATTTTCATGTTACTTTAATGCCTTAACGGCTCAAATTTCAGTTGCTGGAAGCATAGCCGGAAGAACCTACAACGACAACAACAACAATGGCTTTTTCGATACGGGCGATACGCCCGCAACGGGTTTGACCATAACTTTATGTGATGCCAATTTTGTAACCATCACCACTCAAGCCGTAGATGGCAACGGGCAATATTCCTTCGGAAATTTATCATCTGCCACTTACAATGTCAAATTCCCCACCCTTTCAGGCGATAAACCTTTGACGACTGCCAGTCCCATCAATGTCATTTTGGGCAATGGCGAAAACATTACGGACGTCAATGCCGGTTTTTACCTTGCCGCTACTCCTCCCTCGGCAGGAAGCATAGCCGGAAGAACCTACAATGACAACAATAACAATGGCTTTTTCGATACGGGCGATACGCCCGCAACGGGTTTGACCATAACTTTATGTGATGCTGATTTTATAACCATCACCACTCAAGCTGGAGATGGCAACGGGCAATATTCCTTCGGAAATTTATCGGCCGCCACTTACAATGTCAAATTCCCCACCCTTTCGGGCGATAAACCTTTGACGACTGCCAGTCCCATCAATGTCATTTTGGGCAATGGTGATAATATAACAGATGTGAATGCCGGATATTTTAAACAGACTGTTCCGAGTTGTTCTTTTAATATTGATGAGAACCAATGTTATCGCCTGACCACCAAAAACAATCCGAATATTTTAGGTGTGGATTTTATGTCTTCTTATTTTACCGGTTTGTTAACGATGATTCAAACGACTATCTCGACGGATCTTTCTCAAGTTTACAAATTTACCACGGTTAGTCCAGGTGTATATAAAATAATTGAACAAAAAAACGGCAAAGCGCTCACGTTGGGCACTTACAGTTGTAATATAGGCGCACCATTAATATTATTGAATTATAGTGGCAGCACTAATCAGCAATGGAAATTAGAATGTGTTGAAAATGGTTATTTCAAACTCATTTCCATTGTGTGCCCTAATCAAGTGATTGATTTAGGCAATGGCAGCAATTATTCCGGCAGATTAGCATCGTTGGCTAATTATTCCGGAAAAGACTCACAAAAATGGCAGGCTGCTCAGGTACCCTGTTCCAATCCTTGTCTTGCTGACGTTACTCCTCCTACAATAAAATGTCCTGATAATATTACTAAAGATGCTACCGGATTAGCCGGAAATTGCTGGAACCTGACCTATCCAATGGCTTCTGCTACTGATGAATGCAGCAAACCTTTCGTCATATTTCTATCAGGTATCCAAAGTGGCAATTGTTTTCCGGTGGGTAAAAATACTGTTTCTTTTCTTGCGGTGGATGCCAAAGGGAACTCCAGTCAGTGCAGTTTCACCATTGAAATCAAGGCATCAACGCCCATATGTCAACCCAATTTTTATCCCTCAAAATGCTACCGCATTGTGAATGTCAACTCAGGTAAAGCTTTAGATATTAATAGTATTGCTATGGGTAAAAAAAATAAAGTCATCCAAAGAACTTATAATAATGGGTCAAATCAACAAGTCAATTTGATTGGTGTGGGTTACGGATACTTTGCTATATTATTTAAAAATAGCTATAAATTTTTATCCAATGATAATACTACTGATGAGGATTGCTACGCGAATAACTACAGCTCAAGTGGAAATACCGATTGGAAAATTGAATGCAATTCGGATGGCACATACCGAATTATTCATAAATCGAGTGGTAAAGTATTAGAAGTAAAATATGATTCTAAAAAAGATGAGAGTCAAATTCAGATTAAAAAATGGAAAGGCAGCGATGCACAAAAATGGCGTATCGAAGAAGTGCCTTGCAATGCTCTAAGTTATGGTCTTGCAAGTTCAGAAGTGTTGACTTTGAATGCACATGCAGAACTCAAACGTGCCCGAATAGAATGGGTGAGCAGCACATCTTATAAAAATGATTATTACACCGTTCAAAAAATGAGTGACAATACAGGCGATTTTGAAGACCTTGAAGTTATCAAAGCGCCGATTAAAACCGACGAATTACAACATTTCTCTACCTATGACACGCACCCTACTGAGGGGGGTAATTTTTACCGCATAAAAGTATCTCAACTGGATGGCAGCGTAAAATTTTCGGACACTAAAAAAGTGGTATTCGGAAAAATGTCCGGTGTAAATATTTTCCCTAATCCTTCATCAGAATATGTAGATATAGATCTGTTGCTTTATAAAGGGCAAACAGTAAATATTTATTTATACAACACAGTAGGGCATCAAGTGGCACTAAAAACTGTTGAAAATGTGGGAGAAACACCCGTAAGATTGGATATTTCGTCTTATATGGCGGGCAATTTCCTCCTTCGAATAACGGCAAAAGGCAAACGAGATGTCACTCAGCAAGTTATTATTGGTAGGTAAAAGTCAGCAAGACTACACTTCATCAGGAGTGTTTAAATATTGTTTGGGTCAAAAAGTGGGTATAGGATTTGAATAAATTCCTTTTTTTACTTATAATTGCCGATAAAAACAAGTTCATGAAACAACTCTATTGTTCATTTTATATTCTTCTTTTTAGTGTACACATTTCGGCTCAACAAGGAACACAACTTTTAAAAGCATTTCAAAAACATCAGTTTTTGACAAATGCTTCGCCGTATAAAAACATTCAATGGCGATTGACCGGACCGGACAATAGAAGTGGACGGTGTCCCGACGTGGCTGGCATTCGCGGCAATCCCAACATTTTTTACGCCGGATTTGCCACGGGCGGCTTATGGAAAACTGAGAACGGCGGCACCACTTGGCAACCGATTTTCGATAAACAAGCCACTCAATCTATTGGCTCTATTGCCATTACTCCTTCTAACAGCAATATTGTGTATGTCGGCACCGGCGAAGCCAATATCCTCCGCGCTTCTCTTCCCGGTACTGGCATGTATAAAACCACCGACGGCGGTAAAACTTTTCAACATTTAGGTTTAGAAAACACCGGAACCATCGCCAGAATCATCATTCATCCTCAAAATCCGGACATTGTATATGTGGCTGCCAGCGGTAACGAATGGACGTATAATGCCGAAAGAGGCGTCTATAAAACCACTAACGGCGGCAAATCTTGGGAAAAAGTGCTTTTTGTAGATGATAAAACGGGCTGTATTGATTTAGCGATTGACCCATCGGACGATAACATATTGTATGCTTCAATGTGGAACCGTATTCGCAAACGATGGAGCGACCCCGTGCCCGAGGATGGAGATCACGTTTATAAAACCATTGACGCCGGTAAAACGTGGAAAATCATCAACAAAGGATTACCTGCTACCGCTTTGACGGGCAGAATCGGTCTATCGGTCAGCTTGTCTAATCCCAAAGTAGTGTATGCTTTTGTGGACGATCATTCCAAAAAACGCGACCCCAAAGCGGGCGAAACGGACAGTTATGAGCGGGTTGTTCAAAAAGTAGTAGTGGGTGCTGCAATATATCGCAGCGACGATAAAGGCGAAAACTGGCAAAAAATGGGCGAAATTCACGACTTTTTGAAGCCTTTTAGTGGAACTTATGGCTGGGTTTTCAGTCAAATCAGGGTGCACCCCAAAGATGAAAATAAAATATATGCCTTAGGGGTAGAAAAAGCAATGTCGGAAGATGCCGGAAAAACATGGAAAATTTGGCGCGCTACCGATACCTTGAGCGATTGGACGCATGGCGATAATCACGCTTTATGGTTTGATACGGACAATCCTGATTTCATTATTTTAGGCAACGACGGTGGCGTATGTCTCACCAAAAATGGGGGCCAAAAATGGCAAAATTTTTTCCAAGAAATACCCACTACGCAGTTTTACACTGTCGCTTACGACATGAGCAAGCCTTTTAATATCTTCGGTTCGGTCCAAGACGAAGGGACGATGAGCGGCAATGAGGAAAATACTTTTAGTAAGCCCGATAAAAAAACGAGTCGGCAATGGGATATGGCGCCGGGTGGCGAAGGTACTCAGATACAAATAGATCCCCAAAATCCGGATATCGTTTATTCATCCAGTTTTTATGGGCGGTTGATGAAAACGGATATGTCAAAACCGCGGAAAGACAGCCTTCGAGCGAAACGCATGTCTCAGTTTTTAGTCGGCGCTATTGATAGTCTTCGTGCGGAATGGTTGGCAGCTACGACGCTTTCCAAATTTGACAACAAAGTGCTCTATCATGGTTTGCAGCACGTGTATAAATCAATTGACGCGGGCGAAAACTGGCAGCGCATCAGCCCTGATTTGAGTTATAATCGAGCGGACAAAAAATGCATTTATCCTTATCTCATTTACCACCAAACTATTACCGCCATTACTGAGGGGGGGACAAAACCTAATATTTTATACGCCGGCACCGATGACGGCAGGGTTTGGTTGACCGAAAATGATGGCAAAGACTGGCGGGAAATCACTCCGGGTTTGCCTCAAAATAAACACGTTATCAAGATTGTTACTTCGGCTTTTGCTGAAAATAGAGTGTATGTGGTACTCAATGACCGTCGAGCGGACAACCCCACTCCTTACATTTATGTCTCGGACAATAAAGGCAAAAGTTGGAAAGCCATTAACGGCAATCTTCCCCCCTCTCCTGTCAATGTGTTGGTGGAAGATAACGTGACCAAAAACTTGTATTGCGGCACGGATTTCGGCGTATATGTCAGCAAAAACGGCGGTAAAAAATGGATAGCCTTAACCGGCAATTTACCGGCTTCAGTTTCGGTGAACGATATGTTTATTCATCCGAGAGATAGAAAATTGGTCATCGGCACTTATGGCAGAGGGGTTTATGTGTTGGATGATATCAGTGCGATGAGTAAATAGCAGATGTTGGCATTTGACTCATTACTCAGTCAATAATCGAGAGCGTTTTTTTTAAAATACCGAGTTTTTTAACCACAAAGTAACGAGTAAAATATTAGTTTTTTTTCAACATATAGGCACATAGAGCACATAGTTTTTTACAAAAAATTGATAATCAATATATTACGCATGATACTATGTTCTCTACGTGCCTATGTATTAAAAAAAACTCCAATTTGACTATATTATTTTTTACTCGTTACAAAGAGACACAAATTTTATTTTAAGACACTCTTTGTCTCTCTTTGTGCCCTTTGTGGTTAAAAAAAGCTAACGCATTCACAAAGTCAGATTCATAATTTATCATTCATAATTCATCATTACTTATGTCGTTTTCACCTTGCGTACCACTTTGGACAAAATGAGCGGAAAAAAACGCTTTAAATAGACTGCCATCGCTTCACGACCGCCTACATTGATTTCTTCTTTACCATTTTTGATGGCTTTGAGAATAGTGTGAGCGACTTCCGAAGGATCAAGCCCTTTGCTGGTGGCATCGTCCATGGTGCCCTGTTTCGTGCCATCCGCTGTTACAGCATTCAACGAAACATTGGTTTTCACAAAGCCCGGACAGACCATCAGCACCTTCAAGTTATCTTTGTAACACTCCGCTCGGAGCGTGTCAAAAAAGCCATGAAGACCATGTTTTGCAGCCGCATACGTGGAACGTAAAGGCGCGCCAAACTTACCCATCAGGCTCGAAATAACCACAATTTGCCCGGATTGTTGGGTCAACATGACCGGTAAAACCGCTTTTGTGATGGCTATAGTACCCAATAAATCAACATGAACGATATGGGTATCAACTTTAAAATCAGTATCTTTGGCTAATGACCGTTGGCTGATGCCAGCATTGTTCACCAAAACATCAATCGCGCCGTTTTTGGCAATCACCTCTTTGGCAATGGTAAATATTTCCTCATGATTGGCAATATCCAATCTGACAATATCAACAGCGGAAGCCCCTAAACAGCCTTTTTTGACGCGCTCTAATTCAGGGATGTTGCGCGCAGAAAGAATAAGGTGCGCTCCCTCTTTTGCGAAAGCGTAGGCGATGGCTTCTCCAATACCGGAAGATGCACCGGTTATCCAAACTTTTTTATTTCTAAAATCCATTTTTTATATCTTCGTTGAGTTGTTATTTAGTAACATTGGTAACTAGTATTTTGTCAAGTATTTCCGAGCATGCCAAATCCTCAATCCCCAATCCCCCCCTTCTCAGTCCACAAAAAAATCAACAAACAAGTCTTTGTCAGCCATGCCGGGCGTCACGGCGTAGCGGCTCAAGTCAGTCATGCCTTCGCTGATAAGGACATCATCATCCATGAAAAAATTGCCGGTACACGTTTTAAAATCCCTTTTGAGGATATAAAAAGCGGCATCTGCCAATATTTCGGGCGTGCGGCTGTGCGCCATCATCTGTTCGCCGCCGAGCAAATTTTGTACAGCAGCGGTGGCAATGCTGGTGCGGGGCCAAAGCGCATTGAAAGCCACCTGACCTTCAAACTCACCCGCCATACCCAGCACGCACATGCTCATTCCGTATTTTGCCATCGTGTAGGCTACGTGATTTTGAAACCAATGAGTCTTCATACTGAGGGGGGGTGACAGATTCAAAACATGAGGGTTTTTAGCTTTAAGTAGATAAGGCAAACAGGTTTTAGACACCAAAAAAGTGCCACGCGTATTGATGGAATGCATCAAATCGTACCTTTTCATGTCCGTTTTCAAAGTACCGGTGAGCGATATGGCCGACGCATTATTGATTAAAATATCAATCCCGCCAAAATGTTCAACGGCTTCATTAACAGCATTTTGTACTTGGTCTTCATAACGAATATCGCAAATAACAGGTAATGCGTGACCGCCCAATGACTGGATTTCGGCTGCTGCCGAATAAATAGTGCCGGGCAGTTTCGGATGCTCTTCCGCCGTTTTAGCAGCAATAACAATGTTCGCCCCTTCTTGAGCAAGGCGTTTGCCAATGGATAACCCGATGCCTCGGCTGGCTCCGGTAATAAAAACCGTCTTTCCTTTGAATGACATGATTAAAATTTTAGAATTAAATGACACAACAAGATTAGCGAACATTCGCTTAAAATGATTAGAAAAAAGCGTTTTTTTTAGATTTTTTTAAATAAATATCCTCAAAGAGTACTTTAACACCTATTAACAGTCCAATTTGTTGGCAAATTCGATATTTATTGCCAACTTTAAGATTATTATTTGTTAATAAACTGTTTGGGAAAATTATTTTTTATCATAAATGCGTTAAAAAGAATAATAGTTTATTTCTCTAATTGAAATTGCGCCCGATTTTTGATGTAATTCTTGCAATTTTAACTATTTATACTCAATTGAGTTGTTCTATTTTTATCAACACTTATTTTTTAAAAAAAAGTCTCATTTCAAATTGGCATATATGAAAACTCTGCTAACCAAGCTTTTTATCAGCTTACTGTGTTTTTCTGCTTTTAGCATCCCGCCCAGTATGCAAGCCCAAAATTGTACATCTATTCTGTTAGACAATAGAGTTGTAGGCAATACTCATTTTTTGCGTTCAACCACCACGACTATGATTTTGCGAGGTGACTACTCATACAGTCTGGAATTATTTAATGATGAAAAAGGCGTACAAGCGCGAGTGACCTCTAAAAATGCCGTGGAGTTGAATCAAGGGGATGAACTGATTTTTGTGGACGGAAATAATAACCGTAAAACTTATCGGTTTGTGAACATGGGCGATTTGACGGGTCCCAAAACGTACCAAAATGTGCTGCAATTGGATATGGCTGCCCTGCAATGGTTCGCTGAAAACATCGTGACCACCATCCATATTCTCAGCAAAGCCACTTACGAGATGCGCAAATTCACTTTGCCCGAAAACCGGCAGGCTGAATTCAGGAATATTGCTATTTGTTTTAATCAGACTTTAGATAAATCGAAAGTAAAAAATGTCACGGTGAGTACTGAAACCGGCGGTTTTAAACCATCGGCAACCAACCCAAGCCCTACTGCTAACCCGGCTGCGCCCAATAAATCGCAAGTGGTCAAAAAAGCGGATGTCAACGACCTCAACGATCAGGAACTGGCTGAATTGCGCAAAGAATTAGCCGAAACCAAAGCCAAAGTTCGCGCTGAAATACAGACCGAAAAAGACAACGCCAGTAAAGAAAAACAAAAAATTCAGGAAGACGTGCTGTCCACCCGCCAAGCAGCCGAACAGAAAAAAGCCCAATTTGCCAAAGAAGTGGTTGAAGCACGCCAGCGCTCCCAAATATTGATAGATTCGGCAATGAAAGCCAATATTTCACTCATCACTGAAAGTCAGAAAAAAGCGAGCGCCGAAGTAGAAAAATTAGCCAAAAATGTCAGCGAAGCCCGTGATAAAGCCGCTCTTGAAATTCAAAAAGCTCAACTGGAATCTTCCAAAGAGGTGTCGGCTGCCAGAGAAAAAGCCGCGGCTGAAATCAAAGCCACCAAAGAAAAATTAGATGAAGCCAAACAAGAATACGCTGATGAAGTGGCCTCGGCACGAGAAACAGCCACCGGTGAATTGACTAAAATTCGGAATGAAACGCTCAAGGTTGTTGAAGAAGCCCGAACCAACGCCAAAGTAGAGAGGGAAAGAACGGTTGAAGAAGTGACAACCTCTAAAAAAACTGCCGCCGAAGTGATTATGAAAGCCCAAATTGAGGCTGCCGACTCCGTAGCAAGAGCCCGTGAACGCGCGGTATTAGAAAAACAAAGAATTGCCTTTGAATTGGCTGAAACCAGACGAAAAGCCGCGGAAGAGAAATCTTTAATCACTCAAAATGCAGCTTCCGAAGTGGCTGAAATGAAAGAAAATGTAGCCAAACAAAAAGAAGCGTCCGCCGTTGAGGTGGCTCAATCGCGTAAAAAAGCCACCGAGACTATTGAAGAAACCAATAAAAAAGTAGCGTTTGAAAAATCACGCGCCCAAATAGCCGTAGATTCCGCCCGCCAAATGAGTGCCAAGGAGGTGATTGCAACGCGGGAAAAAGCAACTTTAGAAGTGACTAAAATGCAGGATGAATTGCAGAAATACGTGGCGCGCATAAAAGCCAGTGCCGATAGCGTAAAAATGGTGACCGCCAAAGATGTGGAAGCCGCCCGCAAACGCGCCGCTGACGAAATTGCCAAAACCCAAAAAGAAGCCTCCTCGCAAGTGCAAGTCGCTTCCACCAAATCTACGGAAGCCAAACAGACTTTTGCCAAAGAAGTCAGCGAGGCGCAGACGATTGCTCAAAAAAGGATGTTGGAAATAAAACAAGAAGCCGAATCGAAGATAGCGGATGCCAAAAATCGTGAAAAAGAACTCTTGAACATGACAGCCCAAGAGGTCACTAACGCCAAGCAACGTGCCGTTGCGGAAGTGATGAAAACTCAGGAAGCCTCAACTCGCGAGATTGCCAAAATAAAAGAAAGAGAAGCTACCGAAACCCAAGAATCGGCACGGCGTGTCTCAGAAGCCAAACGAACCGCCGCCGAGAATGTATCAAAAATCAGTACCGATGAAGCGGAAGCTGTCCGCACCATTAAAGAAAATGCGGCGAAAGAAAAGGAAAAAGCCGCTTTAGAAATATCGCAAGCCCGCGAAAACTCCGCCGCTTTGATTGCTCAAACCACCGATGCTGCTCAAAAAGAGGTAAAAGCCATTCGGGAACAAGCCGCTTTAGCCCTTAGAGAAGTGAACGATAATGCGGAAAAAGAAAAAGCGGAAATAGCCAAACAGGTAACCGAAGTGCAAGAAAAAGCCCAAACCGATAAAGAAACGGCGCGCAAATCTGCAACGGACGAAATCAGCCAAATCCAAAAAGACAACGATACCAAAAAACAGCAATACTCGACCGACGCCGCCGAAGCCCGTAAAAAATCGCAAGACGAAATCAGCAAGGCACAAAAGGAAGCATCGGATGCCATCTATCAAGCCAAACAAGATGCTGCCGCCCAAATTCAAAAAGTGAAAGAGGACGCCTCTTCTGAAATCCAAAGGCTGAAAGAGGAAGTGAAAAAACAAGAAGACATTTTGAAAAAACTAAACGCCGAAATCGAGAAAAAGAAGATAAACGGGAATTGAGGTAAGTAATGATGAATGATGAATGATGAATGATGAATGATGAATTGTGTAATAAATTCATTGTCAATATGTTACACAATTCATCTTTTATCATTTATCATTTCTAACATTTCCCGCTCTCACACTGATTGGTTTGGTGTGAGAGCGTTTTTTTTGCTCGTTATTACCCCCCATCAGTATCAGGGCTTACCCAATAGACCTACATTCAATATCTTAAAAGAAGGTATATTTTTTTGTTGTAATTATGAAAATGTATTATATCTTTATCCACCGCTTAACGGCATACTCGCTTTTCAGATTCTACTATTTATCGGTAACAGAACCGTAACGTTACGGTTAATGAAGCTTGTAAATGTAAGCGGTATTCACGCCATATGGCGGGAAGCCAGATTGTTCGGTGCAAGCAAAAAAAAAAGCATCTGTTCTTCGATTAAACAGAGAAAAGGAAAACTTAAAAATAAAGAAAAAAATCAATATTAATCAATAAAAAAATAGTTAAAAATGGAGTTTAATTTAGAAGTGAGTATAGGATGGTTAAAAGATTACCCATTTTGGGAATTTTTACCTCCAAAACTTATTCATGAGAGTGTAAGAATCCCTCCCAAAAATTTAAATTTTATTGAGGTTAGACAAATAGAAAAATTACCAAATTTATATACGTTTATATATATAAAAAGAAGTCAAATCGAAAAACTGAGGACTTATTTATACGAAAATATAATCAAAAAATACAAAACAGTTGATTATATTTATCTGAATAACCTATTTCTATTAGAAGATGACACCAAAGTAGTCTCTTTTTATCTACCAGCAAGAAGCAACCAACCTAAATATATTAAAAATTTAGCGAAATATTATAAAAATGCAAATGAAGAAGAGAGTATTAATTTTCGAATCATAAGCCTTACAGATAGTCAACTCTCAGGAGGTGAATTTTCAGACCGCAGATATGCAAGTAATGCCTATGTTGGTTATACAGGGAGGTCAGATAAAGAAAGGAAACAGGGAACAGAAATACCCCTAACAGTAGAAACTAACAGTATAAAAGTAACTGAATACTTTTTTGTGAAAAAATTTCACAAAAAATATGTCTCATCAAGTTATGGAAGTAGCTCTTATTATTATATTTTGCCTGAAAACTGGTTTGAAGATTTTAAAAGTGAATTTTTGCGATTATCAAGAAAATATAATATTGAGAAAATATATACTTCCAGACCTTTTTATGACAATGAAATATTATCAATTGATACTACACCAAGTAAATTAAAAAACCTTACGTTTGAAGAATATATAAATGTCGAGTACTATTTCGAATTCACAAATGAACAAGGATTTCAAGTAATAAAAAAAATGCGTGGTGTTGATAAAGATTTCAAACCCTCATGTTCAGAATATTCTTCAGGAAGTTATTATGACAATTATGACGACTATTCAAGAGGCTATGATAGTCGTATGGATGATGT
>JANPGW010000138.1:0-2766 GCA_031424115.1 Saprospiraceae bacterium | reverse complement strand
TCTCAGCCCTGAAAGGGCGTAATAATATCTCGCCCTTTCAGGGCTGAGACGAGCCGATGGCTTCTTATAACGACGGGCTTACACCCGTCGTTAGGATATTTCGCCCCATTCGGGGCTGTTTAACCCAATATTCGCATTATTCATATAAAACCTTATTGATTACTAAAAAACAAATACATTATGTTTTTGCATCACAACCAACTCGTGAAGAACCACCACAATAGCCTTACACTTTCCACATCCCTTTTTATCATTCTTTTTATGCTGTTGAGTGCGCCAATATTTTCTCAAACGCCCACCGCTAAAACGACAAAACCGGATTCTGCCGCCGCCAAAGGACCCAAACCTTATGCAGAAGTCATAACGGCGAAAGCTGTATCTATGAATGGTCTGTTGACGATACATCGTCTTGAGGATAAATATTTTTTTGAAATTCCGGATTCGATAATGGGGCGAGATATTATGGCGATAACCCGCACGTCTAAGACGCCAACCGGTGCCGGTTACGGCGGCGAACAAGCCAATCGTCAAGTTATTCGCTTAGAAAAAAGAGAAGATAAGGTCTTTTTAAGGGTTAAAAACTACATTAATGTCAGTGCAGACTCGACTCAGCCAATATTTAAAGCCGTTGAAACATCCAACGTCGATCCGATTGCGGCTGCCTTTGATATCAAAGCCGTGCGAAAGGACACTTCGGTGGTAATTGAAGTGACTGATTTTTTTAAAGATGCCAATCAGGTTTTTGCCTTGTCACCTATCACAAAACAGATTTATAAACTGACTGATTTACAAAAAGACCGCAGTTATATTGAGAGCATTCGGGCTTATCCAATCAATGTTGAAATCAGAACCGTCAAAACTTTTGGGGTGACACCGCCTTCTTTGAACCCGCCGACCACGCCAAGCCCATTTGAACCCGTGACACTGAGGGGGGGGCTATCAGCCGGTGTCGTGACTTTTGAATTGAATACTTCTTTGATTTTATTGCCCAAAGAGCGGATGCGCAAACGGTTTTTTGACCCCAGAGTCGGCTATTTTGCTACGGGCTATACCGTGTATGATGATAACTCGCAACGCACAAAAGATGAAACCTTCGCTGCCAGATGGCGTCTTGAACCTAAAAATGCTGCCGATGCCGCTCGGCAACAACGCGGTGAATTGGTAGAACCCGCCAAACCCATTGTTTACTACATTGACCCGGCTACTCCTTTGAAATGGCGGTCTTATCTGAAACAAGGGATTGAAGATTGGCAAAAAGCTTTTGAACAAGCGGGCTGGAAAAATGCTATTTTAGCCAAAGATTGGCCCCTGAACGATACGACTATGAGCCTTGAGGATGCCCGTTTTTCTGTTTTGCGCTATTTCGCTTCTGACATCGAGAACGCTTACGGGCCCAACGTTAACGACCCGCGTTCCGGTGAAATCATCGAAAGCCACATAGGCTGGTATCACAACATTATGAAATTGCTGAAAAAGTGGTACACTGTTCAAACTGCCGCTGTGGATGCTAAAGCCCGTATTTTGGAGTATGATGATAAATTGATGGGTGATTTAGTGCGTTTTGTGGCTGCTCATGAAGTCGGACACACATTGGGTTTGCGTCATAATTTTGGCGCCAGCTATGCTACGCCGGTTGAAAAATTGCGCGATAAAAAATTCACCGATGAAAACGGTCATACATCTTCCATCATGGACTATGCGCGTTTCAACTATGTCGCCCAACCCGAAGATGGGATAACGGACTTTTACCCGCGGGTAGGTGACTATGACCGGTGGGCAATCGAATGGGCGTATAAGCCCATATATGGCACAAAAGACGCCGAAGAAGATAAAAAAATCCTCAACCGTTTGTATTTGGCAAAAGCCGCCAACAATCCTCGTCTGCATTTCACAACTGAACAAAGTCCGTTTGACCCTCGAGCTCAAAGCGAAGATTTGGGGGATAATGCCATGTTGGCGTCTGAATATGGGATAAAAAACCTGCAACGCATCATTCCCAATATAGTAGAGTGGAGTAAAAAAGACGGAGAAGATTACGAAATGGTGGATGAAACCTATTCAGAAGTATTGTCTCAATTTAGGCGGTATATGTTTCACGTGGCTAAATGGGTCGGTGGCGTCTTTGCCACCCCTAAAACCTACGAACAAACCGGCGTCGTTTTCGAACCGGCACCGGCTGATAGGCAACGGGAAGCCATTGCTTTTTTGAATAAAAACCTCTTCCAGACGCCGGAATGGTTGATGGATAAACGTGTCTTGAGTTTGGTTAGAGCCGAACAAGGCGTCAATATGCTAACGAGCTTGCAACAAGATGTGATTAATAATCTACTCGAAACCGCCAAGTTGCAACGGGTAATTGAGTCCCAAAGTGTGGTGAGTAATGGCTATGGTATTGACAAATTGTTCAATGATTTGCGCATAGGTATTTTTGCAGAATTAAAATCCGGTGCCACCATAACTGTTCAGCGTCGCAATTTGCAAAAGGTTTTGATTGAAAAACTTTTGACCATGTTGAAGCCTGCCGCTCCTGCGCCGCCGGTGCGCAACCCTGACGGACCCGCCATCAATGTGCCCGACCCAAAAAGGACGGATATTTATTCCATGACATTGGCAACGCTTGTTCAGTTGCAAAAAGATTTGAAAAAAGCGGGTAAAAACACCAATGACGCCCTCAGCCGCTACCATTTGGAAGATTGTTACGACCGTATAACCCGTGCTTTGAAAATTGAGTAGTGATGGGTGATTTAGTCTTATTTCTATGAATAT
>JANPGW010000137.1:0-24936 GCA_031424115.1 Saprospiraceae bacterium | reverse complement strand
TATACGCTGAAATGGCACACCGTTCGGGTCAGATTTGGCGTGAAAATGAAAAAGCATTTGGCACTCGAATATTTCACCCAATCGGTGTGCTTAATTTAATCGGCAAAGATGATTCTCGATTAAAAGCGGCTTTGAATCATTTTGATGATTTAGGCTTTAAATACGAGGAGTTTTCAATAAAAGACGCAGCTAAGCGCTATCCGCACATCAATTTAGAAGACATCAATCAAGTCGTTTTGGAAAATAACGGCGGATACTTATTGGCTCGCATGGGCTGTCATGTCGTTAAAGAGCAGTTTGTGAAAGAAGGCGGTGATTTTAAAATAGCGGCTGCACGTCCTTTGAATACATTAAATGAAACTCTACAAGGAGTTGAACTGTCCGACGGCTCAAAGCTGATAGCCGACAGCTACATTTTTGCTTGTGGTCCTTGGTTGGGCAAGTTATTTCCAGACGAAATTGGTTCATTGATTCGCCCGACGAAGCAAGAGATTTATTATTTCAATACACCCGCTGGCTGTGATATCTTAGAAAAACTACCCGTTTGGTGTGATTTCAGCAGCTTTTGGGATGATGTCATGATGTACGGCATTCCTGCCGCTGGCTCTGATGCTATGGTCAGAGGTTTTAAAGCAGGTAAAGATGTTGCCGGTGAGGATTTCGACCCAGACACCCCCGAACGATTGATTTCAGAATTCCATTGGAAAGAAGTGCAAGAATTCATCCATCATCGCTTCCCGATACTGAGGGGTATGGGTTTGTTGGAATTTCGGGTTTGTCAATACGAAAATACCCCCGATGCCCATTTTATCATTGATAAATTACCAACTGCCAATAATGTTTGGATTATGGGTGGAGGCTCCGGTCATGGCTACAAAATGGGGGCTGTGGTGGGTGAAATGATGGTGGATTTAGTTAAAGGAGATACAGAAGTGAACCCTATTTTTAGTTTTGAACGATTTAAAAATTTAAGAGAAAAAGTAGAAAGACGATGACTAGCAAAACTTTCTTCTGCATAGATGCACACACGTGCGGCAACCCTGTCCGATTAGTGGCTGGAGGTGGTCCCATACTGAGGGGGGCTAATATGAGTGAAAAGCGGCAGCATTTTTTAAAAGAATATGACTGGATTCGTAAAGGGCTCATGTTTGAACCACGGGGGCATGATATGATGTCGGGCAGTATTTTGTATCCACCGCACGATGAGGCGAATGACATTGCCGTTTTGTTTATTGAAACGAGTGGCTGCTTGCCGATGTGTGGGCATGGTACAATTGGTACGGTGACAATTGCCATCGAGGAAGGTTTGGTGACGCCTAAGGTGGAAGGTGAATTGCGCGTTGAAACGCCCGCCGGATTGGTTTTGGTGACGTATAAAAAAGAAGGAAATAAGGTAAAATCGGTTAAATTAGTCAATGTGCCTTCTTTTTTAGCGGCTGAAAATTTGACTGTGAAGTGTCCTGATTTGGGTGAATTGATAGTAGATGTGGCGTATGGTGGTAATTTTTATGCCATTGTTGACCCTCAAAAAAACTTCGCGGGGCTTCAACATTTTAAAGCGGAACAACTCATTGCTTGGGCAAGGGCAATGCGTTTGAATATGAATGAAAAATACACTTTTGTGCATCCTCAAAATCCCACAATTAATGGATTAAGCCACATTTTATGGACGGGTGAGCCATTAGATGCGACTTCTACGGCACGCAATGCGGTATTTTATGGTGACAAAGCGATTGATCGTTCGCCTTGTGGTACGGGAACTTCGGCACGGTTGGCGCAATGGTATTTTAAAGGCAAGTTGAAAGAGGGAGAGGATTTTATCCATGAAAGTATCATCGGTTCAAAATTCATCGGTAGAGTAGAAGAGACGACGACGATTGGCAACCAAGCGGCTATTATTCCAAGTATAGAAGGGTGGGCAAGGGTTTACGGCTATAATACCATTAAAATTGACCCTGATGATGACCCTTATGCTTATGGGTTTCAGGTTATTTGATACTGAGGGGGTCAATGCCCCGTTCGGTTAGGAAGTTTTGAATATTAAATGTAATACCATCTAATATTTCAATATTTTCTGACCAATCAACCATGAGCCAAGTAGTGTTATTAGGGGTTGCAACTATGACTTTGCGCACATAAGTCAATATCCATATCACTTTTTCAACGCCGAAATCAAGCATTTTACGCGTTTTACTTTCAATATATTCTATCTCATGCATACTATCTGGGTCAATGGAAATATCTATTTCAATAGCAATTTTAGGAGGCACATTTAAGTATTTTTTAGTTATTTTATCTGCTGATAAAATTTCATGAATGGCAATATCATTGGAAAAATTACTATTTTTATCTAAATGAAGACCAGACTCACTTGAAAATACATCATAACGAGTGTAATCTAATTGGCGATTTAATATGCGCATAAGATAACCTATTAAAATAGATTGATAGCCGCTTGAACCCATAATTTCTTCAATTTTTTTAGTTTTTCGTAGTACGTCTTTATACCCTCGTCTGTAGAGAGGTTTTCCATCTATCGTTTCCCAGATGAGGTTATCGGGGATTTTAGGCGATTTTTTAGCTTGATGGGCTTTTTTTACAACAGAAACGGATCCAGTTGATTCCATATAGTTCTATATTTTAATCAAATTTAAGTGTTTTTTTTCAAATAAAAAATATGAATAGAGTAGGTATCATCGGAGGGGGCATAAATGGCTTATTTTCAGCCTATTACCTTCAAAAATTGGGTCATGAAGTGACGATTATTGAGCAAAGTGACTTGTCGGATAGTTGTTCGCATGGGAACGCAGGGATGATTGTGCCGAGCCATATTATTCCGTTGGCAGCACCTGGGATGATTGCGAAGGGGTTGAAATGGATGTTGAGTTCGACGAGTCCATTTTATATTCGCCCGCGTATGAGTGGGAGTTTGGTGAAATGGGGGTGGTTGTTTTATAAAAATTCAACGGAAGCAAATGTCCAAAAATCCATTCCGATACTGAGGGACATAAGTCTTTTGAGTAAAACCCTGTATCAGGATTTTCAAAAAGAAAATCATTTTGATTTTGGCTGGTACGAGCGCGGGTTGATGATGTTGTACCAAACACCTGCAATGGCGCATGAGGAAGCGGAAGGCGCGGCAATTGCTAATAAAGCAGGGATTGAAGCCCATGTTTTAAGTGAAAAAGACGTTCAAAATCTGGAGCCGAATACCAAAGTCAATGCCATTGGGGGCGTATTTTACCCAGGTGATGCACATTTAAACCCTAATTTATTGGTTTCAAACTTAAAAAACTACGTTGATTTGGCCCCGAGTTCTCGGGGTGATGCTAAAAGCATCAAGGGGGTAAAGTTTTTATATAAAACAGAAGTTAAAGGTTTTGAAATTAAAAATCAAAAAGTAACGGGCGTTTTAACTGAAAACGAAAAACTGGAATTTGATGAAGTCGTGATTGCTGTGGGTGCTTGGTCGGGTGTTTTAAGTGAAAAATTGGGTATTTCGTTGCCTTTGCAGGGTGGGAAAGGGTATAGTATGATGTTTGAAGGCTTGGGTGATAAAGTGAATATTCCTGCCATTATGCTCGAAGCACGGGCTACGGCGACGCCAATGGGCGACGCGCTCCGTTGTGCAGGGACGATGGAAATTGCGGGCATTGATTTGAGTGTGAATATGAATCGGGTAAAAGGAATTGTAAACGGTGTGAATAGTTTTTATCCCGAATTAAAAGTAGAACTGCCGCAAAAAGAAGCGGTTTGGAGTGGTTTGCGCCCTTGTTCGCCGGATGGTGTGCCGTACATTGGGCGTTTGACGAACTTTAAAAATGTGACGATTGCTACGGGTCATGGGATGATGGGATTGAGTTTGGGTCCCGCGACGGGGAAATTAGTGTCTGAAATTGTTTCCAAAATACCAACTAATCAATTGAGTATGGATATATCTGGTTTGAATCCTTTGAGGTTTGATTGAAAGAAAATATGTTTTCATAATTCTACTTTTTAAAAATTGACGATGGTTTTGATAGTTTCTTTTATCTTTATAGATAAAAATCGAAAACATGGAAATACCGTTTTACGTCTCAATATTTTTCATTCTGACTGCTATTTTGACAGTTGCCCTATTTTATCGCATAGGTAAAACGGTCTCACAAGCTATTGCCAATATAGTCGTGATGGTTATAGCCGCTTGGATGGTGTTGCAGGGCATACTTTCAGCAAGTGGCTTTTATTTGAATACCGATAGCTTCCCGCCGCGATTTGCCTTAGCAGTAGTTCCGGCATTCATGACGATTATTTATTTTTTGACGACAAAAAAAGGGCAAAATTTTCTCGATAAATTACCTTTAAGAGATCTGACAACATTACACGTTTGTCGTGTACCGGTTGAAATTGTATTGTTGTGGTTGTACCAAAGCCAGCAAGTTCCACAATCCATGACTTTTGAAGGGCGCAATTTTGATATTCTTTCGGGTCTGACGGCTGTGCCGATGGCTTGGTATGCTTTCAAAGATGCCGATATTAAACGCTTTCCTTTGTTCATTTGGAATATTATCTGTTTGGCTTTAGTGCTGAATGTTGTTACTATCGGCATTTTGTCAGCACCAACGCCTTTGCAACAGTGGGCTTTTGATCAACCCAATATTGGTGTCTTGAAATTTCCATTTGTGTGGTTGCCTTCTGTGATTGTACCCATTGTAATATTATCGCATTTGGTGGCAATTAGGCAACTTTTGTGGAAATATACCCCCCTCAGTATAACTTCATAAATAACAAAGTAATTAAGTAGAATCTAACGATAACTATTTTTTATAAAAAATTCATCATTCATAGTTTATCATTACAAAACAACATGAATACTCTCGCTATCTTCCTCATTGCTTTTATTGCTACCGAGCATTTGTACATCCTCTACATGGAAATGTTCGCTTGGACGACATTGGGCAAAAAGACTTTCAGAAGCCTTGACCCTTCTTTGTTTGAACCGACAAAAACGCTTGCTGCTAATCAAGGCTTATATAACGGCTTTTTATCGGCAGGGTTGATTTGGTCGCTTTTTATTTCAGATACCGAATGGCATTTGAATGTTGCCCTGTTTTTCCTTTTATGTGTGAGTGTGGCGGGTATATATGGTGCTATGACCGCAGGGAAACGAATTTTTTATGTGCAAGCGTTGCCCGCTTTGATTGCAGCGGCGGTTGTGGCTTATTTAAAATTTGGATAAAAATGACTTTAGAATACCATCCTTTTGGCAGTTTCATACCGCCCGATGTGCAATATTTAGTGGTCGGCACATTTCCCGGTCGGCAATTTTCACAACGAGCAGCTGAAGAAAATAAAGCAGATGCTGATGCTTTCGGTTATGGTGGGCGCAATCAATTTTGGCGCATAATGGAAAAATTGTATGATGTGAATTTACCGACAAGAGACAGTAAAAAGCAATTATTTCAAAGCCTCAATATTGGCTTAGTAGATGTTATACAAGCTTGTCGCCGTAAAAAAGCATCCAATTTGGATACTGATTTGACAGATATTATCTGGAATCAAGCCGAATTTGACCGTATTTTTGAAGAGAATATGATTGAAAAAGTGTTTTGTACAGGAAAAGCAGTGGCTCAAATTTTTCAAAAATGGTATCCTGAGCAGACTTGTGTCGCATTGCCATCGCCGTCACCTTTATATGCTATGATGAGATTTGAAGAAAAATACGAATTTTATAAAGAAGTATTTCCAAAACGGCTAAATTTACCTAAATAAAAATGAATCACTATGGAACAAGATAATAAATTGAGCCTTTTTGAAGGTAAAACGCTTCGCAAAATATGGTACAATGAGCAATGGTATTTTTCAATTGTGGATGTCATTGAAATTTTAACCGATAGCCCTAAGCCGCGCACTTATTGGAGTATGCTAAAAAAACGGGAAAATCAGTTGTTCACAATTTGTGAACAACTGAAAATGGTGGCTGCTGATGGTAAAAATTATAAAACAGATGCGGCTAATACTGAGGGGGTCTTTCGTTTGATTATGTCGGTTCCTTCACCCAAAGCTGAGCCTTTCAAATTATGGATGGCTCAAGTCAGTAAAGAGCGGATTGATGAAACCGAAAATCCTGAAATCGGTTTTGATCGCCTACGAGAGATTTATAAGGCTAAAGGCTACCCTGATGAATGGATTGACCGCCGCATGCAATCCATAGAAACCCGTAAGCAATTGACTGATGAATGGAAAAAACGGGGCGTATTAGAAGGGCAAGAGTTTTCAATTTTAACAGCCACCATTGCCAAAGGTACTTTTGGGGTAACACCTTCCGAACACATTAAACTGAAAGATTTAGACCGTCAAAACTTACGCGATCATATGACGCCTCTTGAACTTATTTTCACAGCCTTGGGGGAGGAATTGACCCGCGATGAAGCTGTCAGAAATGATGCAAAAGGGTTCAATGAAAATCACGAAGCGGCTCAAAAAGGCGGCAGTATAGCCGGTGATGCAAGGCTCAGAGTAGAAGAAAGAACGGGCAATAAAATTGTTTCAAAAGAAAATTATTTAAAAAAATTGGCTGAAGGAAGTGAGGAAAAGCCGAAAGAGTGACACATACAGATTGGCTATTGCAATTTCCTGTCATTTAGAGGGAGCAATTAGTAAACATTTGGATGATATGGAATGATGTATTTTTAATTTCAAAACTTTGATATTCATGACTAAAAACAGATTAGAAGCTTTTAGCGATGGCGTTTTAGCGATTATTATCACCATTATGGTTTTAGAAATGAAAGTACCACACGGTGCAGATTTAGAGGCATTGAAACCTCTTTTTCCGGTTTTTTTAAGCTATATTATGAGTTTTGCCTACGTATTAATTTATTGGAACAACCACCATCACTTGTTTCAAGCTGTAAAACACATCAACGGTAAAGTATTATTAGCCAACGGGCATTTACTGTTTTGGCTTTCATTGTTACCTTTCGCCACGGGTTGGATGGGTGAAAATCATTTTGCAGAATTTCCTGTGTTACTCTACGGCATTATTGTACTAATGGCAGCAGTATCTTACACTATATTGTCCAATTTATTGATAAAAATTCATGGACAGGAATCTATTTTAGCTAAGGCGTTGGGCAAAGATCGTAAAGGGGTATTATCTCTTGTACTTTATTTAACGGCTATTAGTTTTGCGTGTTTTTATCCGCTCATTTCAGGTACTATTTTCGTATTGGTGGCTGTAATATGGTTGTTTCCGGATAAGCGTATTGAAAAAATACTATATCCATAAACGACAAGTGCCACTGCAGAGTTCTAGAGACCTGCTTTCATGACAAAATGTAGGCAAGCGTCCAAAAGATTTTCATTCTTTTGGACGTTCATTTTACAACTTATGCCTAACATCTTACTATGCCTTAAACTTGTACTGCGTTTTAAAACGCTCCAAATTGATTTGGACAGATTCAAAAGCGGTTCTTTCACCATAAGACTCTTGCTCCAAAACCCAAAGTTTAATATTCGTTTTCTTGCGAGCAAACTCCAAAACTTCTTTTAAATTAATGCTGCCTTCACCCAATGCGGTGCTTTCATCCTTGATTTTGTCCTTGTCTTTGACATGCATGGATTCGAAATGCTTAGGATACTTTTTGAGCCAAATCATAGGATCTACCTTCGCTACGGCTAAGTTGCCGATATCTAGCTGTTGGCACACGTATTTCAAATCAAATCCATCCAACATAATATCATATAAATATTGACCGTCAAATTTTTGAACAAACTCCTGATGGTGGTTATGGAAACCAAAACGCAAACCGGCTTTATTCACAATCATCCCGACTTTATTATATATATCAATGGCTTTTTTGACCTCGTCGAGTTTGGTATGGTCACAATCGAACCACGGGCTGATAATGTGGGTCTGACCCATAATGAGGGCATCTTCCATCACAAATTTCCAAACATCTTCCATATCGTTTTTAGATTCATCCCAATGTTTTTTGCCGAAAACAACATGGCTCGTTGGCATGGTCAAGCCCAAATCATCCAAGATTTTTCTGAATTCTTTTGACGAGTAACCATAAATTTTGCGAGTGAAATATACGCCGGGATAGATATAAGCAGCATGTTCAAGGTTTTTAAAGCCCATTGCGGCTAATTTTTCCAATGTACCCTTTGGGTCATTTTTCATATCGTCGCGGACAGAATACAGTTGCAAACAAGTTAATCCGGCAGACTTTTTTTCCATTAAAAAAGTAGGGGCTAATAACGAACCGCCAATTGCTAAGGCACTTTGCCCTAAAAAGTGCCGACGGGAGAGCGTTTGTTTTTTCATTTTATCTATTATTTAGTTACAATATGAAATTTTTATAATGTTAGTTATGTTAATGTATTGTTATAATTAACAAATTACCTCTTTCTCAGCGTCAAAAACGGTTAATACTTCATCGTCTAACAAACGGGTAGCGAGACCTTTTAATTTAGGCACTTCATAATGAAAATAAAATTTCATGGTATGAATTTTTGATTCGTAAAAAGTCTTATTTGCAGCCTCTGTTGATGTATCCAAAATGCGCTGTGCCACCGTTGCTTGACGCAACCATTGCCAAGCCACATTCAATATACCGAACATGTCAATGTACAGCGTAGCATCCGCTAAAAAGACTTCGGGATTGGTGGCTCTTGACAACAATTGAAGCGTCGTATTTTTCCAATTACTGACTTCCGTTCCTAATATAGTAGCGTACGGTTGCAATGTACTCAACGCTGCTGCTGCATCAATGTCTTTTTGTACTTCTTTTGTCCAAAGGTCAATGGCATGACCATTATTGCGGGGAATTTGTCGACCTAAAACCGCTTGTGCTTGGATGCCGGTTGTGCCTTCATACAAACTCATGATGCGCACATCGCGCGCCATTTGTTCCAACTCAAAATCTTCGGTATAACCATAACCACCGAGAACTTGCAAACCTTGATTGACGGCAAGATACCCCATTTCTGCGCCAAAAGTTTTCGCAACCGGTGTGAGCAATTCCAATAAATCATTGTAGTGCTGAGCTACTTCCGGCTCATATTTATGGACTTTTTCTAAATCTAAATATTGGTAGCACTGTAAAATCAAGCATAAGCCCCCTTCGACAACCGCTTTTTGGAACAGCAACATCCGCCGAACATCAGGGTGGTGGATAATAGTCGTCGGTTCACCCAAAGCGTTTTTCTCAGTCAATCGCCGTCCCTGTGGGCGCTCATGGGCATATTGCAACGAGGCATAATACGCGGCGGAAGCAATGTGAATGCCCGCCATGCCCACGCCCAACCGCGCACCGTTCATCATCAGAAACATATGCGGTAAACCTCGGTTCGGTTCACCCAATAAATAACCGATGCAATCGTCTTTTTGACCAAATTCCAAGTGCATCGCCGGCGTAGCTTTTTGACCCATTTTATGATATATACCAATAGAGGCGACATCATTATCTTCTAAAGTAAAATTCCCTCCCGCTTTTTGCATGGTGGCACTGCGATTTTTAGGAACTATAAACAACGAAATGCCTTTAGTTCCCTTCGGTGCGCCATCTATCCGCGCCAAAACAAGATGAACGATATTGTCCGTCATGTCGTGGTCTCCGGCAGAAATGAATATTTTTTGACCTTTTATTTTGTAAGAACCATCAGCTTGTGGTGTGGCAGCTGTGGCAACATCCGAAAGAGAACTACCCGCTTGCGTTTCAGTCAAGCACATCGTTCCCGTCCATTCTCCGGTTAGCATTTTGGGTAAATAGAGATTTTTTTGAGCATCCGTACCAAATTGTAAAATCAGATTAGCGGCACCTTTGGTCAAATCGGGATACATCACAAAACTGTTATTGGCACTGCCCATCATGGATTCAGCCGCTGCCGCCACCGTTTTAGGCAATTGTTGCCCACCCCATTCAGCCGGAAACGGAGCAGCCATAAAACCGGATTCACAGAATGTCTTGAAAAAATCATGGACGCTTTGATGCACTTGCACCTTGCCATCGACGAGTTCAGGTTGGTTACGATCAGCCGCTACATAAGCCGGTCGCATGACTTTATCCGCAATGTCCGTTGCCGCATCAAGGATGAATCCGAAAGTATCGACATCATGTTCTTTAAAGTAATCATATTGAGTCAAAGCATCAACATCTAAGACTTCATACAATAAAAAGTCAATATTTTGACGAGAGAAGGTTTTTTCAGCCATTTTATTTGTTTTTAAATGTTATACTTTTTCAATAATTACTGCATAGCCCTGACCGACACCAATACACATAGTGGCAAGTGCATAACGTTTGTTTTGCTTGTGAAGTTCAATCGCTGCCGCTTGAATAATGCGCGTACCCGACATTCCTAAAGGATGCCCCAAAGCAATAGCCCCTCCATTGGGGTTGATACGCGGGTCATTATCAGCCAAACCCAATTGACGTATACAGGCAATGGCTTGAGCTGCAAATGCCTCGTTCAGTTCAATGAGGTCGATGTCTGAAAGGCTTAAACCCGCTTTTTTTAAGGCCATTTGAGTAGCCGGAACGGGTCCAATACCCATGATGCGTGGCTCAACGCCAGCCACTGCCGATGCCACTATTCGCGCTTTAGGCTTGAGATTATACCTTTTGATGGCTTCTTCCGACGCTATATACATGGCTGCCGCTCCGTCATTCAAGCCTGAAGCATTGCCCGCTGTGACGCTGCCACCTTCTTTTTTGAAAGCCGGTTTGAGGGTTGCCAATTTTTCGACGGTGGTATTGGATTTAACAAACTCGTCTTTTTCAAAAACGGCGGTTTCGCCTTTTTTTACTGTTATTTCGATGGGTAAAATTTCTTCTGCCAAACGTCCCGATGCTTGAGCTTGAGCTGCTTTCATCTGTGAATTATAAGCAAAAAGGTCTTGATCGTCCCGGCTGATGCCGTACATATCCACGAGGTTTTCGGCTGTTTTACCCATTGCTTCCGTGCCGTATATTTTTTCCATTTTAGGATTGATGAAACGCCAACCAAAACTGGAATCAAACATCTGAGCGTCCGTACCAAAAGGCTTAGAGGCTTTCGAAATTACCCAGGGTCCTCGCGTCATATTCTCAACTCCGCCCGCTATGAAGACATCGCCATCGCCCGATTGGATGGCTCGAGCAGCGTTCACCACTGCCGACATCCCCGAAGCACACAAACGATTAACCGTTTCGCCCGATACTGAAGGAGGGAGCCCGGCAAGTAAAAGTGACATTCTTGCCACGTTTCGGTTATCATCTCCGGCTTGATTGACGCAACCAAATATGAGATCGCTAATCACTTCGACCGGAATTTGCGGATTACGGAGCACTAATTCAGCAATCACCATTGCCGCCAAATCGTCTGCCCTTACGGTAGATAAAGTACCGCCAAAACTGCCAATCGGGGTGCGAATGGAATCAATAATATACGCTTGTTTCATCATAAAATTTTAAAAATAATCTCTTTCAATAATCTCTTTCAATATTCTCTTTATGTCGCTTGTCCAAAAAAACTGGAATTGCCCCCTAAAAATACACCCCCTCAGTATCTTTTAAAATAAAATCTTTTAATTTGTGAAAATTAAATTTTACAACAACATGAAAAAAGTAATTTTTCTCCTATTCTTCGTCTCGCAAATCAGTATTGCTCAAAACGGTAAAGAAAAAATTTTGGTGACGGATATGACTAAAATCAAACAAATTACCAATATCAGCATGGCTCCCGATGGAAAGCATGCTGTTTATGCCCTGCGCACCATGGAGCAGAATGAGGAAAACAAATTGGAATACGATTACAGAACCCACTTGTTTATGACGGATTTTCAAACTGTCAAACAAATTACCCGCGGGGCTGAAAGTGTCAGCGGTGCGGTTTGGTCGCCCGACTCAAAAAATATTGCCTTTGCTCGTAATGTAAAGAGCAAATCTCAAATTTTCATCATGCCGTTGGATGGTGGCGAAGCCTTTCAGTTGACGGATGTTAAATATGGTGCCACCAACCCCGATTGGTCAAAAGACGGTTCAAAAATGCTGTTTTATGTCAATCTAACCATGTCTGAACTTTTGAAAGATTCTATTTTGAATCCCAATAAAAACCTGCCCTCATGGTCTATCGAAAAACCCGGTTTTGCCAACAATGCCTCTTTAAAACCCAATAAAGACATCAAACCGAATCCTGACGGAACGCTTGAAGAAATAAGGGCGTACTTATCAAAAGATGAGGAAGATAAAAAGGTAAAAGTCATCAATCGGCTCAATTTTCAGGGCGAAGCGACAACGCAGCCCGAAATGACTTTTAACCATATTTACGTCATCGAAGCCAAAGAAGGCGCAAAACCGCAACCCATTACTGCCGGTTTTGGCAGTTATGGCGGCAGTATTTGGATGGACAATGGCAAAATCCTATCAAATATTGATTTGGACAGCCTGAAACACCCCGATAGAGAACAAGACGCGTCAGTTATCACAATGAACGCGGACGGTTCCGGCAAAAAAATACTGTTGGGCGAAGTCGGGATGAGCTTCGGTGGCGTGCGTTTTTCCCCGGACAATAAATGGATGGTGTATTCGAAATCACCAAGCGAAGGGGTCAATTTCCCTCAATTATATTTGGCTAACGCCGATGGTAAAAATCCACAATTAATTAATTTCGACCGTTCTGTAGCGGCAATTGCTTGGTCAACCGATTCAAAAGCGGTTTATTTTACGGCACAATCCAATGGCGGACAACCAATTTATAAATGCACTGTGGCAACACTTGCTGTTGAACAACTTTCGGACTTTGATTCCGGCATCTTGAGTTTTGATGTTTCTGCGGATAAAATATTATACGCTAAAACGGAAATATCAAATCCCAATGAGTTGTACGTGGCTGATTTGAAAATGAAAAACGTTAAAAAACTCACTTCTCACAACGATTGGGTCAAAAACAAGGCTTTAAGCATACCTGAAAAACGCCTTTACACCAACTCAAAAGGTCAAAAAGTCGAATATTGGATAATGAAACCTAGTAATTTCGAAACAGGAAAAAAATATCCGTTACTCGTTAATATGCACGGTGGTCCTACTGCAATGTGGGGACCGGGCGAATTTTCGATGTGGCATGAGTTTCAGTATTTCTGTTCGCAAGGCTACGGTGTTGTTTATGCCAATCCGAGAGGTTCGGGCGGTTACGGGATAGATTTTCAACGTGCCAATATTAAAGATTGGGGGACGGGACCCACGGAAGACGTTTTGGCGGCTGCTACTGATGCCGCTAAACAAGCATGGGTCGATACCGCTCGACAAGTCATTACCGGTGGCTCTTATGCCGGCTACCTCACGGCATGGATAGTGAGCCATGACAACCGTTTCAAAGCCGCTTTTTCGCAGCGAGGTGTGTATGATTTAAAGACTTTTATGGGTGAAGGCAACGCTTGGCGACTCATTCCGAATTATTTTAACCTGCCGTGGAACGATAAAACGGAAAAAGTTTTGGAAAGCAATTCCCCTTACACTTTTGTTCAATATATCCAAACGCCCTTACTCATCAAACACGGTGAGAATGATTTGCGGACAGGCGTGGTTCAATCGGAAATGTTATACAAATCCATGAAATATTTAGGCAAAGAGGTAGAATATGTCCGCATGCCGGGTGCTACTCATGAATTATCTCGTTCTGGCAATGTTCGCCAAAGAATTGATAGAATGTTGCGCATTTATGAGTTTTTTGAACGGTTTATTGGTAAAAAATAGGTTAAAAAAAGCGTTTAACACTTAATAAACCCGCCACCAGTTTTTCAATATCTTCAGCAGTATTATAAACGGAAAACGAAGCGCGCACCGTGCCGGGTATGTCGTAAAAGTCCATAATGGGCTGTGTACAGTGATGCCCGGCGCGGATAGCAATGTCGTTTTCCGCTAAAATTGTTGCTACATCGTGTGGATGCACCCCCCTCAGTATAAATGAGATAATCCCCGTTTTAGCCTTTGCCGTACCGATAATCTCTAAGCCATTAATACCCAAAAGCTGTTCTGTGGCTTCTTGCATGAGTTGAGTAACATGATGGGCAATATTGTGTCGTCCTACACTTTCCACAAAATCTATGGCTGCCGTCAATGCTATCACACCCGCAATATTGGGCGTACCTGCTTCAAATTTTTGCGGCAATCCGGCAAAGGTCGTTTTCTCAAAAGTAACATCCCGAATCATTTCACCACCATATTGATACGGCGTCATGCTATTTAATAACGCTTCTTTGCCGTACAAAACGCTCACGCCGGTGGGACCAAATAATTTATGTCCCGAAAAAGCAAGAAAATCAGCATCTAATGCCTGTACATCAATCATTTGAGTCGTGATGCTTTGAGCCGCATCAATGAAAACAGGAACGCCTTTTTTGTGGGCTAACGCAATAATCTCTTCAATCGGGTTAATCGTACCGAGTGTATTGGAGATATGAGTAACTGCTACTAATCGCGTATTTTTATCTAATTTTTCTTTTAAAAAATGCATATCCAAGACCCCCTCAGTATCAAACGGAATCACTCGTAATGTTGCTCCACGTTTAAGACAAACTTGCTGCCACGGTATCAGATTGGAATGGTGTTCCATCGCTGAAATGATGATGTTATCATCCTCTCCTACCCTCTCTAAAGCGTAACATTGGGCGACTAAATTGACTGCCGCCGTAGTGCCGCTCGTAAAAATAATCTCCTTGGCTGTTTTAGCATTGATAAAAGAACGGACTTTTTCCCGCGTTTTTTCATACGCTTGAGTGGCTGCTGCTGCCAAACCATAAATGCCACGGTGGACGTTCGCATTCTGGTTTTCATAAAAAAAACGCTCGGCTTCGATAACGCTGCGCGGTTTTTGGGTCGTTGAAGCATTATCCAAATACACTAAATCGGGATGATGTTCAAAAATAGGAAACTCTTTTTTTATCTGCCGAATATCCATTATGTCTTTTTAAATATTTATCTTGCAAAGAAAAACCATAATCTCTAATAATGGACTCTAAACTCGCCCAACTGTATCAAGACGTTATTTTAAAACACAATCAAGAGCCTTTTCATTTTGAAAAACGCCTAACCGCGCCATATATCGTTGAAGCCTATAACCCGATGTGCGGCGATAAGTTTAAATTGTTTTTAGATATTGACAATGGAGTCGTCACAAATGCCACGTTTCATGGCTACGGTTGCGCGATTTCAAAAGCCTCAACGTCGGTTTTAATGACAAAAATACAGGGTGAAACTTTAGATAAAGTTGCACAACTGATTAAAGATTATTTCAGCATTATTGACAATACTGTCCAAAGGACTCCCTTTGGAGAGGGGGGCAATCAAGACGAAGAATTAACAGCTTTCGCTGCTGCTAAAGTTTTTCCCGGTCGGTTAAAATGTGCGACGTTGGCGTGGGAGGCGCTGGATGAATTTTTTGATACCAATAAAAAAATTAAGCCTTCCGTTTGGGCGTAATATTTCCCAAAGGATTGCGTCCGTATTCTTGATAATAGGCATCAATGTTTTCCCTTTCAATTCTGACCGCTTCAAGGCGACCCATTATATTTGTTATTAAAATTTTTGCTTCATATTTTTCAAACTCGACGGCTCTGTTCATCTCCATAACTTGCTTTCGGGCGCGTTCAGATAGACCATCAGTGTCTATTGGATCATCCGAGATACCGTATTTGAAGGTATCACCATTGTCTATTCTCAAGATTTGGTATAGGTGATATAGATTAGGGTTGTCTAAGGCATTGCCGTGTATTTTCATAAATCCCTGTCGTTTATATTAAGCGACTGCCAACCCATCGGATTGCTAAAGGTTTCGATAGGATATGCCCAAACGTGCTCCAAATGCTTCCCGACAAGCATTTGATAGGCTTGGTTAGGAATTCTGAGCAAAGGCGCAAATAGGAGGTTATCAGGCATTTCAGTGGGATGTAATCTTACATGCTCAAAAAAGGATTTGCCATTTGCGACTACACAACATCGGGCGTATAAAAAACGGTCTGCGTTGAAATCTGCATCCTCTAAAATATTGCCTTTTTTATTGGCCATAGTATATTGTTCACCATCTAAAAGGTACAGTTTCTGAGATAGTATATCGGCAAAGTCGTAAATATGTCGTAAAGGCGTCTTAGCTAAAGCAGATATTACAGGGGCTATTACGGCATCATTATTACCTGTTTTTGACCAATCTAATTGTGCAATCAATGCCCAAAATTGTGAGTCTGACAAACCGCCATATTTGGGTTTATCGCTCAATTCAATCTGAACGGAGGCATCAGGGTATTGTTCCTGCAAATCACGAAGCGTTTGTGGACTAATATTGCGAAGCGGATATCTGATTACATTTGTCATTTCTTTCGTTCTTTTTTACAGATTTCATGTTATCAAACACTAAGATAATGGTTTTTTGAGGTACTTTTTGAAAAACAACCTTACAAAAATTTATTTTTCACCTGAATCAACTCTGCCACAATGCTCAAAGCGATTTCTCTTGCCGATTTGGCGTGAATATCCACCCCAATCGGTGCGTGAATTTTCGCGATCTCCTCTTCTGTAAAGCCCTTGTCCGTCAACCGTTTGACCCGTTTTTCGTGCGTTTTTTTACTGCCGAGCGCACCGATGTAACCAATGTTTTCTTTCAATAATATCTCTAACGCTTGGTCGTCAATCTTCGGGTCATGCGTCAGCAGCACGGCGTAAGTGTATTCATCCAGTGTATATTCCGGTAAAATTTCTGCAGGCCAATCATTCGCTAATCGGTCGGGCAGTGTAGAAAATGCTGTTTTATCCGCAAAAATCCCGCGCGGGTCAATCACCACCGTTTCAAAACCAAAATATTGAGCCAAATGCACCAAATCAACGGTGATATGGGCTGCCCCGACGATGATTAAACGGTCTTTGCTCGGATATACTTGCGCAAACCATTTGTCTTCGCCCATTTCAATAATTTGACTTTTCCGCTCGCGGTAGGCTCGAAGAGCGCTGTCGATTAAAATATCGGTTGTTTTATTTTTACTAAAAATCTCACCGTTGGGTAGTACTAAAACATGTTCGCTGCTGCCGCCCGTTATTTTTATCATCAAAATACAGCCTGTATTGTCTTTCAAAGCCCCCCTCACCGAGAGGTCGGGACAGGTCAGTATATCGCTTATTTCGGGGTTATCCAAAGATATATATGGTTCTACAAAAACTTTGATGGCTCCGCCGCAACTCAAACCGACTTCCCAGGCTTCCTCGTCAGTGATTCCAAATGAAAGCAATTGAGGTCTTTGAGTGTTTAAAACGTCGAGAGCTGCGCGCACGACTGCCCCCTCCACACAACCACCTGACACCGAACCCATCATATTCATATCGGTATCAATGAACATAGATGCGCCTACGGAACGGGGTGCAGAACCCCACGTTTGAATGACGGTGGCAACGGCAAATTTTCTGTTTTGTGCCAACCAATTGTTTATTTCAGTCAAAAATTCTTTCATTTATTGTATATTTGGTGTTGGATTTTTTTAGCCACGAACCTGCCTGTCGGCAGACAGGTTGACGAATTTTGCTAATTTAGTTGACACGAATTTTTTCAATAAAAATGTATCTATGCCCATTGTCAATTTTACGGCTGCGCTCAAAAGATTTTATCCTGATTTGCACCCCCTCAGTATAGAAGGGCAAACGGTCGCGGAAGTGCTGAATCAATTGAATCAACCTTATCCCGGCATCACCGATTATCTCGTTGACGAACAGGGGGCTTTGCGCCACCACATCAATATTTTCATCGGTGAAAAAATGATAGTTGACCGCGACAATTTATCGGATAGCACCCTCAACAATGATGAAATATTGATTTTTCAAGCCCTCTCCGGTGGTTAAGTAATAAACAAAAAATAACTTGTTTTTTTTTCTAACACATAGGCATATAGAGCACATAGTTTTTTTATAAAAAATTGATAATCAATTAGTTACGCATGATTCTATGTGCTCTATGTGCCTATGTGTTAAATTGAAAATAAATAAGTTATTTTTTAAGCGTTACTAAATAGCCTTTTTATCTTCGCAAAAATATGATATTATTACTCGGAACCGCTAAAGGTTTGATTGTTTATGAAAAGAAAAAAGGGCGTTGGAGCATCTCCACCGTGCATTTCTTAGGATTTCCCGTATCTATGGTGTTCGTAGATGAGCGGACTGATACGTGGTGGGTAGGTTTACCACATCGGCATTGGGGGCAAAAACTACATCGTTCGACAGACAAGGGTAAAACGTGGGAACAAGTTGTAACACCCCGCTACCCTACCGATGCCCTACTGAAAAATGGGAAATCTGCCTCGTTGAAGCTCATCTGGTGTATGGCTGGCGGTGGAGCAGACCGACCGAATGAGTTGTGGCTCGGGACTGAACCCGGTGGGCTTTTTCAATCCAAAGATGGCGGCGCGACCTTTCAATTGGTCGAAAGCCTTTGGAATCATGCGTCACGAAGTGAATTATGGTTTGGAGCGGGCAAAGATGACCCCTTTATTCATTCTATTGTGGTTGACCATTTTGATAGCCATCATGTATATATTGCCGTCAGTTGTGCCGGTATTTTTGAAACGACTGACGCCGGTAAAACGTGGCAACCCCGCAATCAAGGTTTAAAAGCGACTTATTTACCCAATCCGAATGTTGAAGTTGGGCACGATCCACATCTATTATTGGCTTGTAAAACGGGTTTTCAAACTGATTTAAACCCCAAAACTAACGGTGGATTGGTGTTATGGCAACAGAATCATTGCGGTATTTTTCGTTCAGCCGATGGAGGCAAACATTGGGACGATGTGTCCGACAAAAACGGCATCGCTCATTATGGCTTTGCGCTGGCGGTGGATGAAGCCAATCCGCTTCGGGCGTGGGTGATTCCGGCTATCAGCGACGAAATGCGGGTGGCACATAATTTAGCGCTGTGCGTTTGCCGTACCGAGGACGGGGGTAAAACATGGCAACAACTTCGCCAAGGGCTACCCCAAAAAGGCTGTTTTGATATTGTTTTTCGGCATTCTTTAGGCATTGAAGGGTCTCATTTGGCTTTTGGCACAACAACTGGAAATCTGTATGTGTCAGATAATTGGGGTGATTCGTGGCAGTGTATCAACCACCATTTGCCCCGAATAGATTCCGTGCAATTGACCCATAGATAAAGGGTAGCCACCCTATTTGAATGAATACCCTTTAAATGGAGATAATTTTGATTAAATCGGTTAGTTAGTCGGAGGAAAAATCAAACAATGCGATAGTCCAAATCCATCACTTTATCTTTGGCTAAAGTTTTAACAATATCTAAAGAGGTGACAATACCCACGAGTTTTTCACCATCTAAAACAGGTAGCGCAGAGAAAATATTATCCCTCAACATTTCGAGGGCAAGGCTGATACGGTCGTGCATTTCCAAAAAATACACTTTTTTATTCATTACTTCCTCTGCCGTATGAACACGCAGTAGAGTCTGGTTCAAAAGTTTGTTGTCAACGTGTTTATTGAGACCTTCATAAAAGCCTCTGAAACCTTGTTTATTGATAATGCCGACAACACGCCCATGTCTCAAAACGGGGATATGTTGAATGCGTTTTCTATCAAAAACATCTTTAACAAGACTGATATGGTCGTCAGGTAAAACCACGTGAAGTTCACGATTCATAATAGAAGAAACAGGTGCTAACAGATTCATAATTGAACGGTTTAAATAGTGAAGCAAACAAATTATAATGTTGTGTAGTTTAGGTGCAAGAAACGCCGTTCAGCAAGTGGTGTTTGAAAAAGGTAAGATAGTTTTCGGGACAAAATAGTCGTCCTGTTTATTTGAATGGATAATATTATTAAAGGTGAAAAACGCTAAGAATCGCCTATTGTTGCATTAAATATAATAAAATATTTTATTTTGTTAAATATTTTTTAAATTGCATAAATCGCCCAATTAAATTATTTTAAAAAACATTCATATGCTCATAATATTTGTTTAAATAAAAAAATGACAACACAAATTTCTGTCGATGACTACCTTCAAAAAATTAAAATAATCTTGAAAGATAACGGCAATCCCGAAACCGCCCAGGGACAAATGGCTTATATGAAAAATAAATTTGACTTTTTCGGATTGAAAGCCCCTGTTTGGATGAGCATTGCCAAAGCCTTTTATAAAGAACATGGCATCTTTGACGGTGAAGATTTGAAAACTTTCGCACGGTTGTGCTTTGACGAACCACAACGTGAGATGCACTACGTCGCTATCGAAATGGCTCAGCAAGCTCTACCCCACCAAACCGAAGATTTCATCTTTTTTTTGGAAGAGTTGATACTCACCAAATCTTGGTGGGATTCTGTGGATGGGCTTACCAAATTAGTTGCCTTCCATTTTGCGCGTTTTCCGCACCAAATACGCCCGACTACTGAGGGGTGGATGGTTTCCGACAAAATGTGGCTGCAACGGGTGGCGATTTCTTTTCAACGGTATTACAAAAAGAAAACGGATGCGGCGATGCTGTTTAATTATGTCCTCCGCCTTGCCCACTCCACCGAGTTTTTTATTCAAAAAGGCTCCGGCTGGGCTTTGCGGGAATACAGCAAAATTGACCCTCAAGCCGTTTTGGATTTTGTAGAAAAGCATGATTTGCCGCGTTTGACACGGCGGGAGGCGATTCGGTTGATGGACAACAGTTTGTTTTCACACGAATTTCACTAATTCCACACGAATTTTCACCAATTGAGATATGAACAACTCGCAAGCGCTATTTAGCTTGGCGAAATTCGTGTGAAGACCTAAGATGACGCTATCCAGTTTGGCAAAATTCGTGTACACATTCGTGAAATTCGTGTGAAAACCATAAAAAAAAGCGGTCATTATCTTTCCCGAGGATAATGACCGTTTCACTAAATTTCACAATAATAAAAAATGAGATTCATGGGATAATAGGACTGCATTTTACATAGGGACAATTATTTTTCATGCTTTCAAAGTTATAATCCGTTGGCTACCGCCATGTGACATTTTTTTTAGACTTTTTTTCAGATTTGTATGTGAAATACTGAGGGGGGTGTTTATATTTACCATTATTGATTTTAAAACGAAAAATTTTACCACAATCAAAATGGAAAATCAAAACAAAAACAGTTATCTCATTCCTTTTATTCTTGTTACCAGTTTGTTTTTTCTTTGGGGTTTAGCCAATAGTTTGAACGGCTCATTGATCAAGCATTTCCAAACGGCACTCGACTTGAGTCGTGCACAAGCCGGTGTTGTTGACTCTGCATTTTACATCGGTTATTTTGTTATGGCACTGCCGGCAGGTTTGGTGATGCAAAAATACGGCTATAAAAAAGGCATTATTGCGGGGCTTTTGATGTACGCTTTGGGCGCATTGCTGTTTTATCCGGCGGCAGATTGGCGGGCTTATGGTTTCTTTTTGTTTGCTTTATTCGTCATTGCGAGTGGTTTGGCGTTCTTGGAAACGGCTGCCAACTTGTATATGACCGTGATGGGCGATGAAAAATCTGGTTCATGGCGGGTCAATTTTGCCCAATCATTTAATGGTTTAAGTATCATTTTGGGCCCCATTATCGGGAGTTTATTTATTTTTTCGGAAAAAGAATATACGCGTGACCAACTCAATGCTATGCCTATCGCAGATGCTGAAGCTATCCGAATCGCGGAAGCACACTCGGTGCAGACACCTTATTTATTCATTGCGGGCTTAGTACTTTTTGTGGCGATTCTATTTGCCATTACCAAAATGCCGGAAATAGGCGGCAACAATGGCACAACTACCGGAAGTACTCAAAAGGCTTCTTTTAGGGGTTTGTTCAGGCATCGGCATTTGGTTTTGGGCGCGATTGCGCAGTTCTGTTATTGCGGTGGTCAAACGGCTATTTGGGGCTATTTCGTGGATTTCAAACAAGAGGTATCTAACCAAACACACGTCGGTATTGTCACCTCAATTTATCGAATAACGGATGCTTTATCGCTCAAACAGATTGCTTCATATCATGCTTCGGCAGCTTTTGTGTTGTTTATGATTGGCCGTTTCACCGGCACTTGGCTCATGAAACGCATTGCCCCTGAGCGGATGTTGATGATGTTTGCCATTGGGGTTATCACTTTCCTTTCGGCGGCTATTCTGACAAGTGGACTCGTGGCAGTGGTGTGTTTTATGATTGTTTATTTTTTCATGTCTATCATGTTTCCCACTATTTTTGCCCTTTCTACGCGGGGCTTACCGGCACAAGAAGCCAAATTGGGTTCTTCGCTCATCATCATGTCTATCGTGGGCGCAGCGTTTGTTCCTCCTTTAACGGGTCTGATATTTCAGTCGCAAGGAGCGCAAATCGCGATGGTATTACCGCTTTTATGTTTTTTGTACATTCTGTTTTACAGCATCAATGGGTATAAAATTGAGAATGAAGGCGCGGTAAAAATATCGGGTGGCAGTTTTCATTGAGCATGAAAACAATATTAGCAACGAGTAAAAATAAGTTGGTCATTTTTTTCTAACACATAGGCACATAGAGCACATAGTTTTTTTGTAAAAATTGATAATCAATAGATTACGCATAATACTATGTGCTCTATGTGCCTATGTGTTAGAAAAAATACCAACTATGTGTTAGAAAAAAAATACCAACTTGACCATCTTATTATTTACTCGTTACTTACAAGAGTTGAAAAAAAGCTCGTAACCTTATTGTCCCCTCTCTCAGTATCATGATATTTGAACCCATTCAATCATCCGCTTTAATCACCAAAACCGGCAATTCGCTGTAAATAGCCAACTCTTTGGTTCTGCTGGAATGCAGCATTCTATCCCAAAACCGGCGGTGTTTGGTCACGGCTACCACCAAATCTATGTTATTGCCTTTGCCAAATCTGTTGATACCTTCCACTACATCATCTTCTTCGATGATGTCACTGGTATATTTCAACTTGGGTGCTTGAGTATGGAAAACCGTGCGCATATCTTCTACATCTTTTTGATAATCCGGACGCTCATTTTCTGCTGTTTTCACAAAAAGCAAATGCACATTCGATTCGAAAGTTTTAGCAACGTCGGTTACCAAACCCACATGTTTGAAAGATTTATGGTCAAAATCGCAAGCATACACAATATCATCTACTCTTTTATACTCACAGCCACTCGGTACAAGCAATACAGGACAATACGCTTGTTGGGAAACGTGCGTAGAAACACTGCCAAACATCAACTCTCCCCAATTTCTTTCACCGGCAGTGCCCATGACGATTAAATCAAATTCTCCGGATTTCGATATAGCCACTATATCTTGAACAGGCGTTCCGTACAACATTTCTGCTTCCACTTTCACTTTCCGAGCGGTTAACGTATTGCCAACAGACACTAATTCTGAATCAACAAATTTTTCTAAGGATTCTTTTATTTCGACAATACTCCTTCCTCCTGCTACATAACTCGGATCTGCCAATGGCATTTCGGGGGTAAAGTCAGAATAAACATGAACTACTTTCACTGAAGCTTTCATATCCTCCGCCATGCTCAAAGCATATTCAAATGCTGCGCGAGAATTGTTTGAAAAATCAGTAGGGACAAGAATGCGTTTAATAGCTTCCATTTTATTGTTTTTAATGTTATTGAAATGAATACACCCGTTTTATTTAACCTCCCAAAGTTCGCTATTATTCATAGTTAATAAAAATGACAATCGTCATTGAAGAGGGTGATTTAGGGGCGAATGATAGAAATATTTAAAAAACATAGTTTTGTGACACGGAATTTTTAATAATATACTTATTCTAAATAAAATAGTGCGGTGAAATTCATTGATTTATCACTTGGGAGAAGAATTCAAAGTATATTGTTTTGAGGTAATAATCTATAATTTTCACTTTGAAAAAGGTTTTTAAGTAGAACTGTTGCTAAAATAAATTATTCGGTTGTGGAGAACTCATTCATCTTAAAATTATTATAATCAGCATTTTATAAATTCAATTTATATTTTATTTAAAAATTAAAAAAAAACGGTCATATTCCTTCCCACAGGATCATGACCGCTTAAATGAAAAAATTCACAACAATAAAAAATAAAATTTGTAGGTATTTTATATTTGGGATGTTTTTCAATGCCTACACTAATATAATCCGATAGGTAAAAGTATGTGACAAGTTTTTGTAAAAAAAAAAGCCGTTTCAAGCGAATATGCTTTAAAACGGCTTTTTTTTACCCTAAAAATGGTATAAAATCTTAAATATGTCGAATTTTATTTTTGAAACTTACTTTCGTAGAATGCTTTTTCCACTGCCGAAGGTTGGTGCGCCTGAGGATTGCGGCCAAAGCGGTTGCGGTGTGAGAAAAACATATCTAAAATGTCCGTGCCACTCGTTTGCAGCATCACCACATCCGGCTCAGTGAATTTAGCGCGCTCTTCAAAAAGAGTCACGTAATCATCAATGGCATAGCCCCAATTACAAGCATTCACAAATTCTTTGTCGGGAAATTTAGCTTGTAATAAATTGGTGGCAATGTCTTTATTATCCAAAAACGGAAAAAAGAAACCTGAATCGCCGATGAAAAGAATACGTTGTTTCGCCTTCGGGAAAGTCAAATCATAATCCATTCGCAAGCCTTGACTGTTGGTTTGGAGACGGTAAGGGAGACTTTTACCACCATCTAAAATCTCATCTTGATTGGCTTTTTGGTCGCCGAAGAGTGCCGGACGCTCGACATAAGTTGCCGTTGCGCGATGTGCAGCATTGGCTTCAATTACCGGTGCCAAATCCTCAGCAATAATTTGAGCACCCATTTTTGACCAGTGACCGTCAATAGGCATGTGCGTAACCTCTTTCGGGTCTTTGCCAGACAGGTTTTTGGTTAAATCCACAAAGTCAATCCCCAACTCTTGGCAGCTGGACTCGATGAACGGTCTGCCTTCTCTTTGAGTGGGCGTTAAGCTGTTTCCGATTTC
>JANPGW010000136.1:0-19725 GCA_031424115.1 Saprospiraceae bacterium | reverse complement strand
TCCTTTATAAACAGCGGCATTGCTCGCCGTTGGACGGAAAAAAACCGTTTTACGCGGGTCATCCAATTTTGTTAAAATGCTGTCAATGGTTTCAGACATGATAAACAAATTGTAATCACCCGTTTTTGCCGTGACCATTCTGAAATTATTGGGTGGACTTTGCGTAAAACTGTAATTGGCATTATCAGCCGCCGTTTTAATAAAATCTCCGTCTGTAGCGATTTTAGCCAATTGCGTTGCCACATTTTCTTTTCCCGAAATACGCATTAATGCTTTGAATTTCAACGTGTTAGCCAATTTTCGCCACTTCGTCAAATCACCCGCATACACAATATCGCCTTGCAATTTTATCGCACCTTTGTAGGCATTAATAGCTGCAATGCCTTTATCCAAATTGTCAATTATGCCATCTTTGGCTAAATAAATGTCTCTTTGCGCATCGTATTTAGGCGCAACAATGCCGTCTTTTCCTTTCAATGCTTCGGAATAAGGTACATCGCCGTACATATCCGTCAAAGCTGCCGTGACGTAGGCTTTATAAATCAAAGCGGGCCCTTCATAAACCGCAAAAGCCACGTTTGAGCGCGATTTTGCCAATAAAATCTCATTGTCCCGTAGGTTTTCGTAGAGAAAATTCCACGGTTTGCCGCCATATTGCGGTTCTGTGAGGCTGTGTCGGTCGAACAAATTGAAGTCAATTGCCGTGAAATATTGCCCCAAAAGATTACCTGCCACAAAGCCTTCATACGACATTTGCTCGGCATAATCGTATAAAACTTTGCGCAACAACAACTCAGGTTGTACATCCACGGGCGTTGTCGGATTGGTGTTGATGCTTTCAAAATCCTTTGTGCAGCCAATAAATGCCAAAAAGATGAATAAAAAACTGTATTTTAATATATTTTTCATTTTTCGATTTCTTTAAATTTTAAAATTAGACCCCCTCAGTATTTTGGGATTTTGAGTTTTGAGTTTCGGGTTTTGAGAGGAGCTTGTTGCCAACTCAAAACCCAAAACTCAAAACCCTAAAAAGTAACCCCCAATTTAAACCCAAAACTCCGCGTCGTCGGATAGCTCATATCCTCCACGCCAGACACCAATTTTTGCTGTTGAAAGCCAAATTGTTCGGGGTCAAAATGCGGAATTTTACTAAAAGCGTACAAATTGCGACCCACCAAAGAGAGCGTTATGTTTTCACAATAGCCTTTCAAAAAGGATTTTGGAAACTGATAACCAATCTGCACTTCGCGGATTTTTACAAAACTCGCATCGTAGGTATTGTTTTCCTCGTGGTTGCGGTCGTAGTACATGCGGTAGTAGGTTTCAGCCGTCACCGCCGTCGTATTTGGTTGATACACAGGCTTTTCTGTCGTGCCAGTATTCACCACACCTTTGGCGATGATACCTGCATCGGGACGATTTTCGGTTTCAATTAATTGCCCTGCAACAGCCGCCAATGCCAACGAGCGTGACACAACTTTGCCACCTTGTCGCCAATCCAAAAGGAAGGAGAAATTAAAGTTTTTGTAAGAAAAAGCGTTGTTTAAACCCACTGAAAAATCGGGGTTGTAATTGCCCAATTTTATCAAATTATTGTTCACCACATAACGTCCATCTTTAATCAAAAAATCGCCGTTTTCAGTTCTTTGATAACCCGTTCCCCACATATCGCCTAAGCGACCGCCAACTTGCGCTTGATACCAAACGGTTTGGTTGATATTGTCATAAATACTGTTGTAAGCCAGCGTAATCGTGTTCGCAGATTGCGGCAAACTTTCGACAATATTTCTGTACGTTGAAAAATTAGCGGTCGTTCGCCACATAAAATCCCTTGTTTTTATAGGAATAAACTCTAAAATCGCCTCTAAACCCTTGCTTCTTACTGCGCCACCATTGATGTTTTGTTGGGCATAACCCGTAGTCGTGGAAATGGGCAAAGAGATAATTTGGTTTTCATTCAAGGCATTAAAATAGGTCAAATCCATTTTCAAACGATCGTCAAAAAAGCGAATATCTGTCCCGATTTCAACGGAAGTGATGCTTTCAGGCTTCAAATTGGCGTTGGGAATAAGGTTTTGACTGCTAAAACTTGGCAAACCATTCACGGGTGTGCGCGCCACAAATGCGCCATTTGTTTGGAACGCATTGGCATCGTTGCCCACTTTTGCGAAACTACCTCTGACCTTGAAAAACGAGATTTGAGACGGCAATTTTACCACATTTGACACCACAAAACCCGCCGATACTGAGGGGTAGAAAAATGAAGTATTCGCCGATGAATTTGATGTTGCCAAAGCACTCGACCAGTCATTTCTGCCCGTAATATCCACGTAAAGGAAGTCTTTGTAGCCCAATTTGGCGATACCATACACACTGTTGATGCGCTTTTGACCCACATTTGTAAAATATTCCAAAGGCGAAGCGGCATTTGTCAAGGCATAAACGCCTGGCTGTGCCAAAGTTGCCGCTTGAATTTGCTCAAAACTGGCTTTTTGATCCATGCGGTTGCTTCCTGTTGAAATATCTACGCTGAAATCACCGATATTTTTAGCATAATTCAGTAAAAAATCGGAATTGACTTCTCTGAAAAACACGCTTTGCTCAGCATAAGCCCCCGTTTTAAATCGGTTGGAACTAAATGCACGGCGAAAAGTGCGGTCTTCATTCGAGTAATCCATGCCGCTTCGGATTGCCAACGACAATTCGGGCGTAAATTCATAGCGTGCCGACACATTGCCGAAAACCCTATCCCGTCCAAAACCATTTCGGTTTTCGTACAAAGTGAAATATGGGTTATCGAAAAACGTATAATTGTAGGAATATTGCTGCACGTTTTCAAGACCTGGCTGCCAATAATTTTTCAACGGCTCGATATTATTGGAGCGACCAAACCACGCCACTAGCGCATAATTGATGTTTTCAGAACCGTATTTCGTGGCAGGGCGATTGGTGCTTGCCGAGTTGATATAGTTGATATTCGACGTGATTTTCAACTTAGACGTTGGGTTAAAATTAAACGCCGTAGAAATGGTTTTGCGCTTCAAATCAACCCCGGGAATATAGGATTTGCTGTCAAAATTGGTCAACGACAAACGGGCGTTGTACTTGTCATTGCCTGCCGTAAATGCCAAATTATTGATAAAAGTGGTGCCTGTACCGTAAAAATCGCTCAAATTATTCGGAAAAGCCACGAAAGGCGTGGGCGTAATCGGCGCACCGCCGTGAATAGCCACATCGCCCGCCCGCACGGTGCGACCATCGGGCAGCGTCACGGGGCTATCATATTGAGCAATAGTCAAACCCGCATCCAATCGAGGTCCGTAACTGTACGTGATATTGTCGTTAATACCCGCACCCAAACCGTCTTTGTAGGCATATTTTCCGCTATTGCCTAAGCCATAAGTATTTTGAAATTGGGGCAGTTGAAAAGGCGTTTCCATAAAACTTGTGGAGTTGAAAGAAATGCCAATGCCTTTATTTTTCGCCCCATTTTTAGTTTTAATAATAATTGCCCCATTAGAAGCCCGTGTGCCGTACAAAGCGGCAGCCGATGCGCCTTTCAAAACCGTTACAGTCTCAATATCGTCTTGATTGACCTCCATCGCGCCGTTGCCGAAATCCACTTCCATGAAGCCGTTTGCATCGTCATTTGTGGTATTTACGACCGTATTATTGTTGATAGGAATACCGTCCACGACAAAAAGTGGGTTGGTATTCGTAAAAGATGCTTCGCCTCGAATTGTGATTTTTGAGGTAGAACCCACGCCCGAAGAACCTGAAATGACCGTCAAACCCGCCACTTTTCCCGTCAAATTGTCTAAAAAATTAGCCGATTTCACTTTGTTTAGTTCTGCGCCATCCAATTGCTGAACCGCATAGCCAAGGCTTTTTGATTGGCGTTCTAAGCCCAAAGCGGTGACGACAACTTCTGACAAATCAATACCCGCTTCGAGATAAATCGTCAAATTAGTCGTATTTTTTAAGGCAATATCCTGCGTTTTAAAACCAACGGACGATACTGTTATCTTAGCAATTTTATCGTCAATTTCAAGGCTAAAACTGCCTTTTTCATCAGAAACAACGCCTTTTATCGTGCTGCCGTTATTAGCAGTGACGGACGCACCAACGACAGCTTCTTGCGTTTTAGCATCATAAATAGTGCCTGTGAGGGTTTTTAATTGTTGCGCTGAAAGGTGTGAAAAAGGTGTTACAAAACAGACAAATAACACACCCCAAATCGCGCTCTGCGTTAAGGTTTTAGTATGAATTAGCTTCATTTAAGGTAGTTTTATGAAAAAAAGAATGGACAACCAAAGTAAAGGCAAGACAAGTACCCCCTCAGTATCCGAGTGATTTTTATGGAAAATAAGAGAATTTAAATGACGCTCGGGGGCGCACGCATAGCAATTGAGGTACTTAAAAAGAAGTCGTTGAGAGGTAAAAGGACACGTGATGAAAGCTTCAACAATGCCGTATTGAGGAGTTGAAGGAGTTTTTTTCTTAAAAAAACGGGAACAGATTGCACCGTTTTGTTCCAGTCTAATGCACTGTCAATATCTGATTTTTGTGATAAAAAAATAGTTGTAAATAACTGATTTTCAACGAATTGCACCAATTCTAAAAACGTTGAATTGGTTTGCCAATGAATATTTTGGAAGTCATTTTTTTGAAAAACCGCCTTATTTAAACCAATTAAATACGCCCCGCCGTCGGTTGCCGACCCTAATACTGAAGGGTTCGTTTCAAGGAGTTTGGCGGCTTTCAGAATATTATCTGACGTGAGCGTCAAGCAATCGTTGCCAATAGCGATTACATTTTCAAAACCTTGGGCAAAAATGTCCTCAAAAGCATTGGCAAAACGTTCGCCGAAGGTTTCGCCCCGTTGTTGTTTTTCAGAAACGTGAAAGACTGGTAAACCGGTTGACAAAGCCGTTTTTTTGGCCTGTTGAATGGCCAATGCTGCTATCTTTTCTGCCTTTGTTTTTCCTAAAACCAAGGGCTTGGCTTGCGCTTCTGACTGGGCAGTGCGTGAAAAGAATAATATGGCAGCAGTTTGGTTCAAAGTCGTTTAATTTATGTTACTTACGAAACTAATAGGGATTTGGTTTTACCGTTGGGTTCAACAGAGAAACAAATATCTTAACAAAGAAAATAAATAAATATCACAATTATATCACATTGAAATTTTAGGTTCAACTTATTTTTGTGCAATGTCAATTTGGGGAGAAAAAAAGAAAAAGTCCACAATCTCAAGTGAAATTGTGGACTTTGGGTTCTTATACTGAGGGGGTCAAAAATGCGGGCAATCCGTTCTGACACGCCGTTTTTCAGCTACAGTATAAATAATGGATAACTCCCAAGCCCCTCGACCATTAGTCGGTAATTTAATTTTTGAAGTATGTATATCATAACTTGCACCAATAAGCAGGCGATTAATCTCGATAATTCCGGTAACAGTTAAAGCATCGCCGAGGATACTCGTACCGGTTTGAACAGATTTACCTTCTTTATCTACTGAGGAAATAAACTTATTGGCAATACGGAAAGCCCCTCCTACCCTTACAGCAGCTTCATTCCAATCCTTATTAGTATAGCGGAAATTTGCGCCGAGTTGTGCCCACATAGCAGGCCCCTGAATGGACATCATTCCCGAAGGCATAATACTCAATTCTTTGTTAAAAGGAATTTCGCCGCCGCTATGAAAGGTGATGCGCCGACGAAGCACTTCTTTCGAATCTCCAAAAAAAGAAATTTCCGGTCGAGAGATATGGTGAAGGCTTCCACCCACGTAAAAACTCCGGTTTTCTTCCCAAATGGTATAAAAAAGTAAACCCAAATTAAAATCGGTGTACATATTGGATTGAGGTGTTACCTCACCTGAAGCCAATGAAGTATTGACTGTATTTGAAAGGCTATCATATTGGCGGTCAAACCACACGTTACCCATATTGCCAAACTGTTGCCCTAAACCGACTTGTAAACCGGCAGAAAGAAAATTGCTTTGGTTGTGATATCGGTTGCCGCCCAATTGTTTTTGAAAAGCCACTGATAAGTTACCACGGGTTGTTCTAATTCTTCCGGCAGCACCCGTTTCATCATTCAGAGCGTTGATACCAAAACCAAAATAATCATTTCCTTTAACTTTTACACGGGTATCAAATGCTGCATGAATTGTCCGAATCGGAGCATCCGCGAAAATACCGCTCCATTGTTGGCGATAATTCGCGTTCATGCGGTATTGACCGTTGAATACTCCTGTCATTGCCGGATTCAGATGAACCGGAGAGGAATAATATTGGGCAAAAACCGCTTCTTGTGCGGCGGCTTTAAAATTCAGGCAACAAACCGCCAAAATGAGTAATGTATATTGAAAAGTATATTGTTTAATCATGACAATATTGTTATTTTTTACCTGAATAAAGTCGTATTCCCTTTAAGGGTTTCTTTTGCCCCATCAATATATTCAGCTTCTATGTACCAAACATAAATACCACTGTTCATATATTGTCCTCTGAATTTACCATCCCATGCATGGTTTTCATCATTGATTTTGAAATTCTTCGCTTCATAAAGCAATTCACCCCAACGGTCATACACTCTGTAAGTATGAATCGTCGTTCCTTCTTTACCGCGAACGGTCAATAAATCGTTAACTTGATCATTATTAGGGGAAAAACCGGTGGGCACATAAATATATCTTGGTTTCACAACTAAAACCTTGACACTATCTTGTGCACGGCATCCGGCTGAATCAATAGCTGAAACGGCATAAGTGACAGTAAACATCGGTTTAGATGTTGGTGTTTCACATTTTATACACGACAAAGTACTATCATAAGGTGCTTTCCAATATATATTAACTTTGCCCTGATTGTTTGAAACGTTGGCGTATAATTGAACTGAATCGCCCAAATTAATCGTAATATCAGGTATGGCTTCAATGCTGAAACGTGACGGCTGAGTGATATTTACCCTATCAAACCAAGTACAATTATTGGCATCTTTAATAAAAACATCATATTGTCCCGATTTTAGCCCAATAATCTGATTGACCCCGTTGTAGTTTTTCCCATCGATACTGAATGCATACGGTTGTGTGCCGCCGAAAGCATCAACCGTAACGGTTCCGTTGGCTTCTCCGAAACATTTTACGTTGGAATAAGCAATTTCGCCATCTAAAGGATTGGGTGTTAAGACTGAAAAACTTTCTTGCAATTGACAACCGTGAGCATCGGTTACAAGCAAGTCATAACTCCCGGATTTAAGGTTTTCAATATTGGGTTGGGTAGCACCATTTGACCACAAATAATTATAAACGGGAACACCTCCAACAATTGTGACCGAAATCTTACCAACAGCATCTCCTACACATTTTGAAGGCGTAATTTGTTGTTTTTGAAGAATTAAACGAGCCGGTTGTGATATTGTAATGGAAGTATCTATACTACACTTAGCCGAATCAGTGACCGTAACGGAGTACTTACCCGCAGCCAGATTCACGGCTCTTGCGGTACTTTGAGTACCGGCATTTTCAGCCCATAAAAATGAATAAGGTGCTTTTTGCCCTAAGGGTTGGATTTCAGCTTCGCCGTCTCTACCGTTGAAACAACTGACCTCCTTCTTTAAAGAAGATATAAGAATAGGGTCAGGCTCTTGAACATAAATACTGTTTTTGTTCTGACACCCTTGGTTGTCAACAATTGTTACTGAATACAATCTATTGCCATCAATATTGACCGCCTGAGCAGTGGTTTGCACCGGAACGGTATTCCACCGATACGTAAGACTCTTTAAATTGCCATTTGATGCACCACCTGAAATTGAATCCACTGACAAAGCACCATTTTTTAAATTGTAACATCGGGGCGGTATGGCTGATAGTGAAATTTTGATGGAGTCATGGGTTATAATATTGAGCGAATCAATAGCCTGACAGCTGTTGCCATCTGTAACAGTTATATAATATTGTTGTCTGCCAAGATTGACAATGGATTGGGTGCGCTGCAAATTGCTCCATAAATAAGTAAAATTACCCACACCACCCGAGGCTATTACCCCTGCCTCACCGGTATTTTGCCCAAAACATCCCAATTTAGATTGAGAAGCAACGGCTTTAACTGCCATTGCAGGTTCCGATATATTAACATTTGCCGTATCCGTACAACCATTGGCATCTTTTGCGGTAAGCATATAAAAACCGGCTTTCAGATCAGATGCAACCGGTGTGGTTTGAGCTAAAGAATCATTCCAAAGATAATTGTACCTCACGCCCAAAGGGAACGGTGTACCGCCTAATACTGAGGGGGTAGCTGTACCATTGGATTCATCCTTACATTTCACATTTGTAAATTGAGTTATAGTTGCATTGAGTTTCGTAGGCTCCGAAAGGTTGGTGTTTTTAACAATAGTACAATTATTAGCATCTGTAATTGTAAGCGTAAAAGTTCCTGCTCTTAGATTTCGGGCAGTTGATGTTGTCTGAACGGGTGTTGTACTCCACTTATAGCTATAATTACCCGCCCCACCGGACACATTTGCCGCTATTTGGCCATTGGCATCTCCATTACATTTTAAAGGAGCAACAACAGTAAAGTCATCGACATTGATGGGTGTATTAGACTTAACCGTCACTTCGCTGTCATGTAAACAGCCGTTAGCGTCTTTCACGGTGACAACATACCTACCAGCCGGAATATCGTTAATAGTTTGTGTGGTTTTATTGGTAGGTGTCCACAAATATTCATATGGAATAACGCCACCACTTGTAAAAGCAGTTGCTGAACCAGTAGCTTCATTCGAACAACGCGTATTGACTGAAACCAATGAATCAAAACGGAGTGAATCAGGTTGAAGCACCATTGCTGACAAGGTGTCAATACATCCCAAAGCATCCGTAATCGTCACTTTATAATTACCGGCCGGAATATTTTCGTTGTTTTGACCAATCACTCCATTATTCCATTGGAAAACATAAGGGCTAATGCCGCCCACAGTATTCACTATGACTCTGCCCGTTTCTTCATTGTAACACCTTGCTGAATCTATCTTGGCCGTTGTTACAATTTCAGCATTTTCATCTATGGTAACACCACCGGTGAAAGAACAACCATTTTTATCGGTTACTGTGACATCAAAACTACCAGCTGAGAGAGAATCTAATTGTTCAGTCGTAGCACCTTGATTCCATTGCCAAGTATAAGGTTGAATACCCCCTGAAGTTTGCGCTCTGGCTAAACCGTTCTTGGCTCCAAAACAATTGATATCTTGCTTGACTAAATCCACAAAAAGAGGTAAGGGAGCTACAATATCCGTATCTCTGGACACCGAACAACCATTTTTATCTTGCACTTCAATGGTATAAATACCTGCGTCCAGCGAGTCAAAAAGAGGAGTATTGCGCCAATCACCCACAATATTACTTGTCAGCCTGTAAATAAAATTACTGACTCCACCCCCTGCTACGGCGGTAATTGTTCCAGTTTCTTCACCACTACATAAAATCGGTGTCGCTTGAAGGCTCATCGTCACAGGAGCCGGATGATAGACAATAAAGTCTAAAGTATCGGAACACCCCGTACTATCAATCACAATCGCCCGATGATTGCCGGCTCTGATTTTTTCGGTAAAGAAAGGTTGAGATTGTTGCGTTAAGGAGTCAATAATGAATGTAATCGGCGCCACACCATTGGCGTATCTGAAATTCACTTTAGGACTTGCTTGACCGTTACACAAAATGGAATCAATTTCAAGTCTTCGGTTCGAACCATTGCCAATTGAGGCGACACAAGCCAATGTTGATTGAGTAAGAGAAGCAATTCTTGCCCCACAACCGATATTACTAATGGCTCTGACTCTGAAATTGACAACATCGCCAATTCTTAAATTTGTCACACTGTGAGAAAAAGTACCATTTGGCGACATCCACGAACCGCCATTAATGCTGACTTCATAACCGGTTGCACCGGTTACTTCTTCCCATCCGAAAATAATAAAAGTAAAATTAACATTAGAAACCGAGGAGATAGGCGCCGGTAAACTATCTAAGATTGTCACTATTGCATTATCCGTATGTGTACAATTAAAACTATCCCTTACCGTAACAGAATAGGTAGTGCTCACAGTGGGTTTAGCCGTTGGATTAGGACAATCGGAACATGATAAGCCCGTTGCTGGTGTCCACGAATATTTTAAACCATTTTGACTTTTAAATGAAATTGACCATCGTTTAAGGGTATCTTTATTGGGTCCTCGTGCATCACTTACCAATAAATCCCAATTGCCATTTAAAGTAGCCCCAATTAAACTGTTCCAAGAAGAGACGCCTCCCTCAGGCTGATAGAGGCCGGAATAAGGTGGTGTTGCTACGTCAATATCACGGGTGGCTTTAGGTGAAAAACAAAGACTATTTAAGGAATATCCAATACCGCCCCGCTGATTGAAAAGCGGTACAGTTTGCCCGGTAGGCGCTCTTAACTCAAAAACCATGTCACTCGGCACAATAGTTCCTAAGTCGATACAAACCGAATCAATTTGACTGAGGGGGTCGGTTATGGTATTAGGATAAATATTGTTTATATTCAAAGTTGAAACATACGGCGCAATCAAAGGAGCGGTAGTGGCATCCAATTCCTGATTAGGGAAAGCATCGAAAGTTATGGATGATTGGATTGAACCAATGGGTCTTTTATCTAATACTACCCCTGCACTATTGGAACACAGTGTTGCATCGTTCAAGGTGTTAAACAAAGTATCCAGATTACAAGTAAAACACAAAGGACTAGTAGGCGGTAAAATATTGACGTATAAAGTTGTATCAAAAACGCAATCATAATTATCTTTTAAACGATAGGTCAGCGCGGCAGTTCCGGCATTTTTAGGTCTTATGACCATCGAATCCATAGAGTAGGAAGTCGTAATATAGTCATTTTTAACCCAACCATGCTCTACTACTTGAGGTGAGAAGGACTCTATTGAAGGATATATACTTTTAGCAAAATCTATCCCCCACGCAAAAATCCACCCATTATCATACTGAAATTGATCTTTTACAACCAATGACCACTCACCATTCAATGGGCAACCAATCAAACCATTCAGCGAAGCGTCTGACTTATATTTACCCGGAGGTAAACTATATGGATTTGGGGAGTTAAACGAGCGCCATGTTTTCCCACCAGTGGGTGTCCAGTCATATCTAAGACCCGTACCGGGCGGATTGAAAGTTGAATCATTGACCTGACCAGAAAATAAAGCATCACTGTTATTAGGAATACCTATATAAAGCTCATTCACATTGCGAGTACCTACATCATATTTGTGTAAAACGACAGTTTGACGATTGGGGCAAACAATTTTAATATCCAAATCTCTCGCCCATGAGTGTTCCATTTGCACAAAAATACTGACCAAATCATTGATGTTTGTCAATGTTTGACCGGGACCAAAATCTGAGAAAAAAATGCTCGTTTTATATTCTTTAGTAGGGTCATCAGGAATAAAAAGCCTTCCTGACCGAACACCCCCTACTTGAAAGGAAGCTTGATTTTGTGTGGTCGAAACTTGAAAAGAAGTATCTAAAACCCCGGTTTTACCTTTTAATTTGATTTCAGTGCCCGCACATACTTGAGAGGGAATATTGCCTAATTTAAAAGTTGGGCGCGGCGAAACCCTAACCCGTTGTTTGATGAAATTGATATTTTGACAACCCATTGTATCCGTGATGGTCAAACGCACTATAAAACCGCCTGAATTTTCGAATACATGACTCACGTCAGTGCCATAAGCCACTTGACTGCCATCATTAAAATTCCATTCAAATTTATTGATCGTATCTGACTGCCCATAAGCATATCCGTTTTGAGGATAAAGACCATGTGCTTTAAAATTCACCCGTTTTGTAATGGGACACGTATTAATCCAACCTGTATCAGCCGGAACAATTGCCGGATCTGTAGCATCTACGACGGCTTTTATGGTCTGACAAGATGGAATACAAATTATATTGGCTGCCCAGCCTTTGGCTTGAATACTGCTATTCGACCGAAAACGAACGGTCATACAGCCGCTGGGGTTAGTGGCAGTGGTTTGAACAATGGCATTTTGGTTGGCACTTAAGTCACTTGCACACGCCAAAAGTGGCGCGTTGACCGAATTACCATCAAAAAAACACAGTTCGTCACCGGTTGCTATGTCCAATTGATCAAAACCCAAACTGATATGATTGCGGGTAGGGTCATTCGAACAAATCGTGAAGACATACGACTCGTTAGGGCGGTAGTCGCTCCCTGAACCTCCTGAGTCGTAAAAGACCCCTGAGCAAGTGCTAACACTCCCATTTTTGATAATAATTTGAGCCTCTGATCTGACTGTTAGCCCAACAACTAAAATGAATAACAGAGAATAGATGTTTCTCATGTCCATATTGATAATATATTTTTGCTTGATTTGTATCCTTTTTAATGATGATGAATTAGGAATTGAACCATTGTATATTCATCATTCATCATTTCTTCAAGTATTCATTCAATTTATCAACAAAATCTTTACCTGCCAGATAAACAAGATATTTATTCGTATTTTTTATCTTATAAATAGTTTCAAGATAAAAATCGTGCTTCAAATTTTGTTCGTTCTCGAGCTTCAGAATATTAATTTGGTCTAAATTGTCAACCGATACTGAGGGGTATTTTGCGCCGTCACCATCTTTACTTAGTGGATTATCCGATATAAAAAAAGCATGATCGAGATAAAAATTCCATCTGTGTATCAAAAAGGCATCTTCAACCGATACTTTTTCAAGGTAGTTCTTTTCAAAAACAGCATACAGCCTCGGGTCAATTTGTAATTTGTCGGTTTGTAGTAGCGATTGGGAAAAAATACTGAGCGGCAACGCCAGTAGCAGGGGGAAAAAATAGCTTCTCATCGGTGTAAAAGAATTTATAAATTTTTCAAAATCAGTCCTAACTAAATTTTTTTAACCACACAAACTAAGACTTGCTACCGTTTAAATGAAATAAAATTTGAATATTAACATATTATTTGATTTTCAAAGGTTGTACTAATAAAAAAAAGGAATGATTTATTGATTCATCACTCCCTTTCAGGTTTTACAAAAATCGTACCCCTAAGGCATTACTTTTGAAATTTTTATTTTAATATAATTTAAATAGTTGAAAATCAATACAGTAGTATTTGATTTCACCCCCCTCAGTATAAGGGGTAAAGTGCTGTATTTTTTATTCTCATTATTTTTTTGTCTCTTTAGCCCAACTATCTTTCAATGTCACTGTGCGATTGAATACAAGTTTTTCAGCAGTACTATCTTTATCCACGCAGAAATAGCCATGTCGTAAAAACTGTACTTTAGTACCGGTTGTCAAATGTTTCACACTCGGCTCAACATACATAGTGTTCAAAACCGTCAATGAATGAGGGTTGATAAAGTCTAAAAAAGATTTCTCTTTATCACCGTCCGGCTCTTCAACCGTGAACAAACGGTCGTATAAGCGGCATTCCGCCTCGACTGCATGATTGACACTCACCCAATGCCCAACACCTTTTACTTTTATGCCTGATTGGTCGTTACCACTGCGGGATTCGGGGATATATTCACAGTGAATTTCTTGAACAGAACCTTCTTCATCTTTAACAGTTTCAATATGTTTAATGATATAAGCTCCTTTCAGTCTAAAATAGCCCTCAGAGGTCAATCGATGATAACCCTTTGGCGGATTTTCCATAAAATCTTCCCCTTCAATCCATATTTCTCTTGAAAACGGTACTTGACGTTTGCCGGCATTTTCATCTTCCGGATTGTTTTCAATGTCCACATAATCTACCTTTCCATCTTCCCAATTGGTGATAACGACTTTCAATGGATTCAAAACCGCCATGACGCGTTGTGATTTTTTATTCAAATCTTCGCGAATACAAAACTCCAAAAGCGAGACATCAATCACATTATCCCGTTTAGCAACCCCGATTCTATTGGCAAATTCTTGCAATGCTTGAGGAGTATATCCTCGACGACGCAAGCCCGAAATGGTAGGCATGCGAGGGTCGTCCCAGCTATTGACAACTCTCTCTTGCACCAACTGTAATAATTTGCGCTTCGACATAATGGTATAAGTCAAATTTAAACGGGCAAACTCAATTTGACGCGATGGGAACAAGTCTAAATTTTCAATCGTCCAGTCGTAAAATGGTCGGTGTACCTCAAATTCTAACGTACAGATGGAATGCGTAATATTTTCGATGGCATCTGAAATCGGGTGCGCATAATCATACATCGGATAAATGCACCATTTATCACCCGTTTGATGATGGTGGGCATGTTTGATACGGTAAATCACCGGATCTCGGAGTAACATATTAGGCGAAGCCATATCAATTTTAGCCCTCAAAATTCTGGTACCATCCAGAAATTCACCCGCTTTCATGCGTTTGAACAAGTCCAAATTTTCCTCCACAGACCGATTTCTGTAGGGAGAGTCTTCACCCGCCTGAATGGGTGTGCCTTTCAAAGTGGCAATTTCCTCAGCCGTCGAATCATCAACGTATGCCAATCCTTTTTGGATAAGTTTTAGCGTCAACTCATAAATAGTATCGAAATAATCGGACGCATAGCGTTCTTCTGCCCAGTCCACACCCAATGGTTCAATTAACCAATGTACGTCTTCGCGGATTGAATCCACGTATTCAATATCTTCTTTCGTCGGATTGGTATCGTCAAAACGCAAATTGGTTTTACCGCCAAAAGTTTTACCTAAACCAAAGTTCAAGCAAATAGATTTGGCATGACCAATATGCAAATACCCATTGGGTTCAGGTGGAAAACGGGTAATAATCGTTTTATGCTTTCCGGTTTCGAGGTCATGTTCAATGATTTCCTCGATAAAATTGAGTGATTTTACTTCTTCCATATTATATATTTTATCAATATTCAAAAACAATAGGCTTGTTGACCAATTGGTATTGTACATCCAAAACGCTGGCGTTGATATACGTTGTACCAATTTTTTCTACCCTGCCATAAGCTTCGTGTATATGCCCGCAAATAAAGTATTTTGGGCGAATGCGACGCACAGTATTCAATAAATCCACGCATCCAGCGTGTTCACCATCAACCGTTTTATCCAAAATGCCACTTACGGGCCCGTGAGTGATTAAGATATCCGTATCTTCCGGTATTAAATCCCAATGTTTAAGAATATCCGAACCTCTTTGGCGGTTAAAAGCCCAATCATAAAACCACGGCTGAACCGGCGAACCCCATATTTTGATGTCTTCAATTGTAATACCGCTGTCATTCAGATAAGTTACATTTGGGGGAATTAAAGACTGTATATAATTCTCCGGCATGCGCTCAAAAAAGAAATCATGATTACCGGCGATAAAAATTTTGTGCGGATGTGGTTGATTTGAAAACCATTGTAAAAAATCTTCCACTTGCGATTGTTTGCCCTGACTTGAGACGTCACCCGCATGAATCAGGATATCCCCATCAGGAACTTCCATTTTATTATGACAATTATGGGTATCAGAAATAGCAACTATTTTCATAAAAGACAATACTTAAATTAAAGAAGTTCATGCAACCATGAAAAATTGGGCAAAAGTAGTGATAAGTAATGATGAATAATGAAACAGGGATGCTGAATTTTGCAAATTGTTGAAAGTCATTTATTTACACAAACATTAAGTCTTAAAAAATAATTATCTGATATTATTGCAAATTTCAAAATTTAAGTACATTTGTTTGATAATTTTTCGTAATTAAAATCAAACAAAATGAAAAGTAACAAAATTTTAATCGGCGGCCTCATTGGTGGTATTGCTTCATTCTTTCTTGGCTGGATTATCTATGGCATTATATTTAAAGATGCCATGAAAAGCCCTATTTCAGGGCTCATGAAGCCGGAATCAGAAATGATTTGGTGGGCTTTGATAGCGTCTTGCCTTTTTCAGGGTTTGTTGGTCTCATATATCTTTGGGCGTTGGGCCAATATTACAACAGCAGCCGGCGGGGCTACGTCCGGTGCTATTATAGGCATTATTATGAGTTTGTATTTTGACTTAGGCATTTATGCCTCTACCAATATGTTTACTGTCAATAGTATGATGTCAGATATTGCCTTATCCACCATTATGATGGCTGCGATTGGAGCCGTTGTTGGTTGGTGGCACGGAAGAAGCTAAAAAAAAGCTGCTTGATGTCGAAATGTCAAGCAGCGTTTTATTTGTCCTAAGGTTTTTTACTCTTGCGTTTTGTGCTGATAATAGTATGAGAGTTATCATTTTTCGGTAACATTTTCAAAGTTTCCACATCATGTAAGACATCTTTATCATTTTTAGCTTTCTTGTGGGGAATAGTACTCACTGTTCGAGCTTTTTTTTGACTCAAAACCTTTCCCGTCTCAGGAGAATTATTTGTGTTTTCCATAATTGATAATTGTATAAAGTGAAAATTTTAGTTTATGAAATACCAAAACAAAAAAATTGTGCCTTAAATTTTATGTACTGTTCCCAAGACAACTTCATTCAATTTGGGCATTTTTTTCCCCATAAAAAAAGGATAGATTGTTGCCAATCCATCCTTTTTTGTTTTTATCTAACAAAATTCTAACTATACCAATGCCTTGCCCGGATAAACCGCCATAGAACCTAATTCCTCCTCGATGCGAAGCAATTGGTTGTATTTAGCTATCCGGTCACTGCGGCTTGCAGAACCTGTTTTGATTTGACCACAATTTAAAGCCACTGCCAAATCAGCAATAGTCGTATCTTCCGTCTCGCCCGAACGGTGACTCATGATGCTGGTATAACCATTGCGGGTAGCAAGATTAACGGCGTCAATCGTTTCAGACAAAGAACCGATTTGGTTCACTTTTATCAGGATAGAATTAGCGATACCGTTGTCAATGCCATGCTGCAAGCGGTCAACATTGGTCACGAATAAATCGTCACCCACCAATTGTACTCTATCGCCGATGGACTCAGTCAATGCTTTCCAACCGTCCCAATCATCTTCTGCCAAACCGTCTTCGATGCTCAGAATTGGGTACTTATTGCTCCAATCTGTCCAGAAAGCAACCAATTCGCTGCTCGTAATTTGTCTGCCACTTGATTTTTTGAATGTGTACATACCGGTTTCAGCATTGTACAATTCACTCACTGCCGCATCCATTGCAATCATAATATCGTCACCGGCTTTGTAACCGGCAGCTTCGATAGCAATTAAGACCGTTTCAATCGCTTCTTCGTTGCTTTTTATATTCGGGGCAAAACCACCTTCGTCACCGACGTTGGTAGAATACCCTTTCTTTTTCAAAACACCTTTTAAGGCGTGGAACACTTCAACACCCATTCTAAGAGCTTCTTTGAAAGACTCAGCACCCACCGGCATAATCATAAACTCTTGAAAATCAATGCTGTTATCAGCGTGTTCTCCACCATTCAGGATGTTCATCAAAGGTACAGGCATCACGTGCGCATTGACACCGCCCAGATAGCGATAAAGTGGCTGACGGCTTTCCTTCGCAGCCGCTTTAGCAATTGCCAAAGAAACGCCTAAGATGGCATTAGCACCCAATTTACCTTTGTTGGGCGTAGCGTCCAACTCAATCATCAGCTTATCCAAAGCTCTTTGTTCAAAGACATCGTAGCCAATGAGTTCATGACAAATAATGTCATTCACATTTTCAACTGCTTTCAAAACGCCTTTACCAAGGTAGCGTTTTTTGTCGCCGTCCCGCAATTCAACGGCTTCATGCGTGCCGGTTGAAGCACCCGAAGGTACAGCTGCTCTGCCCAGTGCGCCGCCTTCGGTCATCACTTCTACTTCGATGGTAGGGTTTCCGCGAGAATCCAAAATTTCCCGCGCTTTAACATCAATGATTTCGCTCATTTTCGTTCCGTTTTTTATTAAAATATTTAAATTTTAGCCCCCTAACCCCCAAAGGGGAAATAACTAAATTAGCATTACTATTCGCAGTTATCACCTTTCGGAGTTAGGGACTATGTATTTTATGAATTTTGATAATAAATACTGGTTTTTATCCCCCCCTCAGTATAGTCATTAATTGAATACCTCAGAAAGTATCGCAGTGAGATTTTATTTGGAAAGCAGCGCAAATATACGATAGCATTTGTTTAGTGAATAATTTTATTGAAAAATAATAAAGAATTTTAAATTCATTTTTATGGCTTGTTGTGGCTTGAGGGCATATAATTACCATTCGTACAGTCAAACCTACCATTCATACAAAATGTTTGTCAAGTGTATTACATGTTAAAAAATAATGTTTTGACAATATAAAAATACAGGTAAATAAATTTGTTTTTGTAAAAGATAAAATCCTACATTTGCTATCGTAGAGTTATTGACACGAGTATAGTATATATCTTCATCTTCATCTTCTCGTATTAACCTTTAATTAAATAACATCATCAAAGCAAATTGGACTCAAGGCATATATTTTTGTAAAATCACACTGCATGGTCAAACCAAAGTGTATAAATTTGTAAAACAAGAATAGTTTTCTGATTCACCCATCTAATACCTAATTTTCATATTCACAAAATAAATTTAATATAATGAAAAAAGTTATAATAACATTTTTCTGCATTGCCCATTTATCCACAATCTTAGCTCAGCAGTATATTCCTTTTCCTTTGGAAAATACTACTTGGGTAGGTCGGGATTTTTTTGTATCAAATGCTACCCCTCAATATAACTATTGGCACTTTATTGTTAAAGGGCAGGATACTTTAATTAATGGCATAGCATACAAGAAAATTGAAAAAAAAGGTATAAGAAATAATATAGCAGCCATTCGAGAAAAAGATAAAATAATCTATATTAGAGAAGATGATAAAGACACTATATTATATGACTTCAATATCCGAGTTGGCGATACATTAAATGGTAGAATTTATAGATATCCTTTAACACGTGGTAATAAAGTAATTGTAAAAACTATAGATTCAATATTAATAGGCGATAAGTACAGAAAAAAGTATAAACTTAATATCACAGGTATAGGTTTTGGGGAATTAGTTGAAGGAATTGGATGCCTCTGTGGTTTTATTCCAATTTTTCAAGGGCTTGATCAAGGCGGTTATTTAGATTGCTACTCAGTTAATGATGTAGCAATTTTCGGTGGTCGTAATGGAAAATGCGATTTAGTCTCCAATAAAGAAATCATAAAAAATTTGGCACAAGTGCAAATTTTTCCAAACCCCGTAGTAAATAAATCATTTTTAAAAATGCCCGAAGATGTATCTATTGATAGAGCTACAGTTTATGATGTTTTAGGTAGAATGGTTAAATCTTATGATGTTACTAACGCACCGCTTGAAATATTGAAAAAAGACTTTTCAAAAGGGGTATATTTTGTACATATTTATTATCAAAAACAAGTCGTTGCTCTTTCAAAATTTGTTACTAATTAAGCCTTTGAGTAAAAATGGGCTTCATTCCGTAGAATGAAGCCCATTTTTAGTGACATCTTGAAAATTATATTACACAAATACAAACTTTCAAAACAGCCAATTGCTTTTTTTTTCAGAATATACTGTCCGATAGTGTCCTCTCCCCCGAGTAAGCAACCAAATTTAGTTAGAGTAAAACAATATTTTGTAACTTTATTTAAAATTTGGTCAAATGAAAAAGAAACAATTTACGGAGAGTCAAAGGTTGTCGATCTTATCAGAGCAAGGGAGTGG
>JANPGW010000135.1:0-1865 GCA_031424115.1 Saprospiraceae bacterium | reverse complement strand
ATCCGCAAAGTATTAGGTGCCAGTGTTTTGAATATCGTCCAAATGCTCTCCAAAGATTTTTTAAGGTTGGTTATTCTATCAACGGTCATTGCTTTCCCGATAGCGTGGTGGGCAATGCACAGTTGGCTGCAAGATTTTGCTTACCGCATTGATATGGGCTGGTGGGTATTCGCATTAGCGGGATTGGTAGCGGTCTTGATTGCGCTTTTGACAGTGAGTTTTCAAGCCATAAAAGCGGCGGTGGCGAACCCTGTGAAATCGTTGCGGACGGAGTGATTCGATTTCGGAATTTTGATTTCAGATGTCGGAACATCCCGACATCCGAAATCAAAAATTCGAAATATACTGAGGTTTATCCCCCCGAGTACTCGGGGTCGGAGGGGGGCTTTCATTTCAATCAAAATCAAAATTAAAAATTATGCTACAATTTAATTTAAAAATTGCCTTACGCAATATCTGGAAAAATAAGGTGTATTCATCCGTAAACATCATTGGTTTGGCGTTGAGCATGGCTTGTTGCCTTGTTATCAGCGTGTTTATTTGGAATGAATTGCAGCATGATGTTTTTCATACCCATCGGGATAGTATTTATCGCTTGACGGAAAAGCAAAATCAAGCGGGGACAATCTACGATGTGGCTGTCACACCAGGCCCCTTGGCACCCGCTTTGCAAAAAGACTTTCCAGAAATAGCCAATACTGTTCGATTTGGTTCATGGAGTGGGACGTTGAAAAACGGCATCAATACTTTTCAAGAGAAAAAAATATTGATTACGGATAACAGTGTTTTCAGTATTTTCAATTTCCCTTTGCTCAAAGGAGATAGCAAAACGGCTCTGCAATCTTTTGATGATATTGTGATTACTGAACGTATTGCTGAAAAATACTTTGGTAAAGATTGGCGCAACAACCCCTCAGTATTGGGACAGATTTTTACTTTAAGCAATGATAATTCATTCAAATTAGCAGGTATTGTTCAAAATCCACCAGATAATTCAAGTATTCAATTTGATGTTTTATTGCCCATGCCTTTTTTGTTTAAAATTGATGAATGGGCGAATAAATGGGGTGGCAACAGTTTTCATACCTATGTACAATTGAAAACGGGTACGGATGTAGCGGCTTTTTCAGAAAAAATTAAAAACCAATTGCACGCCTATAATCCTAAAACGGAGGATTTAATGCAATTGCAACCCTTAAAAGCACAATATCTTTATTCAAAATTTGATTTTCAAACTGATTGGGGTAAACGCAGCAACGTCAAATACGTGAAAATATTTGCGGGCGTGGGCTTGCTTTTATTGCTCATTGCGTGCGTTAATTTTATCAATCTTTCCACGGCGCGTTCTTTAAAAAGGTCATTGGAAGTGGGCGTGCGTAAAGTCAATGGAGCATCGCGCAAGCAATTGATTTTTCAGTTTTTATGTGAAAGTTTTTTAATGGCTGCCATAGCGGGCGGGGCGGCAATAATTATTTTACAAGTATTAAACTCTGCCATTCAAATCCTGACGGATAAAGCCATTGTGCTTCACTTTTCGAGTGCTTTATTCGGTGCTTCTTTTCTGTTTTTTATTTTTATTATCGGTATTGTGGCGGGTATTTATCCCGCGTTTGTTTTGTCTGGTTTCAAACCTGTTAAAAATTTAAAAAGTATCAGCACTAAAAAGCCCCGCAATTATGTTCAACAAAGTCTGGTCGTTTTTCAATTTGGTATATCCATTACGTTGATGATTTGCTCTTTTATGATGTATCGGCAACTGCAATTTATTCAGCAAAAAGACTTGGGTTTTAACAAAGAACAGCTGATTTCGGTGCGATTGAATGGCGGCACAAGAGGAAAAGTCGATTTATTGAAACAGGATTTGG
>JANPGW010000134.1:0-4656 GCA_031424115.1 Saprospiraceae bacterium | reverse complement strand
TTCATACTTGCGCACTTGTACTTTTATAGGGCGAGTACCATTTTCGATAGCGGCAAAATCAACCGGTTCTTTGATAAAGGTCAATTTGTATTGATAAGGTGCTTGATCATTTTCCTCCATTGTGGCTTGCAGAATCCCCCAAGGAATCTCTCCCCAACCCATTTCTTTAATACTACCATTGAGCATCGGAACCCACATATTCACGGAGTCGGCTTTAGGTTTCTTCACAAAGTCTCTTAAATAATTGAAGGTTACCGTTCTTGAGGCGGGGTTATAAACGGCTGTTGATTTTTCTAATTGTTTGCTTTGAGCTAACACATTTTTAAAGCCCAATCCTCCTCGCCACGCCCAAACCAATAAGATTAGACCAATCAAAATCAGAAGCGGCGCAGACCAATCTTCTAACTTTTTGATTGATTCCGTTCCTTTCCATATAAAATAAATATTAATCAACCAAAACACCCCAAAACCAACAAACTTTCCAGCATCTAATCCTACTGAGGGGGTGGCTCCCGTCAGCGCATTCCAGATGGAATAGATAGCCAAACCGCCTATCCATGTCTGTACGCCAAACCAACCGCACGCCACGATAGCCCTGAAAAATGAAGGGATATGAATACCGCGATAGCCAAACGCTGCCCGCCCGACAACGGGGAAAGGTATGCCATATTTTACTCCTGCATGACCGTTTAAGACCATCGGAATAGTGATGACTGCATTGGCTAAACCAATAATAATCAACGCCGCTTGCCATGATAATCCGGTTTTTATCATATATGAAGCCAAAATATAGGTCGGAATGCACACCGCCATACCGACCCATAGCGCGGCTAAATTCCACTTGTTCCACGTCCGCATACTGAGGGGTATGGGCGCAAGGTCTTCGCTGTAGAGGGGAGAGGACTTTAGAGTTGAGTCAAATTCAAGATTTTCGTTTTTCTTCATAATACTGTCTTTTAGTTAACATGCTCATCAACTATTAATAATGCTTCTGAAATCATGGTCAATCCTTCATCTATTTGTTTTTTTGTGATACTGAGGGGGGGGGCTATGAACACAAAATTCCACCTAACAAAAGTGTACATGCCGAGTTCTCGCAGTTTTGCCGCCACTTTATTCATGACTACCATTTCATTAGGTTTGGCGTTGTAGGGAGCCATCGGTTCTTTCGTTGCCCGATTTTTAACAATTTCAAGGCAGCCTAATAAACCGGTGTTGCGCCAATCACCGATACAAGGGTGTTTTTGTCTCAATTTAGCAACTTGCTTGTCCAAGTATTCGCCCATTGCTGCTGCATTTTCAATGAGATTCTCATCTTCATAAATTTTCAATGTTTCCAAACCCGCGGCACAAGCCACCGGATGAGCCGAGTAGGTCAGACCCAACATGAGCGGACGGTCGTCGTAGTGAGCCGCTATTTTGTCGGACACGATTAACGCGCCTAAAGGTAAATACCCCGCTGTGATGCCTTTTGCGGTCGCTATCATATCGGGCACAACACCAAAATTATCAACGCCAAACCATTTGCCCGTTCTGCCAAATCCTGACATGACTTCATCAGCAATCAATAAAATGCCGTATTTATCGCAAATTTGGCGAATTTTAGGTAAATAATCCGCCGGATATTTGATACAACCCGATGATCCACTTTCGCCCTCCATGAGTATTGCCGCCACATTTTCGGGTCCTTCAAACTCTATAACGCGCTCGACGTGTTGCACACATTCCCGATGACATTTATCAGGACCGGGTTGCCCAAACGGGCAGCGGTAACAATATGGATCCTCAACATGAATGACATTGGGTATTTGTTGACTGTCACTTGCCAATTTGCGTGGATCACCCCCCGCAGTCATTGCGCCATAAGAAGCCCCATGATAAGAGCGGTATTTGGCAATGATTTTATGCCTACCCGTATAAAGTCGGGCGAGTTTTATCGCATTTTCAATAGCCGTAGCCCCGCAGACAGTAAAAAGCGTCTTTTTAAGATTGCCGGGCGTTATTTCTTCCAATTTTTTACCCAATTCACCCCGCACTTTCGTTACGCAACTGGGTGTGACATAGCTGACTTGTTGCATTTGCTTTGCCACGGCTTTTGTCACGCGTTGATTGCCATGCCCAATATTGACATTCATCAAGCCGGACGAAAAATCGAGATAGCGTTTGCCATCATAATCATAGAGGTAAACGCCTTTAGCATTTTTAACAGCTATAGGGTTACTACCCACCTGTTTTGACCACGAATAAAGCGTGTATTCATTATTGTTGTGCAAAATTTCAGCTTTATCCGTTACAGTTAATGTATCTTCTGTCAGCATGATTTGATTAGGTTTAAATGATTAAATCTTGTTTATCTTGCTAAAATGGTAAAAATTAGGACATCCAATTTGTTTTGCTTTCAGGATTCCACTTAGTCGTCGTTTTTTTCAATTTAGTCCAAAACTCAATCGAGCTTTTCCCGGTAATATCACCCACGCCAAAGCGGGATTCATTCCAACCACCAAAAGAAAATGGCTCGCGGGGAACAGGCACACCAATATTGACGCCGACCATTCCGGCACTGGCTCGCTCAATAACATAACGGGCATTGGCTCCACTTTGGGTAAAAACCGACGCTGCATTGCCATAAGGGTTAGCATTTTCGATAGCAATGGCTTCGTCGAGTGATTGGGTTCTAAGGATAGAAATGACCGGACCAAAAATCTCTTCTTTGGCGACTGACATATCCGGCGTGACATAGTCAATCACGGTTGCACCAACATAAAAACCCTCTTCTTTTCCTTCTACCACGACCTTTCTGCCATCCACCAATATTTTAGCCCCTTGCTTTTCTGCTTCGGTGATGTACCTTTCGATGCGCTCTTTGGCTTGTTTTGAAATAACCGCTCCAAGATTTTGACCGGGTACAATTTTGCGTGCTTCATCGCACAGCATACTGATAATGTGGTCAACGGGTCCCACACCAATCATTGCCGAAGCTGCCATGCACCGCTGTCCGGCACAACCTGACATAGATGCCGCTACATTTGATGCCGTCATCGCCGGATGTGCATCGGGTAATACGATAAGATGATTTTTGGCTCCGCCCAAAGCTAAGCAGCGTTTAAGGTGGGACGTAGCGCGTTTATAGACAATTTTAGCCACTTTCGTAGAACCCACAAAAGAAATCGCTTCAATATCGGGGTGGTCACAAATCGCTTCTACAATATCGCGGTCGCCATTCACGATATTAAAAACGCCATCGGGCAATCCGGCTTCTTTCAGCAACGCTGCCAAACGATGGGTACTGAGGGGTACCTGTTCCGACGGTTTTATAATCATCGTATTGCCCAAAACAAGGGCATTTGGAATCGTCCAATTCGGCACCATACAAGGGAAATTGAAGGGGACAATAGACGCCACAACGCCTACTGGATACCGCTCGGTGCGACACTCAACCCCTTTCGACACTTCCATGATTTCGCCCTGAATCAGTTGCGGCATCGCGCAGGCAAATTCCGTTAATTCGATACTTTTTTCGACTTCTGCCTTGGCTTCATCGTAGGTTTTGCCATTTTCCTCTTGAACAAGGCGCGTCAATTCATCGAGATGCCGTTCCAAAAGCGTTTTATACCTAAAAAAAACTTGTACTCTGTCTTTAATCGGCATTTTTGACCAACTATTTAATGCTTCTTGAGCAGACTTCACGGCATCATCTAAATCCTGCGCTGAGGACATGGGTACGCGCGACAACAATTTGCCATCAATGGGTGAAATCACGTCCAAAAATCTATCGCTTTCGCTTTTGACGTTTTGACCGCCGATATAGTTGGTGAGTTCTGCATATTTCATTGTGAGCGTTTCCATCGGATAATATTTTAGGTGAAAAAATGAGTCTTTTGAATGATAAAAATTCTTCTTGTCAATACGAAAAACAAGGAATAAGGATGCTTTATCGGTTTCAATTTCAAGAAAACGAGTAGCAAATTAAGTGATAAATTTAGAGAATCAAAATACAAGGTAACAAGTAAATAGTAAATTGGGCTTCTTTTTTGAATCAAAAGGTCACAAGGCATAGATCTTGTATTTTTCTTGTATAAAAAGGGGTATCATTTCGAATTTTGAAACGACACCCCTTTTTATATAATATAATTTATATAAAAATTTTTAATTTATTGCTTCAATATTTTGATCGAGCCTTGTCCTTTATCCGTTTTTACAGTTATAAAATAAACCCCATCGATCAATCCTAATAGATTAAGTTGTCCGCTTGAACCCCTCAGAATATCTCGTTTTAAAACTTGCCCGAATAGATTAGTAATAATTACTTGAGCCTCTACACTTTTAGCTAAATCAATTGTCACCCAATCATTTGTGGGATTAGGATACGCTTGAAATGAAAGATTTTCAATCTCTTTTGTGGGTGTTGAAAAGGAGAATTGAGTCATCGCTGTATTGGTCAAAACGGGCTCGTTAAAATCAAAATAAATGGCAGCTTTATTCAAAATACTATCTTTTGAATAATTGGTTTTATCTTTAATATTATTGATTTTGTATTTTATAAAACCATGGCTACAAGCCTCTTTTGTGGTGGAATCCACAAGATTGATATTATTGAAAATCCATTTTACAACGGGATTGGATATAGTGCTATCTGAAACTACCTTCATCTCAAAT
>JANPGW010000133.1:0-5168 GCA_031424115.1 Saprospiraceae bacterium | reverse complement strand
CTGAATACTCCGAAGATTTTTAAGAGAAAAGAAAATTTACATAATTTCGTACTTTGAACGCTTAAAAATAGCATTTATGAAAAAAATTTGTAGATTATTTAAGCCCTCTGTTATTTTTGCTTAAACAAAAACAAGTTAAAGATAATACGACAAGTTTAATTCAACGTGTCATTCGAGAAAAAACAATGCAAATGTGGCGATTGGCAGACAATAAGAAAGAATACGATAATTTTCATAACCTTGTGAATGGGACGTTGAAAAACACAGTTGATGTTGCCAAACTCAATAGCGTTTTGTTGATTAACCAAGTTGAAAAAAGGGGGGGCAAATTAAGTCTTAATCTTATTTATGACGGAAGTGATATTCGCAAACCAGAAAGCCATGAATTAGAAAACCTTGGTTGGGTAAAATCACTTTCAGGCGGTTGGATACGGGGTTATTCAACATTTAATTCTATTGTATTAGATCGTACTAATGCCCAAATTGGCTTATTGAGTTCTGTTCCCTACAGTAATCGTGACCCTCATTTTTTAAGCGAAAAAGAGCGAAAAGCCTTTGAAAGTGGCAAATTAGTCGATTCACAGCGCGTCAAAGAGATAGAATCCTTTTTGGAAACAGAGGATATGTATAATCAAAAAGCCATTTATTTTTCTTCTATTCGGTCTAATCATAACCATTTTAAAGCGCACAACCCAAACATCATTCTGACTCATATTTTTGATAGAGGGCATGATGACGATGAATTATTTGACCTAATTGACACGGAATTAGGAGATAAATTTGTGATTCGTCTTAAAGGCAATCGTAATTCATCCGTTCAAGCATTTGATGAAAAAAAGCAAAAAGAGATGTTTGTTAAGTGGGGCAATGTCCATTTTGCAAATCGAGTAGAAAAAACTTACGAAAAAGTCTGCTTTACCAAAAAAGTGTATGTAAAACCTTCTGCTATTTTTGAGTGGGATACAATAGACATCAAAAATAAAACATACAGCATTGTGCGCGTTAGATTTTATGACAATCAAGGTAAGCTCATTTTTAAAGACCCGATGCTCATTATCACTAATTACGAAGTAAATGACGCACAAATGGCGCAATTTGTCTATCAATCCTATCTACAACGCGCCAAAATTGAAGGCGTTTTTAAATTCCTAAAAGATGTTTTAGGCTGGGAGACATTTAGAGTACACGATTTCGAAAGTATTAAAAACATCATCGCCTTATGTTTTTTTATCGGTGCCTACTTTTATGAAATACAGGATGACCTAACAAAAGATGAAAATATTCAATGGATTTGCGAACTCGGCGGCTCAAAAGGTAAAGTAACACGATTTTTCTTACTAAAAGGATTAGAAATAATCTTGCACGCTCAAAAATTTGAAACATTTAAAAAAGAAAATAATATCTCAAAAGAACAATATGAAAGCGCTTTACAACTCGTTACTTAACAAAAAAAAATCTTCGGAGTTTTCAGTACTAAACGGAATTTCTTTTTTCAAATCAACCCGACAATTCACTACGCATACCCCCCTCAGTATGAAACCGATTTTTAAGCAATTTTATAAGCAATTTTTTGAAAAAACAATACATTTTTTCAAAATAAGGACTTATTTGAAATCATAAAAAATATTAGTAAATGAAAAATAAAATTACTACTTTCCTAATAGCGACACTCGGGCGTTTTTTACTGACATTTCCGCTTATTACGGCAGCTCAAACAATAAACAAACAGCTACCCCGCCCGATTTCGGCGTAGCACCATCCAACCACGCCCGTGTTATTGGTTGGCCTACAGACCAAAAGCCGATTGCGCCTCCTGGTTTTAAGGTAGAGCTTTATGCAGATGCTTTTGAAAATTCACGCTGGTTGTATGTGTTGCCCAATGGCGATGTGTTGGTGTGCGAGGGCAACCAACCGCCTAAGCCTGAAGACAGAGAAGATCCTGTGCGGCTTCGCCAATCCGTGGAAGCGGGGATTAGAGGACCCAATCCGAACAGGATAATTTTATTGCGAGATATGGATAAAGATGGTGTTCCAGATGTGCGTTCCACTTTTATTGCCAATCTAAATCAACCATTTGGAATGACTCTGGTGGGCAATTCTTTTTTTGTAGCCAATACGGATGGCGTCGTGCGCTTTAATTATAAGACAGGCAGTACAAAAATTGAAGGCTCGGGGACTAAAATTTATGAAATGCCTGCTCAAGGTTACAACAATCACTGGACAAGAAATTTAATAGCCAGTGCCGATGGCAAAAAACTGTATGTAACCATCGGATTGGGTACAAATGTAGATGAAGAAAAAGTAGATGAACTGGAATAAATTTTATTCAAAATCTATACTACAGTGAGAGTAATCAAGTATAGAAGCGTAAACACTTTACAAAGTTATAATAAAAATTTGTTTATATATTTTGCTTTACATCAACACAAAATATTTATCAATTAACATAAACTGGATTAATTTTCATCAAAAATTTCAACACATCGTCCTGAAATTACTTGACACATACGGTGTAATTTATTGAAAATGAGACGGATAGAAGAATTAGCAAAAGTAAGTTATCGAGACGGGAAATGGAAACGTAAAGTGATTGAATATTGGTTATGGTGCGATGAGAGCACGGTAGAGATTTGCAAAATATTGGGAAGTAAAAGAACAAGTTGCAACCATATCAGAAACATAATGTAATGGAAAATATGAAAAATAATACCACGAAATGATTATATTTGGCTGGAAGTGCTTATTTTTACATGGTTTCAGCTAAATATAATTCAAAATCACCGCTCTCGGGAGAGTATTCATTCTAATACCTTCGTCATTTCATTTTCACCCCGCTAACGTTAACAATGGCGTTAACACCCCCGGTTTTTTAGCAAAAATAGGGTGTTAACGCAAACGTTAACGTTTATTTCCTCTTAGTTTACCACATTTTACCAAACAACACTTTAGATTATGCCCTCCTCCAACAAACTCTTCCAAATAATAAAACCCTTCCTTTCATCAGAATAATCATGAAGTAGGCGATTGAAATTGTCGGGTTGGCTGTCAAGAAAAGCCTGTCGTCCTTTACTTTTGATAAAAGCCAGCTGCTGGTCAATTTCTTTAAGTTTCTCTTTAAGCGTTTGAAAATCTTTTGAAAAGTGCCAAATATAGGTGGCTTCTTCGGTATCTAAAGTTTCTAAAACGATGTGGAATTGTTCTTCGCCAGTTAAGAGAAAGACAAATGAAAATGGGCTTAAAACAAACCTAATTTTCAACTTTTGGCTATCATGCTTTTGTGCCAAGTACATCAATTGTTGGCGATGTTTGAAGTTTTTACCTTTCAAAATATCTTCTAAAAGTTCATCGCCTGATTGATAAAGTGATGGTTCGCCCGGTGGTAAATCTTGAATTTGAGCAATGTCTAAGAGGTTTGACTTTGCATCCATTTTAGGTTTCCCCAAAATATCCTTTGAAATAAAAGAAAACTTGACGCTTTCGATTATCTCATTGTTAATCCTTTCTAAATCGGTGGATGTGGCTAATTGAGAGACCAACTTATCATTTTCAAATTCCACTTGAATTTTAATCTCTACGCTTTTTAAATGTAGTGTTTTTGAAAAGTAGGGTTTCAATACTTCAAGTTCCGGTCTGATTTCTAAGTTTTCAATCTCGAATTCTACTGCTGCACTTATTTCAGTAATATCATATTTGAAAGCAATACCGCCATATCGGAAATCTAATTTTTCAAAAGGTAATTTTATTGTCTTCTCAAACGTGAATACATTTTTTGAATCAATAATGGGGTCTTCTCCCTCTATTGGGTCATCAAAAAGCGTGGCTTGCTTGTCAATCTTCCTGTAATACGTATTCCTTTTTAGAAATAGTTTGTTCAAATAGCCAATTTTAATATCTCGATAATCATAAATAGTGGGCGTTACTTCAGAGCGTTGCACACGCCCAATGTATTGGATAAGTTTTCCTTCAAATGAAAATGGGTAAACAAGGAATAGGCAATTGGCATTTTGCAAATCAGTACCTTCGCCAAAAAATTGTCCTGTGGTTATCAATACTTGATAATTGCCGTCCTTTAAAAGTTTCCACTTTGTCGTTCTACTACTTTCAGAATCCTCGCCACTCAATGTTATCGTCTCATGCGATTGTTTCAGGTATTGATAGAGAGAATCAATGTGTTCTTTTCGTTCTGTTATTATCACAACCTTTTTACCTGCAACTAATTCCGTTTTTACATCTTCAAGAATAAGTTTATTCCTTGCCGAATCATGGATAAGAATCTTTGAAAGGGTTTCAAACTTATCGGTTTTTGAGTTAAAAGGTACATCGAGTGCTGTGTTTCGGATGATAATTTTGGGTCTCTGGTTTGTGCTTATCTCCTCAGGTTTTATTTCTGCAATGATTTCTCCCAAGTGAATAAATATCAATTTCCCATCGTTGTACTTTCTAAATGGGGTGGCTGTCAAACCATACAAATAGAAAGTTTGCAGTTTGGCTATTGTGTTTTTAAATATCTCGGCAGGAATATGATGACATTCATCTACTATGATAGTCCCGAAAGCATTAAGCAAAGGGGTTGAATCTGGTTTTTCAAGTTCCTTTGACAAACTTTGAATCATGGCAACCGTTATTTGTTTGCCTATTTTGGTTTTGCCTTGACCAATCCGACCAATATCTCTTTGAGGAATACCCAAAAATGTTTCTATGCGCTCCATCCATTGTTCCGCTATTTGCTTGCGATGTATGATGATTAAAGCGGGTTGTTTTTTCTGTGCAATAATGAAAAGCCCCATGATTGTTTTACCCGAACCTGGGGGCGCAACAATTACACCCAAATCTTTCTTTGAAATATTGTCTATCACGGGTTTCTGATACCCCCTCAGTATGGCATCAAATGAAAAGGAGGTTTCTTTCAATCTTCGTCTTTCATCATTAAAATCAAATTCGATTTTGTTTTCTCTACAATATCTGAGCAGTCGCCCTACAAATCCTCTTGGAATAACTATCTCATTGGGTGTTTCTTGAATAAATTTGGGTGCATAACAAATTTACCAATTGTTAAAAAGCTGCCAAATAAAAATTGGAATGACGATTCAAAACAGGCGTTTTTAGCTAAAAGAAGTTATAAAGTAAAATTGAAAACAACGTTTTAAAGCTAAAATTATAGTGTTGGA
>JANPGW010000132.1:0-2341 GCA_031424115.1 Saprospiraceae bacterium | reverse complement strand
CTCCAAGCAAGATTTACTTCATGCGTCATTCGATGACCCCAATAATAACAAAAATCATCTACGACAAAACACAATATGAATGTGTACCATGTGGAAGGAATGTGAAAAAAGGAGAAGTTATCGTATAAATACACATACATGGAAATGCCAAATACCCGAAGCAAGGTCGTCACAACCATCATGCTCGCGCCGGAATTAATATTGGTCAAGGTATCATTGAGGCGATACCGCTTAATGTTCTGAATCAGACTGACAATTAATTCAATGCCAATCAGTAAAAAGTAAAAAGGTATGGCTAATTTGGTAGGATCGATATTCATTTTTCGAAAATTTTAATGTCATTTTGTAGGATAGTCAATAAAATGTAAAATTAACGAAAATTCGCTAAATATTAAACGCTAAACATTGTTTTTATTTGAATGCGAATAATAGTTTGCACAGTTTTAACTTTTAAAAAAAACGGCATAAAAATCAATCCTAATGACGAAATCTTTAAACAAATTAATCTAAATATCATTACATTTATTCTTTGAAACCTTTCACTGACTGGAAAAATTCTTATCTGTTTTTCATTAATAAAAAATAAATCTATTTGTCATGGCATCTTACTCATTAAAAATCAATGGCAAAACCTACCCAACCGAGGTAGCAGAAGATACGCCGCTCCTTTGGGTTTTACGCGATCATTTAAGACTATTAGGGACTAAATATGGTTGTGGCGTGGCTTCTTGCGGGGCTTGCACGGTTCATATTGATGGTCAGGCAGTGCGATCTTGCGTTTTGCCTATATCGGCCGCAGCTCAATCTAAAATCACAACGATTGAAGGACTTTCTGAAAAAGGAGACCATCCGTTGCAAAAAGCGTGGGATGAGATTGACGTGGCTCAGTGTGGCTATTGCCAAGCAGGTCAGATTATGACAGCAGCAGCTTTTCTCAAAAACAACCCGAAACCGTCCGATTCTGATATTGAAAAAGCATTATCGAATAATATTTGCCGCTGTGGCACTTACCATCGAATCAAAGAAGCCGTGAAATTAGCGTCAAAAGGTTAAAAACTGAATCCGAATCATCAAAAAAAATATAGATTATCATGCAATCATCTATTCAACATAGCCGCAGAGATTTCTTAAAAATTACGGCTACCACCTGTAGCGGTTTTCTTTTAGGTTTTAATATATTTCCTTCTAAGCAATTTGATTCCGCAGTTGTATCCGCATCTGATGAGATTTCAACCAATTTTAATGCTTATTTATCCATCAATACCGATGGCTCGGTGACCATATTTTCACCCAATCCGGAAGTTGGACAAGGCATCAAAACGTCTTTCCCCATCACCGTTGCCGAAGAACTGGATATTGATTGGAAAATGGTCAAAGTTGAACAAGCTCCTTTAGACCCAAAAAGGTTTGAACGCCAAGTAGCCGGAGGAAGCGGTTCGACGCCACACTCATGGAAACGCTTGCGTCAAGCCGGCGCCACTGCTCGCCAAATGCTCATGGAAGCCGCATCCAAGCGTTGGCAAGTCCCCCTTGCTGAATGTTCAACCAATCAAGGTAAAGTTATTCACACCGCCACCAATCGCCAACTGACTTATGGTGAATTGGCAGCCGAAGCGGCGACTTTAACACCACCGAAAGATGTCGTTTTGAAAGATAGAAAAGATTTTAAACTCATCGGCACTTTTGTCAAAGGGGTTGATAATCAAGCGATTACAACGGGTCAACCATTATTTGGTTTGGATTTTTACCGCGAAGGTATGCTCACAGCCATGGTTCAAAGACCACCTGCTTTTGGTCTGAAAATTAAATCGTTTGATGCTTCCGTCGCTAAAACTATGCCCGGTATCGTGGATGTGGTGTCATTTAAAGACAAAGTAGCTGTCGTAGGCAAAACGACTTGGGAAGTCAAAAAAGCCAGAGAAACCCTTAAAATAGAATGGGAAAAAGCCGATACCCTCGAAAGCACCGCTGACCATAACCGTATTTTTAAAGACCTATTGAATAGTCCTTCAGCGGAGGTCAAAAGAAAAGATGGCAATGCGGAAGAAGTGTTCAAAACTGCTGCTAAAGTCATCGTGGCCGAGTTCCAATGCCCTTTTTTGCCGCATAATCCGATGGAACCGATGAACTTTTTTGCCCACGTTAAACCGGATTCGGTAGAACTTATTGGGCCTACCCAAAATCCAACGCCCCATCGCGACCAAGTAGCCAAATTGTTGAATATACCGGTTGAGTCCATTACTGTACAAATGACCCGAATGGGCGGTGGATTTGGGCGACGATTGAACGGAGATTTTGTGGTCGAAGCCGCTGAATTATCGAGTATTATTAAAGCTCCAGT
>JANPGW010000131.1:0-10067 GCA_031424115.1 Saprospiraceae bacterium | reverse complement strand
ACAAGGGCGTTATCAGTAGCAGAGATTTTAACAGTTGTTCCCGCCAAATCGAATACGTTTTCAGAAACGTTGGCAAAAGCGGTACATGTAAATAAGACGGCTGCAAGAGCCACAGAAAATAACATACGGGTTTTCATAATTTTAAAAATTTAATTGGTTAAACAACCGGGTTTGATGTATGAAACAGAACAGTATTACGATGATTGGGTGGTTAATTATCCCTTTTATTTTATTGTAACATTTGCTCTTTTGTTTTAATGACAATGCAAAGATATGGGAATTGAAAGGTACTATGCAACACATAATACCATGTATTCGATTGAACGCTGTTTTTACGGTATGAAAGCTTGGTTTTATCGGACAAAATGAGTGGATAATAGTCAGCGTTTGGACAGGTTGGGTCACTCGCTTAAAGACTTGATTGATTGGAATTATTTTCATCCGTTGGTGAACCGCCCAAAACGCATTATTGAAAAAAATTTTGACTATATTGTGCTCACATTTGTGTCACCAATATGAACAGTCTTCAGTCATCTTGCTTTTTTAGCTTCGCTAAATATACAGCCTTTACCTTGCTGTGGCTTTGCCTATTGGCGGTAACGAACGATGCCTCCTGCCAAACCATCCCAACCTTCCACCCCATTGCCGAACACACCTATGGCATAGAGGATGGCCTCGCAGACATGAATATGAATAAAGTTTTGATGGACAAAGTTGGGCGGCTGCACATCGAAACGGACGGGCAAGGGGCGACTGCTTTCGGGAAATGGTATTCCGAGTACGATGGCATACGAACCTATCTGCCTCGATTAAAATTAAAAGACCAACGGTATCATCATTTCCAGATGGAAGGTAAGGATGCATCGGGCAGGATATATGGCTTTGTTCATTACAAACAAGAAAACAATGGTTTTTATTCGGTTGTTTTTGAGTACGACCCTTTGTCTGGTGGGGTCGAAGAAACAAGGTTTGATAGAATGGTTTTGGCGATGACGCTTTGTGAAGGGGCATTTTTAGTTCTTGTCACGAAAAGCACGACGAGACAGTATGAAATTTTTCGTCTCCAAAACGGGAAAGCGGTTTCCTACTTGCCATTTGAGTTGGAGCGGCCCTTCCAAACGGGTTTCCGTAGTTATTTAGATGCCAAGGATCAAGACCCTTTGGTTGGAAAAGCGGATGGCTGGTTAGAAAAAGAAGGTTCGCGCATTCATTTGGTTGCCACAGAGCAAGACTTTTGGGCTATTGGTTCTTGCCATACTGTTTACAGGATAAACCGAAAGAATGGGGCAGTCCAACATTACAAGCTGGGCGTTTTGGAGAGCGGGATTCAGTCGGTTTTTGTATCTCCCGACCAAAATATTTGGATAGTGCCGGGTTGGAATTTTTACCAGATTAACAATAGACCTTCTATCATTCATGTTTGGAACCACAAAACAAGCAGTTTTATAAGCAATCCTCATAAACCAAAGGACTGGAAGGATAGTGATATAGAATATGCGATGGCGGTCAAGGATGCTTTAGGCAATGTTCTCGTCAGCTATCGTCACAAAAACAAACAGGTCAATGCCTCCCTTTTTGACAGTCAAGGTCGTCTGTTCGATTATACGCCCGTGATGAGTGGGCATGAATTGGCATATAGTGAAGACTTCAAAAAGGGTATCGTTTTTTTTAGGCTGGGATTGCGCGTGGTGGATGTGGCATTGCGTAATGCTGTCAAAAAGAACACGGGAGTAATAGGCGCAAGACAAATGTTGGAACTGAATGCACAGACGATTTTTGTCGGTCAAAAAGGCTTTTTGATGGAGCAGAATGGCGCGTGGGACATCAGAGACACCCTTATCCCCATTGTCCAAAATATCCCAAGGTTTAAGGTGAATGACAAAGCAAAAGATGGCTTAGGTCACATCTGGTTTGTTGAATATCTTGAAAAGCCCACCAATGCCATCAAATTGATGCGTTACCGCCCCGAACAAGGTGTCTGCGACACGTTCGATGTCAGCAATACATTCTACTTTGGCAGTGCTATCGATAACAGTCAATACCGTTTCTTATTTGATTTCCTGCCGAACGGACACATGGCACTGGTTTCCACAGACAGGGTGTATATCAGAGATGTGCAAACGGGGGCGTTGAAATTGCTCGCCCAACTAACTTTCAAGGAAAAGCCCAATCAGTTGTTTGTTAGTAAGGAAGGATTGGTTTGGGTGGCTACTACTGAGGGGGTGTTAAAAATTGACCCGCGCTCTGGCAGCAAGGAGTGGATTCGTTTGATGCCCGACCGAACGGTCAATGTGATGCGGATATTGCAAGACAAAAAAGGACGGCTTTGGTTGGGCACAGTGCCGGATGGAATCCTGATTTATGACCCTGCAACAGAAAAAAAACAAACCATTGACCAATCCAACGGTCTTTCAAACAACATCGTGGTGAGCTTACTCGAAGACAACGACGGGGATATCTGGGCAGGCACTTTTTATGGACTCACCGTGCTGTCGCAGGAGGGTGCGGTGATTGGGCGTTTGTATGAAGAAGATGGACTCTCCAACAACGAGTGTAACCGTTGGTCGGCTATGAAGATGAAGGACGGTCGGCTCTGTTTTGGTTCTATCGCTGGAGTCACTATTATTGACCCTGCCTTGTGGAAATCAGAGACGGCAGGACATCCCCCGCCTGGCATTTTCCTGACGGAAATCTACAGCGAAGGAGAAAAAGGGGCATCGTCAGAAAGGAAAGACTACCTCAGCTTGTACAGGCAAAACCAGCGCATCGTGTTGCCCGCTACCAATCGCAACCTAAAACTGGCTTTCGGTTTTTCCAACTATGCTTCGCCTGAAAAAAGCACCTTCGCCTACCTGATAGAAGGCGTGGACAAGGAATGGCATTTCATCGGTGCCCAACGCCAATTGTCGTTGAGTGCCTTACCTGCTGGTCGTTACAATATCTTGATACGTGGGGCAGACGGGCGGGGCAAATGGACGGAAACCTCGATTGTGATTCCTGTGGAGGTCGAGGTGTTTTTTTATAAACAATGGTGGTTTTTTGTGCTGTGTGCCTTACCATTTCTTGCGTTTTTCCTTTTATGGCAAAATAGGCAGCGCGGAGAACAGAAACGTTTAGAACAGGAAGTACAAAATCGTACCACCACCATCCAACAGCAAGCCGACAAATTGCTCGAAATGGATTTGGCAAAATCCCGACTGTACACCAATATCACCCATGAGTTCCGCACGCCACTGACCGTCATTTCTGGCATGGCTGAAATGATTGAAAAACCCACCAATACCAAAGACATTATTCAAAGAAACAGCCAAGGTTTGCTGCACCTCGTCAACCAGATGCTCGATTTGGCGAAGCTGGAAAGCGGCAACCTCCAATTGGAACTGGTGCAGACCGATGTTTTGCCTTACGTCCAATACCTGTTTGAATCGTTTCAATCGTTTGCCTGCGGCAAACGCATCAAGCTTATTTTTGAAAAAAAAGCCGACCGTTTGGTCATGGATTTTGATGAAACACGATTGGGGAGCGTCCTGTCCAACCTCTTGTCCAACGCCATCAAGTTTTCCAATGAAAATGGTTGGGTTCGTCTGCAACTTGAGGAAGAAAACGGACACCTACTGCTCATTGTGACGGACAACGGCATCGACATTCCTCCAGAAAAACTGCCTCATATTTTCGACCGCTTCTTTCAGGTGGACAGCTCATATACCCGCCGTGGGGATGGCACAGGTATTGGCTTAACCCTGACCAAAGAGTTAGTAGAACTCATGGGCGGCAACATTGCCGTACAAAGCCCTGCTGCCGATGGCGTAGGGACGACATTTACGGTCAGCTTGCCCATCAACCAAAATGCACCGATGGCGGCAATCGCATCACCCGATGATTGGGCAGATTTGCCTATTTTGTCCTCCGATACTGAGGGGGTGTTTTTGGAAGAGGAGACAACCACCAATCCCGAAGAATTACCCCTCTTGTTGCTCATCGAGGACAATACGGACGTGGCTACTTATATTCAAGTATGTCTGAAAAACCGCTATACGGTTGACTGGGCAAACAACGGGGATATGGGTATCGAAAAGGCATTTGCCACCATTCCCGATGTCATACTCAGCGACGTGATGATGCCGGAAAAGGACGGGTTTGAGGTGTGCCAAACGCTGAAAAACGACGAGCGTACGAGCCATATCCCCATCGTTTTGTTGACTGCCAAGGCAGATGTCGCATCTCGGTTGGAAGGGCTGGGTGTGGGGGCAGATGCTTATTTGTCGAAGCCATTTTTGAAAGCAGAATTGTTCATCTATTTGGAGAATTTGGTGGAGCTGCGACGGAAATTGCAAGCACGGTATGCGGACATTAGCAAGGATGTTTTTCCAAAAAATGTCCTTACTGGGGAGCAAACATCTCCCACTCTCGACGATATTTTTCTTCAAAAAATCCGAGGCTTTGTGGAAGCCAAATTGGATGACCCAGAATTTGGCAACACCGAACTCGCGCGCAAAATGTTCTTGAGTGAATCGCAGTTGTTCCGAAAAATAAAAGCCCTCACTGGACAGTCTACGGCTATCCATATCCGCTCCATTCGGCTTAAAAATGCGCGGACGATGCTCCAAAATTCTGATAGGTCTGTTGCTGAAATAGCCTACCTAACGGGCTTCACCGACCCGTCCTATTTCACCCGTGTTTTTTCAAAAGAATTTGGCGACTTGCCAGGCAATCTACGCAAGTGATTGATTATCAAAATTTTATCGTTTTATCTTTTTCATTTTGCAATAATAATCTTACTATGTGACTAAATAGTGATAGCCTTTTGTCGGTGAGCCATCCCTTTGGAGGGATGAGGACTTGTGCGTTTTGTCAAAGCCTAGGGCAGTGTACCCCCTCAGTATTTTGCATAAAAAAAGCGGCTTCTGGTGGGAAGCCGCTTTTTATGTATGAACTGGACAGACAGAACTATTCAAATTGTTTCAAATTGACACCTTATATTAATTTGAACAATCACAATTGTTTGTTATTGTTCTTCTAAGTGCAGCCTAATTTCTACTTCATAAAACGTGGTTTCTATCTTCTCGCCACGAGTACTTAGGCTTTCCATTTTTCCATCAGATTGAAAATAAATTATATTTTTAATCTTGTAGCTTTTTTCTAATAGGTTTATTGATTTTCCTATTTCAAAAGTCTCAATTTTAGAAAATTTATCTTGAAATTCCTTGCTAAGTTCGTGAAGAAAATGATAGCCATTTCCATCTATTCGTATAGCGATTCTTACTAATTTGGAAGGAGGATTTGCTCCTTCATGTTTAATATTTTCCATTTTTGATAAAAGTATTTTAATTATGTTTTAATTTTTTTCAATGTGATACTTTATCTATACTTATAAGGAAATTTTTTCATGGTGATATTTATCCATTGCTTTCCAAAACTCTTCTAATGTTAATTTATAATCTCCATTAATACAGAGTTCTTTAGCATATTTATAATATGCTGTATCAAGAAGGTTACCTGTTTTTCCATATTTTTCATTTAATTCTTGTATAGTATATGGTACGGGCAAGCTACCCCTTTTAATTCCTTCAAAAATATCTGCTGCAATGAGTTTACTTGCTTCTTCTTCAAAATTGTAGCCAGGAAGACGTTTTTCAATTTCCTTATCCCATGTTTGAATTTTAGGGTTACAAAACTCACCTCCTCTAATAAATTTAAACCCAAAAATTTCTTTAATATCTCGAAATACTTTATGATATTTAGAGGCCTCATGCTCACTATCTTTGGGTACTTTTTTCCAAGAGTCAGTAAAAACGTCGTTAAATTCATTATCTTCATATTTTTTAGCTAAAAAATTTAATAACTCTGTTAATACTTCTACTGTTTGTTCTATTAATTTATAATAACACAATAACCACTCCCCAGTATTACTTGGGTATTCTGGTTTAATAAACTCCATAAACCATTTTCTGCTTAAAGGTAATTCATTTGTATTAAAATGTTGAAAGCAAGTTCTGATATCTGTTATATTTCGTATTAATATTTTAGGCTTATTAGATAATTTTTCAGAATCTGATTTTTCAAAACTTAAAATGAATTTTAAATTCTTTTGCGTAACAAGATTCCCTCCATCACACAACATAATATAAAGAAATGATACTAATTTTGAAAACCCTAATTCAGCATTTTCAACTTCGTTTAATGGAATATGATGCTTTTTAAAAAATACTCTGTTATTATCTTCAAGTAACAGACCCGTGTAACGATTGATTTCATCAATATTGTATAGAATTAATTTTATATTATTCATTTTCACCTCCTTCTCCGTTTATAAGTTTCCAGTTGTCATTTGCAGGAATAGCAAAAGGATAACGGAAACTAAATCCAATATAAAAATTAAGAGTACTGTTTTTATTGAAAATAAAATCTTTTTGCTTACCGAAATGGAACAATGAGAATTTGATTTTTTGTCTCATTCCTTTAATATACACCTCACCTTCTTTATCACTATATTGGTACGTATTAGCAAGTTCTCCTGTCATCAACATAGGTTTGCTATCTTGAGAAGCCAAATAACGGTTAGTCAATCTGCCATGAATGAATTGTGAATTAAATAAAAACTCTGATTCTAATTTTTTGAAAATTTCAAACGAATCATCTCTGTAACTATCTAAATGAAACAAACATACGGCTCTAATATAATCTAAATGTGATTTTGAATAATTACCATTTTCTATCGCTAATAATTTATCAATCATCCCTAAACAATAACGCCATTCTATAATATCGAAGGGAAGTACTTGATTTTCTTCATTAGCATACAAACGATGACCTGTTTTCCATTGCCACCAAAATTTAAGTTTGAGATATAAACATCTACTGTCATTCTCTATGTCTGTATTTACTGATGCTTGATTAAGATAACCAAAAGCATTTTTACTTTTTTCAATATTTTCTTGACTTAGTTCACCATAAGGAATATCCCATCCAATAATTTTCAAAATTTCTAAATAATGAATAGTACTTGGATTAATTTCATTCAACTTTTGCAAGTTTTGACTATATAAGTCAGTATTATTTAACCTTTCAGCTATTTTAACTTTATCTTTATAAAACTGTTCTTGAAAGTCAGTTTTAAAAGATTCTAATGCCTCGAACTCCACATTATTAAATAATGTTAGAATATCAACTAAAACATTTTTTTTAATTTCATCTCCTAAATTATCTTTCTTTAATAATGACTCAGTAACATGGAACATCGCAGAAACTGGGTAAAAGTTACTGGGATTAATAAAACGAGATTTTGTTGTTGCTTCAATAGCGTCTTCGTAATATTTTATACATTCTTCAATGTCTATTTCATTATCTATCTTGTAGCAATTTAAAATAATTTTTTCATTTAATAGATTTAAATACGTGTATTTATCGCGTGAAGAGCTTTCTGAATTCAATTGATTGTCTATAATTTTGTCAATCTGTGACAAGTAATCTAATACTTCATTCTTATTTAAAATTCTATTTTCGCTATCATTTTTCACTACTTCCCTTATAAAAGAAGATTCTTGAACTATTAATCTTGAGTTCTTTAATTTTCTTTTTTCTCTTAACTCTTTAAGTGTTTTAAATATCCTAAATTGCTGTTCAATTGTGAATTGTTTTGTTTTATAATCTTTCTTTTGTGGACTCATATAGTCCAATAATTTTATTGCAAAATCTATTTGCTTTTTACTATCATTTATATTTTTTATAATATTTTCTAATATAGTAAATTCTTTCTCTGAATCTAATCTATCTTGAAGCCATATTTTAGCTTCTTCGGAAGTACGAATTGTTAATGAACTTTCATTATCGTCGTCTTGTTCAACTCTAATAAAATCGTCAATTTTTTCTAAGTTATCTAATAAGTTATTATTGATATTTTCAATCCCATAAATTCGTACGATAATTGAGAGTGGAATGGAACGTAATGTCGGAAATTGTTTAACTGCTGCTACAGAAAGTTTTATTCCTTCTATAACAGTTAATACTTCATCATCAATAATTACTTCTGTTAAATAGGGATTTATATCAAATTGTTGGTATAAATCTTTAAAAACGGTTGCAAATATAGAACCAAATGTTTCGGTGTTATTTTTTTCAATTTTAAAGTTTTTAACAACACCTTCGCTTTGTGCAGAGATTTCTTTTTTTAACCCTTTTTTAATATTATCTCGTGTTTCTGGAAGTAATCGATAAAGAAGTGTTAGAAAATTTATACTTTGCAAATCACTTTTTCCAGAGATTGAGTATATTACTTTTTTGATAAACTCTTCATCAATAAACTTACCAAAGTGTGGAATAAGTTTACTATTTTCGTCATCGTCTAAAGTAATTGGAGCTTCTATATAATTATCAAACTGCTCTTTTCTTATCCCTGTACTGGTGTACATAGTCCCAATAACTAAAATATTTCTACCTTTTTCTATGAGACTTTTTTGAAGATTAAAATACTCGTCGTCAGTTAATTGATTTCCATCCCATATGACTAAAGTGGTTGGAGTATAATCGCTTTTTTGCTTAACTGATGATTCTATTTCTTTACAAAAATCGTTTATTGCTACAACAGCTTTTGAATCTAACCTTTGTTTTTTACCATCAATAAAAATTATAGGCACTTTAAAGTCTTTAATCATAGAAAATTGATAGGCAATGTAGCCTAAGCCAATTGATTTGCCTGAACTAGATTGCCCATAAAGAATTATAGGCTGATTTAACGAATCTTTTTTACCTATATAATTTTCTATCTTGTCAATTAACTCTTTAAAAAAAGTACGATTGAAAACATATCCTTGATGGTAGGCAGACCACATAGGATATGAAGACCGTGCTGCCAAAAACTCTTTAAATTTACTGTACCGCTGACTTTCATTTGACGATACTTGATTTTCGATAAAAAGTTCTTCATTAACTACAATAGAATATTTAGATATATTTTTGAAATTTGCATTTTCTCTTTTTAAAAGTTTTAATTCTTTGCCTATTCCTATAATAATTGAATCCGTTGATACTGTTTTATCAATTACTGGAATAGTGAAGCCTTCTTCTTGCGCTGATTTTATATACTGTGCAAATGATTCTTGATAAAACACAATTTTACCAGAATTATGCAATTCGCTTAAAATTTCATCTTGCCGAAGTTCTTCATTCGTACTAAATAAATGTATTTGACTTTCTCCAAGTTTCTCTGCTAACTCTTCAAGTTTTTCTGTATTAAACCAATCATCAATTGAATATCCTTCAACTATTAAAACTCCAATTGAGTCTTTTCTGATTAATGTAGGAATTCCTTTAATTTCATCATCATTACCGACCATTAAATCCTTTGCCACAGTATTGGTTCTTCTCCTAAGCTCGCTGGTTGTTATTGGAGGAAGAGATACATCATCTTTACCTTTAATGCTTCCAAATAAATATGAGAAACTTAAATTCACATTATCAAGAGAGCTTTGTTCTTTTTGTATCGCTTTCGCATCCGAAATTGAGTATATTCTGGAAATATTTCGCCAATCAACTTGCTCAAAAGCTCTTTCTCCAATATTGTCGATAGCACTCGTATATATAGATGCAAAAGGAATTTCTGAAATGCTTGACAGCCATTCAGGTACACTTATATTATCGCACAATCGTTGCATCCAACGAAAAGCGTCTTCTTTTCCTCCAAAAATTTGAGTATTTAAATTATTAAGTAATTTATAATCAATATTACTGTTAGGAGAATTAGTTTTTTGTTTTATTTTGGACAAAAAGTAGTCTTTCTCTCCATCAACTGAAAGATAATTTTGCCCAAGAAATAAAATACATGGACGTTGTTTTTGCAAAGTCTCTAATAAATTCATACAATAATTTTATGTGAAATTAAATTTTTCGACAAAAGTGAAATTAATTGTGATTTTTTGCTATTAAATTACCTTGACTTTGTTAAATTAGGATAAAATCACATATCGCTAATTCAAGATGAATTTAATTTAGATTTAGACTGTGTCGATTTGACCCTTTTAAACAAAGTCATAATAACTTTTTGGACAGCTTGCTCTTTAGAGAGCTGTGGT
>JANPGW010000130.1:0-2996 GCA_031424115.1 Saprospiraceae bacterium | reverse complement strand
CCATAAGTAGGTGAAGCAAAGTTCTTGTAATGTTGTGACTTTGCAAAGCCATGTGTATATTTGTTGAAGGACGGGAGTTTTTTCACAGACTGTCGTTGGTGGCAATTATTACAAAACACTTACAAATAAGACTATATGAGAGAATTTTGGATTGGAGTCATTTCTTCTATTTCTGCGACTTTATTTTTATTGATTGTTAGTTACTATTCAAAAAAAAGTCGTGGCATTCTTATTGACCTTTTTAAGAAAATTGTAAGGATAGATATTGATTTTGTTTACACAAATTCAAGAGAATCGCAAAAAGACATTATGAAAGACTTAGAAAAAACTACTAAAGTTTATCTTATAATGGGTCGTGGTGGAGAGTTACAACGAGAAACTTATGCCCGACTATTACAAAATACGCAAAGCTATACCTCAATTAAAATTTTGCTTCCCCAACCGAAAACGAAAACAAATGAAATAGATTGGTTAGAAGCAAGAGAAAATGAAATCATTAAATTTGATACGGCATTTGACAAAGGAATATTAAAAGAACACGTTACCACTACAATTAATTACATACGCAAAACAGCTAAAACACATACAAATTTCATCGTTAAATTGTTTAATTCACCAGATTTAGGGAAGATTATCATAACCGATAATTATTTGTATTATTATATGCTTAATAGAAATACTCACGGCAGACAAAATAAAATGTACAGATGCAAAGTTGGAACTGAAACATATAATTCTTACCTAAGATTATTTGAATTTATGTTTGAAAATAGTACATCGATATGAAACCACAGGACTTAAATGAGCTACTAATTACTGCCAAAGTAAACGAATATTTTAATAAAAAAAAGGTTACCCAATCAAAAATAAATCAACTTAAAGGTGCATTGTTAAACTTCTATACACAGGCATTATTAGAAATAAAAGATGGCGAAATAAAAGATAGTGGCAATCTTTTAAGTGTTGCCTGTGAAAAGATTATGCAGATTATGAATTTGCAAATAAATTTTGACGTACTGCCGAAAAATATTGGCAACTTTATTTGCATTTCAAATCATTTGCCTTTTAGTAAGTCTTGTAAAATAACAAGTTCTTTAATTTCAAAGTCATACTATGAAAAGACAAAAATAAAAATTGAATTACCCGAACTACTAAATAACGATTCGTTTTTATTACTTCTGTCCCCAGTTATTTCGACTTTACAAAAAGCATTTAAATCAGAAGACTACAGTTTTATAATTGTAACAACGGATTTTCGAGAACCATATAATACAATAATAAAATTTTGTAATGGAATAATAATTGACAGAGAAGGAAATGGTAATTACATAAAACTGAAAAATCAACTAATTGAAAAAATTGCAAAAAATGAAAAGAATGCAAAAAAAACAGGAATAATCCTTTTCCCAGAAAATGGCTCATCAGGAAAAAAGACAAAGCAAACCCCATTTTCACTAAACTCATTTAAAAGTGGCTTCATTTATTTATCAAAAGAAATGAATTTGCCAATAGTTCCACTAATTCAAATATTTAACAGAGACTACAGCATCAGCACAAAAATACTTAAAACAGTAATGAATGAAGAATTTGTAGATAATAAAAAGGAATTTGAAAGTCAAATGCAAAATGAGATAAATAACGAAAGGGAAAACCATTTTAAAATTGTTTTTGTATCAGGTTTAGACAGAGTTGGAAAATCAACAGTTGGAGGAGTTTTTGAATCCAATGGATATATTGTTTTTGAATTATCTTCGATTGTAAGAAGGCAATTCAAATTGCAAAATGAATTTTCAAATGTTAGTGATTTCTATTCAACAAACATAAATACCCTTAATGAAAGTATATACAACGAAACTACAAATGAAATTTTTAACTTAAATTCTGAAAAAGTAGCTTTAATAGGATTACGTTCATTTGAACTGTATAATCTATTCAGTAATACATTTAGCAATACATCTATTCTTTACATTAATTCAAATCAGAATATTAGATTCAAGCGTTTTAAAGATAATATAAAATTAAGACCAAATGAACTTGATAAATCGCATAATGATTTTACTTTGAATGACGAAATGCAAAACTCTTGGGGCTTAGATAAAATAAAAAACATTGCCAATTTAGAAATTGAAAATAATGGCTCAAAAGAAATTTTTATAAAAAAAATAGACAACTTAATTTTGAAACTAAATGAACTATAAAGAATTAAATACTAAAGAAGTCAAAGCAACTTTTGATGGGATTGAAAAAACCATAAAATTTATTAGTTCCAATGGAACTGTAATTTGTGTTTATGTAAATGAAAGAAGTGAATTTTTACTAATTGAACAATTTAGACCAATATTTAATGCAAATTTTCTTGAGTTTCCAGGAGGAAGTATTGAGAATGACGAGGCAATAGAAACTGCTGCGAAAAGGGAGTTTTTAGAAGAAACAAGTGTCCCACTTGATAATTTAAAATTGCAATTAACTATAATTCCTTCAATTGGAATTTCCAATGAAAAAATTTATATTTTCAGTGCAGACACATCTAAAAAATATAATTTTCCACAGTCTATTGATAAATTTAAGTTGAAATGGGTTGACAGAATTGAAGCTAAACGATTGGTTGACATAGGGGAAATAATTGATGCTAAAACAATTATTGGCATACTAACAAATCAACCATAACTGCCACCAACATTGGGTTTTGTGCAAGTTGGGCAGACGTAGTAACAATGAGCATTTGTAATTCTGTTCAGCTTTTGTTCGGGCAGGACGTACATCGCGGAACTTTAGTTCTTAACTTCAACTTTATATTTTCAATCAGCAGCAATTACGGGCAGACGGAATTCTATTTCCCAACCTGCACAAAGCCCTGCCCGTCAGACTGTGAAAAAACTAAAATCATCGAAAAAACCGTCAATTTTCTTGAAGTAGAAATGCATTAGAAGCTCATCTAAGCAGCCTTTAAAAATGAAGCAGAAGTTTGTCTGGAAAAAATGGAGTGCCTCAATGGC
>JANPGW010000129.1:0-6709 GCA_031424115.1 Saprospiraceae bacterium | reverse complement strand
ACCGTTTTTTCTTCACCTGTTTTAAGGCAGATATAATATATTTCTTTGCCATTGGTGGCGTAGGTGGTTTCCAATTCGAGTTTTAAGGCGTATTCTTTGGCTTGCGCTACGCCTTCACCGACGCCTAATTCGTCGCTTTTGGCTTCCACCACGGCGAGTTTTACACCCTTATATTCAAGAATATAATCGGCTATCATCGCTTTGCCTCGCTTGCCGCCGACATTGATTTTGCCTTGTGTGATTTGAAACTCCCGATATATCCTTACCCACTCAGTATTTTTCCTATCCCAACCACATTCCGAGAGTTTTGGGTCAATCAGTTCAGCCCGTGTTTCTGATTCATTCATGTAATTATGATGCTGTTAGTGTATTGTGAAAAATGTTTTTTGATTATTCATCTTAAAATATTTTTCTCATAGTCGCTTCCAATCCTCAAACCCCAACCCTCAATCCTGTCATTTCTCCTTTAAATGCTTTTTCTAATATCGCTTTTTTCAATTCCTCCACATCCTTGAGTTTTTGCTGATAGATGGCTTCAAGGCGTTTGGTTTCCGTTGAAAGCGCATCGAGTTTTTTGACGATGGTTTGCTGCTCTTTTATTGATTTTGGATAAGATATTTTAAAGACTTCTAATTGTGCCTTTGTAATTGCTTGTCGAGTTGCGCCTTGTTCACCTGTAAATAGTAATTGGTCTTTATAAAACTTAGATGTTAGTAATAAATTTAAAAATTTAGGTTCAATAATTTCCTTTTTCGCCCTAATTATTGAAACGTGTTGATTAACTCTTGCAGGTAAATATTCATTTGGAATAACACAACATCTTGCAACTGAACCCCCTGTAATATTTAACAAGACATCGTTTTCTTGAAGTGTAACACTATTCAATTCTTTCGCCTGTTGTTCATCAATGAAAGCAAGATTTTTTTCTCTAAACTCTAAATCATGAACATTCATACTCCTGACCAATGAAGTACCTTCGGTTTTATAGCTTTCATACCCTCCTCGAGGTGTCGACCCACTGCCAATTTTAGTAGTTATTTCACATAACCTTTTCTCTTCCCATCCGTCCCCTTTATTTTCAAACACGCTTTGCAAATAACTCTCAAACAGTTCTTTGGCGTTTTTGAGGTTTTGTTCGGCATTGGCTTTTACTTGGGCGATGGCTTCAAAGGTTTCCTCTAAAATGGACACTATTTCTTGTTGGATACTGAGGGGGGGTATGGGAATTAGTAAATCCTTAATAAATGGAAGTTTTACACCTTGTACAGTTGCACCAGTTCCTTCTTCGATTATTAATTGTGAAATGCTTTTGAACCATTGAAATAAATATCCAACTAATAAAACATTATTTTTTTTCGGGATAATTCCCCGTAAATCTTGATTTATAGCTGTATCGTTTTCAATTAAACATACTTTTCCTAGTCCTACTCTTGTTGCAATAATTACATTGACTTTTGGGATTATATTTGTTGAACTTTTTTTTACTGCATCAACTGTAATTTTATGCTCAGTATCTTTAATTAAATCACCTTTCATATCTCTAACAGTCGCCCAATAGATATTCCCTTCGTAAAATTTACTATTTTCTTTTGATGGCGTTCCTCCACCAATTACATCGCACACATCCCCCAGTTTCTTTATTTCCCACCCTTTCATCATATCAAGCATTAGATTTAATAAAATTCAGAATTGGCAAAGCCCAATTATTAATATTATGGTATTCTTTGGTAATAATACCATCAATCACTCTAAAAAGAAGCATCGGCTCTTCAAAATCCACGGAGTTATCGTACAGATAAGCCCTATCCACTATTTTAGAGACGATACAACAGTTAGCTATTGATTTACTGTATCGAGAGATAATTTTAGTAATCGGCACATCGTGACCGCCTTCCATGACCCGTTGTGCAATACGGCTGGCATTGATAGTGGGGCTTTGAGTTCCGACAAAAAACAGGCGGATAAAATAGCCCTTAGCTTTAGCTCTATTAATAAAATCAATTTTATCATCGGCAGAAAGAACGGTTTCAAATATGAGGCTTTTACCTTCGGTCAAGCATTCTTCCCTCATTTGAGCAGAAAGTTGAGCAGCTTTTAAAACGGCTTCATAAGAATTCCAGTCGCCGAAAATATCTTTAGCGATATTATCAGGATTAATATAAATACAGTTTTCTACCCAATCATGTTGTAAAACTTTATTGGTAATAGACGTTTTGCCAGAACCATTGGGACCCGCAATAACAATCAAAATGGGCTTTTTCATGAGTGATTAGCTTTAAATTTAGCTTGTGCAATGCTAATTTCTTGCATTATTTTTTCAGCCAATTGTTTTTGAGCGAGTACAGCCTTGCTTTTTGCATTTTGCACCACTTCGAGCATGAGCTTTTTTAGCTCATTGTCCGTTGGTTCAGTATCATTCATTAAAACAGGATTTTCCATAGCTGTTTTTTATATAAGTTCCATAATTGCGTTTAAAATATCGGCACTTTCTTCATCAAGCTGTTTCATTTCTTCCAAAATAGCTTGAGGTGAGCGTAGGGCAGCTTCTTCTTTTTTATTCGGGTTTTTAGCACTAAGGTCGAAAGTGAGAGCGGCGTCACTTCGACGGGCTTCACCCATCGTTGACATTCGACGGGCTTCACCCGTCGTTGATGTATCTTGCCCTTTCAGGGCTAAGTCAGCGACATTGAGTGTCCATGAGTTTTCGCTGTCGGCTTTCGTTTTTTGTAGGGTCACGAAGTCCTCAAGGTCTTTTTCATTGAGGGCATTGGTTTTGCCCAAGTTTCTATCGAGATTGAGTTGATAAAACCACACTTTTTCAGTCGGCACCCCTTTTTCAAAAAATAACACCACTGTTTTGACACCTGCGCCCGTGAACGTTCCGCCTGGCAAATCCAAAACAGTGTGCAGGTTACAAGATTCCAAAAGCATCTTCCGCAAACTGACGGACGCATTGTCGGTATTGCTCAAAAACGTATTTTTGATGACCACGCCAGCCCGTCCGCCCGCTTTCAGTATTTTGATAAAATGCTGTAAAAAGAGCGAAGCCGTTTCACTGGTTTTGATGGGAAAATTTTGTTGGACATCTTCGCGTTCCTTACCACCAAAAGGCGGATTGGCAAGGATGACATTATACCGGTCTTTTTCTTGAATATCCGAAATGTTTTCACCGAGCGTATTGGTATGCACAATATTGGGTGCTTCCACACCGTGCAAAATCATATTCATAATGCCGATGACATAGGCAAGTGATTTTTTCTCTTTGCCGTAAAACGTGCGTTTTTGCAGCGTTTCATTGTCGTCAAAAGTCAAATTTTGCGTACCGCCCTTGCTGTGCAATAAATAATCAAACGCCTCGACCAAGAAACCCGCCGAACCTGCGGCGCCGTCATAAATGGTATCACCAATCTGAGGGGCAACGACTTTGATAATGGTGCGAATGAGTGGACGCGGGGTGTAATATTCACCACCGTTGCGCCCTGCATTGCCCATGTTTTTGATTTTATCTTCGTAGAGATGGCTCATTTCATGCTTTTCGGCATGGGTTTGAAAGCGCAATTCGTCAATCAATTCAATGACCGCCCGAAGGTTGTAACCACTCTGAATTTTATTCTTCAGCTCTTTAAAAATCTCACCGATTTTATATTCGATGGTATCGGGATTTTCGGTTTCGAGCCTAAAGTTTTTGAGATACGGAAAGAGTTTAAAATCCACGAATTCAATCAAATCCTCCCCAGAAAGAGCCGTATTAAAGTCTATTTTACCATCCTCACCCTTAGGCGTTGCCCAAGTGGACCATTGAAATTCGGGTTTGATGATGAATTCATAGTCTTTACCCTCCAACATGGCACTCGTGGCGCGCACTTTCTCCAAATCATCGAGGTATTTCAAAAAGAGAATCCACGAGGTTTGCTCCACATAATCGAGTTCACTGCTACACCCCGCATCTTTGCGCAATGTGTTGTCAATATTTTTAAAGGTTTGTTCGAACATATTTTACCGTCTTTTTAAATTCAGCTCAAAAGTAATCATATTGTGAGTACAGACCCAAAACGGAAGGGAAAAATGAAAGCTATGCCCAATTTTAAGTTTTGCGCTCATATTGAATGTAGAAAAAGCAAATATGAACAAAATTTCAACCAAAGCCAAAATACCGTTAAATTTTTTTTTACAAAAACCCCATTTATACCTCTTAAAACATTTTCACCCCTTCACCTCCTCCAACACGCCCTGCATCCGCCCCAACTCCACCAAATGCTCAAAAGTAAAAACTATCCCATTGTTCAGCGTCTTTTGCATTTCAGATAGGACATCCAACATCTGAAGCAATACTTTGTCTTGCAAGGTTGAGGATTGAGGATTGGGGGTTGCGTACTGAGGGCCTGCCTCGTGAACATCCCCTACCGCGCCCCCATCGGCGAAGCCGCGGCGCTGGCGGCGTTTGGCTTCGATGAAAGGGATAAAATTGGCAATCTCCGGCATTTGTAATTCGGGGCCCGCTATGACATATTCCGGAACGTTGCCTTCGCCGGTCAAAAAGAGGGTGGGCCGTCGGACTAAACCCGTTTGCGCGGTGCCGACAAAGGTGGGGTCATACACTTTGCCATCTTGCTCGCCGATGACTTCACCGCCGTCATATTTCTGTTTGACGCGGGGAGCTGTCTTTAACACGTCTTTGGCTTTGCCGATATTGGCGATGATGCGCGCAAAACCGGCAGCAAACTGTATCGTGCCTGCCACACCAAAAGTGGCGGCATTCGCCGGGTTCTTTTCGGAGTGGGCTGTGAGGGCAGAAATGGCGGCGGCGGTATCAAACGCAATTTGCGCCAGTGTCATCAGCTTTTGAAAGCCGGATTGTTGCTCGCCCTGGGTCGCCATCAAATCGCCAAAAGCCGAAGCCAAACCGCCCAACTCATTGAACAGCGTGCCGTATGCCTGTAACCGCTTTTGGTTGTCTTCTACTTGGCGTTTGAGGGTCAGGTTTTTGTATTTTTCATCAATCGCCTGTTCCTGAAGCTTTTGTTTTTCTCGGAGGGTGGCGGTGTTGATACCGTACTCTTCCGCCAGCGTGAGCAATTCTTCAAAATGGGCAATGAGTTGTTCCTTTTCGAGGGCTTGAGCGCTCAGAATTCGCTGCAAATACTGAGGGGGGGTCTCGTTGGGGTTATTGCCTTCATTTTCTAAAGGCTTATTGAGTTCATCTTGTATCTGTTTTTGGAGGTCTTTACGCCCTTTTTCCCTTTCAGCGATGAATTTAGCCGTTTCCTCTGCTTCTTTCTGCAAGGCTTGGGCTGCACGCAAAGCTTGAGCATCTTGGATTTCTTTGTCTCTGGCAGCTTCCAGATTTAGGCGCAATTGATGCGCCTTTTGGCGTTCGGTCTCCCGAGCGTGGGTCGTGTCCTGCTCGATGCGGCGAGCGGCTTCAATGTCTTTGGCGTATTTTTCGGCAATTTGTTGGGCTTCTTGTTCATCAGCGGTCAGGCGTTTCAGATTGGCATCGTTCAGATGCTTTTCAAGACTATCCAACGTTTTACCCAGACTGTCTTCGTAGATGTCCAATATTTCAGCGTCGCGGAGGGTTTCTAAAGTCACTCTGAGGCGATGGGCTTCGCTGCCTACCTGACCTTTCTGTTTTTCAAGGCTTTGCGCCAATTCAATATCCTTTCGGTACTTTTCTTGGATGCGCGCCACAGCTTGCGCCTCATTGTCGGCATCGAGTGCCCGCACGTCGGCGTTGTGGTTGGCGATGACTTCACGGAGCTTTTTCAGATGTTGGAGGGTTTCGTTTTCTTTCTTTTTATCGGCGGGGCTTTGACCGCTCATGTCCACCACGTCGGGGTATTTAGTTTCGACAAGCGGTTCACCTTTCAGGCGTTTGAGGTTCAATTCAGCCCCTTCTAAGTCTTTAGTGATAGCATTCAGCTCAATGGTATATTGAGATATTGCTTTTGTTTTAGCTTCAATATCTTTGGTGTAGTTGACGCCAAAGGGCCCCGCAGTGCCGACCAATTTACCCGAATTAATCAATTCAATTTGCTGCTTGGCAAGCTGTTGTTGGTATTTGAGGTTTTTAATATTGTCATTCTCTTTTGCAATAGCATCTTTGCCCAAATACTCCGATAGTGTCTTTTGCGCTTTTAAAAACTCGCGAGCATGGGTAGCATTGATGGCTAAAGCCTTGCCGTAGTTATCCACTTCGATTTTTGCCGTTGGCACGACCTCACCAATTTGCACAATCACATCTTTCAATAGCGTTTGCTCTTTTTTATTGAGCTTGGATTTTGCGGCGAGTGTGTCGTATTTCTCTAACAAATCGGGCAATTTTTTATCCAACTGCGACACTTTTTCCTTTTGGTCAAAAAACGCTTCGGAAGCCGCTTTAGCCGGATTGACCAAACCGGAGAGTTTTTCCGACAGTTCACCCAAATATTCCACCACCGGCGCAATAACGGTTAAAGTCTTTTCAAAAAGCGGAATAAAAAACTTCGCCAAATTGTTTGAAATGCTTTGCAACATGGCATCTATTCGCGCCTGACTGCGCACCATGCCGTCGGCACTGCCCGTAAAGGCTTCGTTTTGAGCCTTTGCCCCTTCCATTATCATCTTGAGGATGATCATGCCGCGCCCGTGCTGTTGGGCAGCGGCGTTGGCATTGTTCAAGCCCAATTCCATCATTTTAGCCTGCACGACATTTTCACTGATGGCGATA
>JANPGW010000128.1:0-2297 GCA_031424115.1 Saprospiraceae bacterium | reverse complement strand
GTTCTAACAAAAGGCAGTTTGTTTTCTAATTTTTGACCTAATAAAATATAGGCAGGTAAAAGGGGCAAACCTACCATGGCAAAAGCCCACCAAGTCCAAATAAGGGCATTGCCGCCTTGATGAAATTTTGTTAAAATAACGCCTGTATCTTGGCGTAAAATAACGGGATATTCAAAGGTAATGGACAATATTGTGTAAGGGATAAACAGTAAAATACCGCCAATAATCAGTAGTAAACCGATTGTTTTCTCTGTTTTAAAAAAAGAGTTTTCCATTTTTTGATTGATTTTTTTATTAAAAAAAGAAAGAATAACTAAGCCCTGGTGTCGGGTTGATTTTCACATCATGGTCTTTTGCTATGAGTGCAATACCACCAATTCGGAAGTTAATGCCTTTCCATATCATCCAGCGAAAACCCGCCTCCAAACCAAGAGCATTTTCTTTGTTATAATCGAGATTCATGCCGCGCAGATAAGATGCACCCGCATAAAAAGAAGAAGGATTTTCTTTTTTACCAACGGGCAAAAACCAAGCGGTCAAACCGACTTTCGTAAACTTTGTTGTTACGCCCGACTCCAAAGCGGTGATGTAGTAGCCCGCATGAACGGAGACATTTTTGTAGCGGTATTCCAAACCGATAGAAGGATTGCGAAATCCATTAACACTGAATTCATTTTTTGAAAAGCGGCTTTGCGAAAAAGCGGTGGCTGATGCTAATAATAGCATGACGATCATTAACGGTCTCATTTTGAACTGATTTTAAATTGTTAATTAATTAATTTTGAACCTTAAAATTGAATTTTAGAATGGTGTTATTTGAAGCGTTACTACTTTCATTCGGCTTTATTTTTAATTGATGATACAAAGGTAGGGGGTGGTATTCCGAAGCCACTGGACAAATGTCCATTAAAGTATTTTAGGGGAAAGTTTTTCTAATTCGGCTCAAATGTCGTGGCGTAACGCCAAGAATAGCCGCTATGTATTGTAAAGGAACATGCTCTAAAAGTTGAGGCGTTTCTCGTAGCATTTTATTATACCGTTGCTCTGCGGTGAGCATGATGAGCTCGTTGCGACTTTTATCAATGGCACAGATATGCCATTCTAAAATAGCAATATAAAAATCTTTGAATTTGGGAATCTCGTTGATGAGTCTCGAAAGTGAACTTTTAGTTATCAACCAAACACGACCGTCCATCAAGGCACGGATATTTTCTTGCGCTGGAATTTCATTAAAAAAGCCCAACAATGACGTGATAAAGGTATTTTGGGTTGCCACATAGGTTGTGGTTTCTTCGCTTTTATCTAAGATGTAATATTGAAACACACCACTTTCAACATACCCCAAGTGCTTACTTGATTGACCATATTCGGCAAACAAATCGCTTTTTTTAAATTCTTTTAGATAAAAAGCATTTAGAATTTTATCCAAATCTTCGCTTGAAAATCCTTTGCCTTCAAAATATTTCTTTAAATTATTCATCCCTTGTATCTTTTTTACGTCACCTTATTTTAAGTGACGATACAAAGGTAGGCGGCAATATTTTGAGGCTATTAGACAATTGTCCAAAAAGGGAGCTATCGCGTATTATTTCGAATACGGCTTAGGTGACGTGGGGTCACACCAAGCATAGAAGCCAAATATTGTAAGGGAATTTGTTGTAAAAAGTGCGGTTCTTCTCGAAGCATTTTGTCATATCGTTGCTCGGCGGTAAGGACGATAAGGTCGTGGCGACTACTATCAATGCCACAAACTGCCCATTCTAAAAGACCAATATAAAAATCCTTGAAAGGAGGGATTTCATTGGCTAACCTTTTAAGGTCAATTCTACTAATCAAACAAGCTTGCCCATCAGTCAAAGCCCGAACTGACTCACGGGCGGGTGTCTGACTGACAAAACTCATGACAGACGAAACAAAGGTGTTCTCAATAGATACATAAGTCGTTCTTTCTTCACCGTCTTTTATGACATAATATTGAAACATCCCGCTTTCCAAAAAGCCGAGATGTTTGCTTGTTTTGCCTTCTTCAATGAAAAAATCGCCCTTTTTATACGTTTTTAGAAAGAACGCATTTAGGGTTTTATCCAAATCATTGCCTCCGAAGCCAATGTTTTTAAAATAGATTTTTAATTTTTCCATTTAAAATAGGTTTTATCTCACAACATGAGTGCCACTCGTCAGCCATCAAGCTGCATTAATTAAGTCCATAGGCACAAAATTTTGCCAAGTAAGGTCATTAAAAATAGAGTCGGGGTGTTTTCGTACCCATATTAAAACATCTTTGGCAGTAAATTGGG
>JANPGW010000127.1:0-7823 GCA_031424115.1 Saprospiraceae bacterium | reverse complement strand
CTCAATCTTAAAATAGAAAACTATATTGCGTTTTTCAATAAGTGTTTAGTGAAACCTATGAAATGGAAATTTAATGGCTTTATCAAAGTAGAAAAATTACTTAATTTCAAACCATCAAATAATTAATTCTTAAACCACTAGCATTAAGACTATAAGAGATTTGATTGAAGAATTAAGAAATGCTATTGCTCATTTTAACATAGAATTTCATTCAATAAATGATAGTGGACTGATAGACTTAATAGAATTTAAGAATGATGAAAAAAATATAACAATTGCAACTTTTTATAAAGATGAATTATTATTGTTTGTTAGGTATTACGGTCGCATATTGTTGAAACAATTATCTATATATTACCAAAAAAATTCTAACCCATAGAATACTTAACCGTAATTACTAAATAATAGTATAAACAATGAGCAAACAAGCAAATTTTTGGATTTATGCGAATTCATCAGAGCAATATAAAGTATCAGCTTCACTTATCGTATTTGGAGCGGAGACTTTTAAGAGAGCTAAAATTATACAAGATATTAACCAACTTAAATACATTTGCTCAAGCCTTGATAATAATAAAATGTCTCCCCAGAATACAATCATAAATGATTTTATTTTTGAATATCTAATTGATTGTATAAAAATCCTTATTTTTTTTGAAAATTATATGAAAGCTGAATTAATTACAGGAGGATTTTGCGTTCATAAAATAAAGAAGGATTTTGAAGAATACAAAGATTTATCTAAGAAACAATATAGAGAACCAATCACACTTAAAGAAATACATTCAATAGAGCCTTTTGTTATAAACGAATCTACTAAGACTATATTTCATAAGGCAATTAGTGAAACAACTTTAGGTTTTAAAGAACTTGTAAGTAGCAAAAATTATATATCGTATTATGAGTTTGATACGAGTATTTTAGATTTTTTGAAGGAAATTAACTCATATAGAAATAGATTACATTTTAATGAATCTATTGATTTTAAGTTATCAATGACATTAATTGATAATCTTGAAAATTTGAATCATTTTGTTGATAAAATGCTACAAAACCGTATTACTTTTTTAGTATAAAAGCTAAATTAGACGTGCAGAACGTAATTTTGACATAAAAAAGAAAGAAAAAGCCTAACGCCGAATAATGTATTGCTGTAAACTTGCGCCCAAACTTAAACGCTCAACAGGCGCAAGTATTCAGCAATACTGCCGTTCCAGTTCCAAATCCGTTTTGACCCCTCAAAACGGATTTTTCTTACCCCCAAAATTATATCCCAAATAATCCCTATATTTGCCCCCATCCAACACACAAAAACAACCAATGAACAGATTAACCACCGCTTGGGCAATGACCCAAAACACCGTTCTCGCTTGTCTCTGTGCCGTTCTTCTTATGAGTTGCACAACGCCCGAACCCGACACTACCGATTTTGTGAAGTGTTTAGAGAGCCACTATTGGGTATCTCTCTATACTGAGGGGGCACTTTTACCATTGTGCTATCACTACGGCATGGAAACAAGTCATAAAAGAGGATTAAAAATATTTTTCCCTGCAAATCCAAAACATTATTTTTAATTTGCAGGGAAAATTAGAAATAATGATGACGAGACCTTACATACCCCGCACGGCAGAAAAAGATATATTGCGGCTATTAAGCTATTTTCCTGCGGTGGCGATAGTAGGCTCCCGACAGGTTGGCAAAACATATTGCGGCGGAGTGGACTCGCCCGACATTCTATCTTGATTTGGAGAATCCACGAGACCTCAATAAATTAAGCCCTTTTCTATTTTTAGAACCCCTGCAAGAGCAAACAGTGATATTGGATGAAATTCAGCGGATGCCCGATTTGTTCCCCATACTGAGGGGGTTGATTGACCAACATCGCGTACCGAATCGTTTCATATTGTTGGGGTCAGCGTCGCCTGATTTGATAAGAGATACATCAGAATCGTTGGCGGGGCGATTGGCGTATTTTGAGTTATCCCCTTTATCGCATCTCGAAACAGCTGCTTTTTCGAGTTGTCAAAACCATTGGCTACGTGGAGGCTTTCCCGAAAGCTTATTAGCAAATGACGAAAGGAACAGTATAGATTGGCGAGATAATTTCATCCAAACCTATCTTGAACGTGATTTAGCGTTATTGGGCTTAAATATCAACCCATTACTGACCCGCCGCCTATGGACGATGTTAGCACATTGGAATGGTAATTTGCTGAATCTTGAATCCCTCGGCAATTCTTTGGGCGTTACTGCCCCAACCATTTGGCGTTATATTGATTTTTTTGAAGCGTCTATTTAATTCGGCGTTTGCCGCCGTGGTTTACCAATATATCAAAACGGCTGGTGAAATCACCCAAAATCTATATTCGAGATACCGGTATTCTTCATGCCTTGTTAGCCATCAGCAGTTTTGAGCAATTACAAGAGCATCCTTCATTGGGTGCATCGTGGGAAGGCTATATTATTCAAGAAATAGCCACCATGCTTCCCCCTCGGCACGAGCTCTATTTTTACAGAACGCAAGATGGCACAGAAGCGGATTTAGTGATTGTAAAAGCGGGCGTTCCTGATGTCTTGGTGGAAATTAAGAATAGTTCAGCCCCCCTATCACAAAAGGTTTGCGTATAGCCGCCACCGACCTCAAAACGCGCCGAAATGTGATTGTAGCACCGGTGTCTGAAAACTATCCGCTTCGTGATGGTTTTGAGGTAGTGAGTCATGCGTGTTTGGCGAGTTTGTTTGACTGAGGAATTATTGTCTATAGATTTAAATTGAGTACTGAATCTTAATACAAATTTTGTTGAGTCATTATAAATTTGGCTTTTGGTTGTAATTTTATGATTAGAAAAACAGAAAATTTAAGGATAGAGACAAAATTTTTCGTATTTTTATCAAGTAAGCAAGTATTGTTTTTGAAATAGAATACATCAGCCCTTTCATTATTACTATGAGTTCAGAGTCGCACAATCCAATCGAAATTTTCAAATCCTTATTCAAAGGCAGAGAAGATGTATTTGCCGTTAGGTGGGAGAACGGTAATAAAAGCGGATATATGCCGGCGGTTATGTATGACCCTTATTTTCAACGAACTCACAGAGTGAAAGGGAATTCTGAGGACAAAACGTATATATCACTGACAAACCAACAAATTGAAAAGCACTTAGAAGGCGAACAACTCATAGGCATTTACCCTCTATTGAAAGACAATACGACATGGTTTTTAGTGGCAGACTTTGACAAAGACAAATGGATTGAAGAATGTCGGGCATTTATGACAGCCAGCTCAAAACAAGGTATTCCGACCTATTTAGAACGCTCTCGCTCGGGTAATGGTGGGCATGTTTGGATATTTTTTGAGCAACCGTATCCGGCGATAAGAAGTCGTAAGATTTTTACTTCTCTTTTAGAACATGCGGGTATTTTTTCGGTATTCGATAAAAACTCCAGTTTCGATAGATTATTCCCCAATCAAGATTTTCTTTCAGGTAAAGGGTTTGGCAACTTGATTGCATTGCCTCTTTTCAAAAAGACTTTTGAACAAGGCAATAGCTGTTTTATTGACGAGGATACCTTAAAACCCATTGAAGACCAATGGGGCTTTTTGAAAAACATTCAACGTGTAACCTCAGCACAGCTCGATAAGACATATGAATCAATTTCAACATTACAAAATTCTTCTGCCACATCTACCATTCAAGCAGATTTTGGAAGGTTGGTTATTTCATTGAATAATCATGTAAGGATGAATCGAAATAACATTCTTTTGCTTTTGGTTAATTTTCTGAAAGAAGAATTGAATTTTATCAATGCAGAGTTTATCGTCAAAAAGAATATTGGTAAAAATACTTTTGGGATAGAACGCTATTTTAAATTTATGGGTGCATAACAAATTTACCAATCTTAAAATTCAATCCGAATTTTATTCGGAAGTAGTGCATGAAGAACGAAATAACAGTGCAAAAAAATCAAGGATATTTGCCTGTAAAACCTCTAAATTTCCATTTTAAAGGTTTTACAAGACACCTGTTGTAATATTCGATATAATCACCAATCGTTTTGTTGAGGATATCAACGGACTCAAAATTACCATGAGTTAATGTTTGTCGTTGTAATTTAGCAAACCAATTTTCAATCGGATTGAGCCACGAGCAATGTTTGGGCGTGTACAAAAGCCGAATGCGATGCTTTTCATCTTCTAAAAAAATACGTCTGGTTTGTTGATTTTTCAAAACACCTTCTTTCTCTTTGATTCCCAATTCGTCCTTAAAACCTATTTTTTCCGCTATCAATCTGACTAAACTTTCGGATAAATGCGTGTTAAGTTGGTCTGTCATCAAAATAATTTCATCCCCATTTGGATATTTTTGCAGGGTTTCTGTCACAAATTGTGCAAAATCTTCTTCTTTTCGAGTGGGCGTGAGTAAAGCATGCCTTATTTTACCCGTGCCAATGTCGAAAGCCGCAATTAGGCAAGTCGTGCCGTTTCGTTTATACTCAAATTCCCTGCGTTTATGCCTGCCTTTACTGACACTGGCATAACTTTCTTGACGTGATAAAGCTTGAATACCTGTTTTTTCATCTATACTCACTAAATGTCGCTTGGGATTTACTCCTTTTATCGTTTCAGTAATGAGTAAACATATAAAAGCAACGTGAGTTACAAACAAAGACCAATCTTTAATACGCGGAAACAACCAATATTCGGTCTTATGTGGTTGTAACTTGCTCCTTTTTTAAAAGTTTCCCCACATAACGTGGCGAAATACGCTCAAATATCCCTTTTTCTATCGCTACTTGAGCCAATGTTTGATGGCTCCAATTTGTCCGAATTATTCCGTAATCTTGCGGCGATTCACAGGCTAATGCCGTCAGTAAACTTTCCTGTGCCGATGTAATAACTCGTGGTGCGCCACTTCGTGGTTTATCTTTTAGAATTAACAACATCTTTGCTAGCAATTCATGGTCTTTTACATCTTTTCCACCTATCCCTTGTTCAAATATTGATAATTGGTCATAGTCCTCTATCCACCGACTTCGCCATAATCTTACCTTTTCATACTTTAAGCCTGTGCTGAGGCTGATGGCTGCCAGACTTTCTCCTCTATAACTTCGTAAGAGGATTAATATTCGTTCTTTGTACTGGTTAAGCGTCGTCCGTTTTTTTAATTCTTCTTCCAACAACGCTTCTTGTCGTTTGCTTAATTCTAACTCCTTTTTTGCTCTTACTCCCATTTGTATTATATTTAGGAAGTAATAACTCTTTTTTTACCTGTTTATTTCGTTCTTATTGCACTAGGAAAACAATATTTCATGTAAAAGCTCCTTGGTACTAAATTGGCTTTCATCAATAGATAGAAAAATGGTCTTAATTTTTCAAACCGTTTTTTATAAGTAGGGAATTCTTGCCAATATCGCGGTTTTTTATTCATTATTGAAATATACTCTTCATCTGATAAGCCAAGTCGCTTTTTAAAATAGCTTAATAATTCAGGTTCTATGTAGGGAGATTTTTCATAATATTCTATAATCGCATCTTCTCTATTCATTTTATCAGAACGCACTGATGCTGCTAAGCTATTATTCCGATAATCTATATTAAATTTTTGGGGGCAATAAACACTATGAAAAAAAGATGTCATTCTATTTTCTAAATGATGTCCGCCATAATATTCCCAACCAAATTCTTTTTTCAAAAAAGCCATTGCATCTTCTTTGCTATATTGGATGTACCAAAGGGGTCTGATTTTCTGGATTCGATACACAGTTGTCCACTTAATAAATTTCCAGAAAGTCATTAATGGGTAAGTTTTCATAGGCAGTTTTCCATACATTTTATGGATACTTGATATATATTTACCATCGAAATAATTTTTCCCAAGCGGGGAAATGCCTTCTGCAAGAAAAGAATGCCCTTCTAACACATATTTCACTTTGTATTTTGCTGCCGCTCTATACATCGTTTCTGCAAGTGCCAAATCTGTAGATGCTTCTATTTCAGGTACGCTTGCTATAAAAAATGATTTGAAAATATCGTCTGCTTCTTTATTATCAATCACATGCGTATATAAATCTACATTTAATTTACCCAATACCTTTCTTATGTTCTCAGTAGCAATTGATGTATTCCAAGTGTTATCATAGTGGACAGCGAGAGGTCGCAGACCTTTTTGAATTGCCCAATAAACCATATAGGAAGAGTCCGTTCCGCCACTGACACCAATAACGCAATCATATTTTTTACCTTTACCTTCTTTTTTTATTTTTTCTATAATGTTATTTATAGTTTCCTCTGCTTCGGGCCTTCCTGTATGATATTCATCAATAAGGTCGTCTACCATTTTACAATAATTACATATACCTGCCTCGTCAAATATTATCGCAGGTGTGCGATCATCATAAATACACCGAGAACAGATTTGATGGCTATTAATACTGTCTTGCGCTTCTACTTTTTTTATAGTCATGTTTAAATCTTTATAAAATAATGGACAATAATCCACCATTATTAGTGTTCACAATACTTTTAGCAGGGTTACCAGCAATTTTAGAATTAGATGGAAAAGATTTTTTAACAAAACTGTTAGCTCCGATGATCGTTCCCTTACCAATCGTCACACCTTTGGCAATAATTGTATTGGGGCCAATATAACAATTGTTTTCAATTACTGTTTTTGCATATTCATACGATGCTATTCCTCCAGATACAGCCCACTCTACACTATCATGAGAATAAATTTGTACCCCTGTTGATATTGAGCAGTTATCTCCTATTTCTAGTCCTCCTGAACCATCTAAAAGCGTAAATGGACCAATCCAAGTATTTTTACCTACTTTCACTTCACCCATAATAATGCAAGAATCGTAAACGCTCGTTTTTTCGCCAAATTTCAAAAAACGGGCCTTCTCCCAACGATCCGTAAATAGCTCATTCACAGGTAAAACGCGTTTAAATTTTGTATAAATTTGATAGCGTTTATAGTGAAAAAGCCGCTTAATAAAACGATTTAATAGCATTTTTACTAAGGAACATCTTTACTTTAAAAACCTGCCAGAATAGCAAGCTTCCTCAGAATGGAAAGTTTCAATTGTAAGATGATTTTCAAAAATCATGTATTCAAATTCCTGTTTTGAAAAACGTTTTGCGTTACTGGGTGCATACCAATCATAATTAGTGGATTTTGAGAGCTCAAAACCCCAATCTTCTTTCCAAAAACATTTTAAAAAATTCCAATAGATGAATCGTTGAATGTCGTAAGTCCCTCCTTTAATACCTAAAACAGGTATATCTGGGCAATCAAAAGAGACATTTAAATCAGATAATCGCTTACCCAGTTCTGTTAATTGGCTCGAAAAAGCCCACATATCTTCACTGCTGATATTGTGCGTTTGCTTACGAAAATAGTCATCTATCAACTCACGAGGCAAGGCTTTCTTCGTATAGACATAGCAAGCAAACTGACCTCCTTTTTTAGTAATATCAGAAAGGTGAGCAAACGTTTTTTCAGGACTTTCTGTGTGCATGATAACTTGGTCACACACTACAAAATCAATACTGTTAGGCTTTATGCCAGTTTGAGCAATATCGCCTTGCATAAAATACAAGTTCGATAAATGACTAAAATTTTTAGCAGCTAAATGTGCCGCATCTGAAATATCAATACCAATAACAATTGCCTGTGGAGCCATCTCAGCAAACCACGCTGCTTTATAGCCTAAGCCGCAACCTGTATCAATAATATATTTTTGTTTCAATAAAAATTTCTGTAAATCAGCTTTATCTTCAAATCCATAAAGTGATAAAAACCATTCGAACTGCATCTCA
>JANPGW010000126.1:0-5684 GCA_031424115.1 Saprospiraceae bacterium | reverse complement strand
CCAATTTACTGCCAAAGATGTTTTAATATGGGTACGAAAACACCCCGACTCTATTTTTAATGACCTTACTTGGCAAAATTTTGTGCCTATGGACTTAATTAATGCAGCTTGATGGCTGACGAGTGGCACTCATGTTGTTATTAACCTACCCAATAAAATTGGATACACTGAGGGTTGCCATTGAAAAAGCCAAAGACAGACAAAGAAGGAAAGACCAACTTGACCGACTTTTGAAAAACCACAATACACCTAATATAGCTAATCCTCAAATTCTCATCTCAAGTGGTAAACAGCGTAAAGTGGCGGTAGCTGTTGGTGATATAACCTATTTTAAAGCCGGAGGGCAGACAACCGAGGTCTATTTTCAGGATGGTAAAAGTTTGACAGCTTATAGCATTTTAGGGTATTTTAAAAAAAGACTCTTAGATAATCCTTCTTTTTTTCTTGTCCATTATAGCTTGATGGTGAACGTGAATCAAGTCCAATCTTACAGATACAAAGAATTGGAAATTACTTTGAAGAACGGTCATAAACTCTTTGCTTCTCGGCATTTAGGCAAAGAGTTCAAAAAGCATTGGGAAGAGTTAAATAGTCACTGGAGTTAAGTAACCTTTTAATTAAACCCGTTCGATTAAGTGTTCAGTTTTGCAATATACCCGAGTGCTGTTGTGGTTAGTCTCTGACTGACCACACACCCTCCATAGGAGTCCTTTGGACAGGGGAGGGTAACCGCCCGACCAAACACAAAGTAAAGAACAGAAAGCGTAAAAAAAAAGTCATAAAAGCCATTAAAATGGATTAAAAAATAAAGAAACCATGATAAAAAAACTAACAACCACGCTGCTACTGCTCACAATAGCCATACTCAGCCATGCCCTAAGTGCGAAAAAAGACACCCCAAGTACTCGGGGGTGCTATCGGTCTATAACAACAACCAACGGTTTATGCTCTACCCGATGCCCTTCGGCAAGAACAAGCCCGACAAGGATTTCACCGCCGAAATGGTCATCGCCCTCGATACCGTCCAAGTAGAGGAAACCTCTACCCGAGTGGACACATCCGGCAAATACCCCAAGCGGTGGATAACTCGGCGGCAATGCGGCAAACTGCCCACGAATGTCAAAGACAAAGTAGCGATTCTGCACCTCAACAAGGACTGCGACATCAGCACGCAAGTGTTGAATGCCCAAGAGGCGGGGGCTTTAGCGGTGATATTGATACACAGTACTGACAGCCGCGACAGTGTGGCATTGCCCAAAAAATCAGCCACTGTGCGCTATGACAATGATACAAAAATCACCATTCCATGCTTCACTGTCCGCAAAGGCATGGGTGACAAACTGACCGAGATGCTCCCGTCATTGGTCGGCATGAAACGCCCGAAAGCGGATATTGACACCATCCAAGCCCTGCAAACCCCGATTGTCCACCCTCTGGCAACCGAACAGCCGGCAAACAAGGCAAAAATAGCCCCAAACACGCCAACATCATCCCCAACCGAAACCCTACAAAATGACCCTTTTACAGATAAAACGGGTTGGGATATTTCCCCCAATCCCGCCGGACAAGAAGTGACTTTGCGCTACAATTTCGCCACCGTGGCGCAACTCAGCATCGAAGTTTTCAACGAAGCGGGTCAGTTAGTGACGAATTATACGCTATCGGATACGCAGTCAGGCACTTTGACGATGGATGTGTCGGCGTTGCAAAGTGGGTCATATACAGTGCGCTTGACGAATGCGGGCGTGAGGGAGGTGAAGCGGTTGGTGGTGGTGAGATAGTGAAAAGTGAATAGTGAAAAGTGACCCCGTGTATTTGGGGGAAAAGTGAAAAGCCGTTTTAAACCCGATAGTGGGATTTAAAACGGCTTTTTATTACTCTTTCAAATTCGGGTTTTTAACCAATTCGTCTTGTATTTTTTTGACAAAAGCCAAAGGTACATCCAGCACACGAGCGATAATATCAACACTCAAGAGTCTTTCTTTGAGTAAATTGATGGTGGCAATGCGGGCTTTTTCAAGCTCTCCTTCGAGTTTTCCTTCGAGTTTTCCTTTAAGGATACCAAGTTGTTCCCCTTCTATAAAACGAGGGTCTTTAGTTAAATCATAAGTTATAGGCATTTTATCAACTTGTTTTTTTGTTTCAGATTGCAATTTACGAAGTCCTGATAATATTTCCAAATCTGTGGTGTATTCAAATAATTCACGCTCATTTTGAGCCTTTAATTGGAGTTTTTGAAGGATTTGATGAATAATAAGAGGAGCTTCTTTTTTATCATAATGACATAAAATAGCTAAAATAAGTTCGTGCGGATTGTCAGAATCAAGAAATAACTGAGCATCAATTTCGTTCAAAGCGATGACTTTATAAGAGAAATTGAGGTTTTTATGTTGAATGCTGTCAGTCATTTTATGTTGACCAGAGCCCATGAAAATGACATATTGCAATACTTCTAAGCCAAATTCATTCAAAAAATCGTGATAATAGCCTAATTGTCGGATATGCATTTTTTCATCCTGTCGTCCTTGAAATTCGACGTGGACAATATGCGGTTTTTGATTGTCCTCAATGACTTTTACGGCAAAATCAGCTCTTTTTTCCTTTGTTTTAGAAAACGTGGTGGGGATTTTGATGGTATGAGCGAGGTCAATATTCAATAATTTTTGAATAAGAGAAGCGTAAACCCTGTCAAAAGTTTTTTTAAGGACTTTATCAAAGTCTTGGTGTTGGCGATTTGTTTTTTTAGTTTCGGTATTTCGTTTGCTCATAGATATGTTTTAAAAATTGAAAGAATAAACAAAGCTAAAAAAAAAGCAATAAATATCAAAACAAGACTTGAACAAAGGTATTACCAGTATTGTGTACAATTACCTCAATTTACCCATAAAAATAGTCTTTAATCGCACTTTTATCACGGCTTACAACAATGGCAGCATTGAGTTTATTTATGACGCCACGGGTGCCAAGCTGCGTAAAACAATTAAAGCCGTGAACGGCACGCTGTTGGAAACACGGGATTATATCAATGGTGTAGAGTACAAAAATGGTACATTGGATAGAGTGGCACATACTGAGGGGGGGGGTAATAAGAGTTGTTGACCCTGTAACATCAGTGGTTTCTTATCAACAGGAGTATGTTTTACGTGACCACCTCGGCAATACTCGAGTGACATTCAGCGATGCGAATAATGATGGTCTTGTAACCAGTGCAGATATTAAACAAATTAATAATTACTACCCCTTCGGCTTAAATATGGAGGGCAACTGGAACGGTGCAAAAGGAGATAACAAAACCCAGTACAACGGCAAGGAGTGGAATGATGACTTTGGGCTGGGATGGAATGATTATGGGGCGCGGTGGTATGACCCTGCAATTGGGAGATGGGGGGTAATTGACCCGTTAAGTGAGAAGATGAGGAGGCACTCGCCCTATAATTATGCGTTTGATAATCCGATGAGGTTTGTTGATCCTGATGGACAAGAACCCACACCCGCAGAAGCGGCAAGAATGGCTGCTCATGTTTATGGTGATAAGAAAGATGCTATACTAATTGGTGGTTGGCAAGTTTCTCAAAGAGATTTTGGAATTAAATTAGAAGATGAAACAGGACTAAAATCGCTGGTATATGAAAGGGTTGTTGACGGGAAAATTACAGAATATACTTACGCAACAGCAGGAACAGAAGCTAATTGGAATGATGTTGGTGCTGATGCAGGACAACCTTTAGGTTTTTCAGACCAATATAGTAGTGCAGCTGATAATGCAAAATTTCTATCAGGAACACTTGGAGAAACGGAACTAACATTTACTGGTCATTCTTTAGGTGGTGGCGAAGCGGCATTGAATGCATTGATTACGGATAGAAAAGCAATAACTTTTAATGCTGCAGGAGTAGGCGATATTACAAAATTTAAAGAAGGTACATGGAAAACGCCCTTCAAATCTGAAAATAAAATAGATGCTTATATAATGAAAACCGACCCATTAAATGCTTTACAAAATAATTGTCCAGTAATGCCTGATGTAAATGGGAATCGGCACTATTTAATTCCCAAAGATGGCGCTTCAATAATTAATGGTCATAGCATGGATAATGTATTGAAAAATTTTGGAATTAAAAATGTCTATTGGGAAACCAAGTAAATCTATTAATGCTTGGGTAAAGCCAAAGTTATAAATAATTGTCTTCTATGTTGATGTATTAAATACATTTAGGAGTCATAAAATAAAATAATAATTAAATAAAGAGCAATGATTATACGATTTTTTTTCTTTTGTTTGTTAGTATCTTGTACAAACATTAATAGAGAGAAACCTGTGAATAAAAAAGATTTGACTGGTGATGATTATCGTCTTTTCCAAAATACACCAGCTTGGGAGTTAGCCAAAGCAGTGCAGGATGAAAATGAAAAAAAGATTGATGAAATAGTAGCTAAAGATCCGAATCTTATTAATTATCAAGAGCAAAAATATGGTAATACACTTTTAAAACTTACAGTAATGAATCAACAGATGAAACCATTTAAAATATTATTAAAAAATAAAGCGAATGTGAATATTCATAATTCTTATGATGGAACATCGGTACTAATTGAGGCTTGTATGTTTAAACGGTACGATACCAAATTCGCTGAAATACTTTTGCAAAATGGAGCTAATGTAAATGATGTAGAAGTAGGTAAAAGACGGCAAGGAAATAGCACAAGATTTACACCATTAATGGCAGCCAGTAGAACAGGTAATATAAACTTGGTAAAATTCTTAGTCTCAAAAGGAGCAGAAATAAATTATCAAAATGAATTTAAGCAATCAGCTTTGAGTAGTTGTATGATGCAAGAAAAATATGAAGTTGCTTTTTATTTACTTGAAAATGGAGCAGATTACATGCAACCCATTTTTTATCGCTCAAATAATAGTGTGCCACATCGTCCTGAAGAAGATAAGCCAATGTATTTAGTAGATGTATTAAGAGAGGATTTTTTTGAGTTTGATACAGACGAGTATAAATATAAAATGCAGATAGTTGATTTTTTAAAAAGCAAAGGTATAAATTACAAAGCTACACCAGTACCCGAATATATTAAGAAGAAGGCTCAAGATAATTACCCTAATAATTGGAAAGAATATTTAGAAAAATATTAGTTATAGGCTTCTGTTGCCACGTTCGGTTAAGTGTTCGGTTTTGCAAAATACTCGAGTGCTGTTGTGCCAGCGGAGGGCTACCGTCCGACCAAGAGTAAGCTGCAAGAACAGAAAAACGTAAAAAAAGTCATAAATGCCATTAAAAATGGATAAAAAATAAAGAAACCATGATAAAAAAACTAACAACCACACTGCTATTGCTCACAATAGCCATACTCAGCCATGCCCAAAGTGCCCAGAAAGACACCGTAGTGCTATCGGTCTATAACAACAACCAACGGTTTATGCTCTACCCGATGCCCTTCGGCAAGAACAAGCCCGACAAGGACTTCACCGCCGAAATGGTCATCGCCCTCGATACCGTCCAAGTAGAGGAAACCTCCGCCCGAGTGGACACATTGGGCAAATACCCCAAGCGGTGGATAACTCGGCGGCAATGCGGCAAACTGCCCACCAATGTCAAAGACAAAGTAGCGATTCTGCACCTCAACAAGGACTGCGACATCAGCACCCAAGTGCTGAACGCCCAAGAGGCAGGGGC
>JANPGW010000125.1:0-2701 GCA_031424115.1 Saprospiraceae bacterium | reverse complement strand
CACAGTTCCAAAGACTTGCGAACAGAGAAAAACGCCCGTTACATTTACCTCCAATGATTTTCTGAAAGCCTCAACGGGATAATTTTCAAAAGCCGACAAATGCGCTGCCATCGCTGGATTTTCAAACATATCATTGATAGCCGCATTATTGACGAGTATATCTATTGTTTTATACTTCTTTAAAATCTTCCGTTTGGCATCCTGTAAATTATTTTCATCCGTCACGTCAATGCTGATACCGAAGTGCTTTTTACCTAATTTTTGAGCAAAATCCTTACAATTTTCTTTATTCATATCAGCAATTATCACATTTGCGCCTGCCATTGCCAATGCTTCACAATGCTTTTTACCGATTAAACCCAATGCGCCCGTAACGATAGCAGTTTTATTTTTTAATGAAAATATTTTCATACCCCCTCAGTATTTTACGCTTTTGCCAATGTTTTTTTAGCTGGTTTGATATTATAATCGGACACTTTTCTGAAAACAGGTTCAAGAGGTTGACCTATTAAAAACGATTTCACATCGTTGCTTTCAATGGCTTCTTTCACTATTGGCAACACTTCTGCATAGGCTTTTAGGGTATATTGAATATCCATGTGTGTATGGCTATACATCATATTATGAAAACCTGCCCACAAAATGCCCCTTTTTATCATTTCCTGCTGCATCAAGGCTTTGACCTCTAAACCGTTTCCAGCTTCGGGCGTGAAAGTGACCATCGAACGGCAATTGTAGCCAATGCACTTTGTGTAGCGTTCCATACCCAATTTTTCAACCAGTTCGTTATACCCTTTTTTCAAAATGCTGCCTTTTTCATCGAGATTTTGAGGTACTTTTTTATCCCTTAATTCTTCGATAGTAGCAATACACGCCGCAAGAGATAAAGCCTCGCCGCCAAAAGTAGTATAGCTAAATACTTCTTTATTAAAAAGCTCCATCACATCGGCACGACCCGTCAAAAGAGCAATCGGCATACCATTGGCGCAAGCTTTTGAGAACACGGCTAAATCTGCTTTTACATTAAAATACTCCTGTGCACCGCCTAAAGCGATGCGGAAACCAGTCCACATTTCATCAAAAATCAAGAGTGTACCGTTGTCTCGACAAGCGTCAGCGAGTTCTTTCAAAAAGCCTTCTTTGGGTTGTTCAAAGATAAAAGGCTCCAAAATAACGGCTGCTACTGAGGGGTCAAGTGCCGCTTTTAGGCTTTCAATATCATTGTATTCAAAAGTATAGGTGAGGTTTTGTACATCTTCTGGGACACCCGCATTGCGGCTTGTGATACCAATGTACCAATCATGCCAGCCATGATAACCACAACAAAATACCTTATCACGACCCGTAAAAGCCCTTGCTACCCGAACCGCTGCCGAGCATACATCAGCTCCAGTTTTAGAAATTTTCACAGCTTCGGCGTTGGGGATAATATTACAAATCAATTCGGATAATTCCACCTCCAAAGGATGCATGAGGGAAAACGTAATGCCATCTTTTAACTGTTTCCGAATGGCTTTATTAACTTTTTTATTGTTATAACCCAATGAAAGGGGACCTATTGCGGCATTATAATCAATGTATTCGTTACCATCTACATCCCATACATGGCAGCCATCACCTTTCACCAAATACTTAGGCGCAACGCCTTTTGTAAACTGTCCCGGTCCTTTGGCAAGGGTTTGGGTAACTGGTTTTTGCACCTTCAAAGCGCGTTCATATAATTTATCAGACTTCTCAATGGAAGGGTATTTTTTATTGAATTTGACTTTGTTAGGCATTTTTACTTGTTTAAAAATTATGTTATCTCTGATTTTAAAATCTGTAATTTTTCTTTTAGAGCGACACCCACTCCTTTATCAATCATATTCGGGATTTCCTTTTCCGCTGCTTCAATTTTCGATATAGCGACTTCTCTATTATTTTTTAAAGTTTCGATAGCCCCTTCTGTTGCAAAAATTTGGGCTTTCGGTATAATCGGTGATGCCTGATATTGATTTAAATATTTCTCCGCTTCTGCAAGGTCTTTTTTAGCATACGCATAGAAAAATGTCGCTTCAAGCCATACCATATTTCTGATACCATCGGGAATATTCTCTGCTTCACCAATATAATCCAATAAGTGTTTTTCAGCTTTTTCAACTTCGCCCTTATCCAAAGCGGCTTGGTACAAATAACTGTGCAGATATACCCTAAAAGGCTCATTAATGCGTTGACCAATTGTCAGACCTTCTTCTATTTCATTGGTATTCAATAACTTAGGACGAATACCACTTGAAGATTGTGTGACAAATTTCAATAATAAGCTATCAAATTGCGCTCTATCACCCCCCCTCAGTAATCGGCTGATTCTGGCACCATCCGTATAAAAACCGCCTACATGAAGGTGTACTGCTGTCGTGATAAAAAAGAACAGCGATAAAAAAGCGGTGAATAAGAAAAAACTGCCCAATATTTCATTTGCAATATCTCCTTTTGGACTGCCTTTAAAACCCATTGCATATATACCGTAAGCCAAAACTGCTAAAAGCAAACTCGCCAAAGGACCTCCTGCGGCAAAAATGGAAAACCGCCGTGGTAAATCCTGTGTATCAGTTGGCAAACACATGACCATACCACCCGCTGTATTAACATTTCTATTCCATTTGAAACGCCAACCCGTGGTATCTTTTTCCCACATAAAAGGGCCTACAACGTACATTTT
>JANPGW010000124.1:0-1515 GCA_031424115.1 Saprospiraceae bacterium | reverse complement strand
TGGGGTGCGGATTGTGTGGTCGGTAACTCACAGCGTTTCGGCGTACCGATGGGTTATGGTGGGCCTCATGCTGCGTTTTTTGCCACAAAAGACGATTTCAAACGCCAGATTCCCGGTCGTATCATCGGGGTTTCAATAGATTCGCACAACAACAGAGCGTTAAGAATGGCATTACAAACTCGCGAACAGCACATTCGTCGTGAAAAAGCCACCTCCAATATCTGTACGGCACAAGCTCTTTTGGCTATTATGGCTTCGATGTATGCCGTATATCATGGGTCACAAGGCATCAAAGCGATTGCTGAAAAAGTACATTTTTCGGCAGTTTCATTGGCTCAATCGCTCAATGAATTAGGATTTAAAAACGTCCATAATCACTTTTTTGATACCTTATTGATAAAGGTAAGCAACCCCGATACCCTCAAAGCAATTGAAAAAGAAGCTCTTAAAAGGCAGTTAAATTTCTGGTACGGCACAGCAGGACACATCCAAATTGCTCTTGATGAAACCGTATCAACGCATGATTTATACGATATTATTCAAACTTTCGAAGTAGTTTCTAATAAAAGAACAGCATTGCACACTGCCAATCTGTCAACTTCTATTCAGCCTACTTTACAACGTGAAAGTGCGTATCTGACCCATCCAATTTTCAACGCCAACCATACCGAATCGAAAATGATGCGGTATATCAAACGCCTTGAAAACAAGGATTTATCGTTGACTCATTCTATGATTTCGTTGGGGTCTTGTACTATGAAATTGAATGCAGCTTCGGAATTAATCCCTGTATCTTGGGAAGCTTTCGCTAATCTGCATCCTTTTGCTCCGCTCAGCCAAACGAAAGGCTACCAGAAAATTTTCAAAGAATTAGAAACATGGTTGGCTGATATCACAGGATTTGATGCGTGTTCATTGCAGCCTAACTCCGGCGCACAAGGCGAATACGCCGGGCTTTTGACTATCAAAGCCTACCACGAAGCACGAGGTGATTTTCACCGCAATATTGCCTTGATTCCTTCTTCAGCGCATGGCACTAATCCCGCATCAGCGGTGATGGCAGGTATGGAAGTAGTGGTGACGGCTTGTGACGAAAAAGGCAATATTGATATAACGGATTTGAGAAACAAAGCCGAACAGTATAAAGACCGTTTGTCTTGTCTGATGGTGACCTATCCATCTACTCATGGCGTTTTTGAAACCCAAATCAAAGAAATTTGCGCTTTAATACATCAACATGGGGGGAAAGTCTATATGGACGGCGCCAATATGAATGCTCAGGTCGGTTTGACAAGCCCCGGCATCATCGGTGCTGACGTTTGCCATTTAAATTTGCATAAAACCTTTGCTATCCCGCATGGTGGTGGTGGTCCGGGTATGGGCCCCATCTGCGTGAATAAATCGTTAGCACCTTATTTGCCAGGACACGTTCATGTCAAAACCGGGGGTAAAAAAGCCACTCATGCCGTTTCAGCAGCGCCTTATGGCTCAGCAAGTATTCTATTGATTAGCTAC
>JANPGW010000123.1:0-29794 GCA_031424115.1 Saprospiraceae bacterium | reverse complement strand
GTACAAGGATTAACAACGCCATTTGAATTAATAATAACCGTATAATCTTCGACCTCTCCTGCCGAAAAGGCTTCACAAGCGGTTGCGTACGCGCCCTTTTTCATGCTGACGCGCATTGTAGTTGTACCCAATTTACTGGATGCCGGTATCAAAACCGGACCACTGACAGCTTGACTTACCGCATTTTTTTCAAATACCTTTTCAACATCTTCAAAAATACCATTGCCATTTAAATCAATCCAAGCTCTAAAATAAAGATTCGAAATTAAACCGGGCCAACTCAAACCGGGTTTAATGGTCATGCTGTAAGTGCCCCCAAGAGATACTGAAGCGGCTTTATCCTTCCAATCGGAATAGCCTACCGCAAAACGGTCAGATCGTACTTTTTCACTGGGGTTGTCGAGCGTAGTGAATTGAACCAGCGCAATCCACTCATTCCAAGGGGCATCCGAAGCTGAAACACAAAAAGTGCCATTGCCACCACAATTTTCACTCAACGTAGATGATGATAAAGTAGTACAACCTTTTGCATCTGTTACTGTCATTCCATAAACGCCATTGGAGAGGTTGGAAATGGAAAATGTGGTCGCTTTATTGCTCCATAAATAGGTATAAGGTATATTGCCCCCAGAAATGGTGGTTTTGATGCTACCATTCGTTTGCTGACACGAAGGATTTGCAGCAGAAAGTGAAGCGCTCAATGCTGCCGGCTCGGTAATATTGAAAGATTTTAAGCCAATGGCTTGTGTGCTATCGGTTGCAGTGACAGAATAGCTGCCAGCTTTCAGATTTGTAACAGTTTTCCCTGATGCACCATTTGACCATTTATAAGAATATGGCGCTTTCCCTCCCGAAACAGATACCGTTGCTGAACCGTTAGCATAATCATTACAGGAGACATTTTGAGAAACAATATTGACCGGAAAACCGACATTGACGCTAATATTGCCGGTTTGGAATGTTGCGGCATAAAATGATCCATTATTATCTGCCAGTTTTGTTTTGTCAACAATGCCATCTCCATCGGAATCTACACCCAGTTGAAAATAAATCTCGCAAGTATAGGTTGTATTGGGAAGCAAACCGGTCAGTAAGTCAATAGACAAATCACTTGAAAAAGTTTTCGTCCGATAAGGTGGATTTTCTCTAAGACTTTTTTGGGATAACAATACTTTCTGAAAGCCGCCTTTACTGAGGGGGTCTTTGTAGAGGCGATAAAAGACGGCACTTTCGATAAGCATATTCGTACAACTCTCCCAACTCATTGTTGAAGCCGAAGTTAATTGTAAGTTAGTTAAACCGGTACCCAAAGGCGAGCCAAACAGGTTTCCGTAAGGGCAATGCGTTATTAAATATTCTTTGGTAGCATTATTTGCTGAAAAACGCACCGAAGTTGCACAATCTCCCACAAAATCAAAGCCACAAGCATAATTTTTTTGATGAAAGAATATGGTCAACAGTAGTAAAAAAGTTAGTTGGTTAAGTAGATTTCTTGGCATTATAAGTATTTTTAAAGTAAAAAAGAGGTCTCCAAAATCTATAATAAAGATAAAATAAAAATATGATTTTTATTAATAATCGAGTTACAAATGTGATGAATGAGCCACATTTAATGCAATAAAGGCATATGTTACCTATGTTTTTTTTAAAATATAGAGCAAGAACCTTGAAGCCTCAATATCACTATTTTAGGTAATTTATTGAGTAGAATTTATTAGTTTTTTCAAATCATAAACCCATATAACGCTATCCAATTGAGCCAAGGGACTTGACAAGAAAGGTCGAATACTATCTAATACTGGCGATTTTAAATCATTGATTATCAGGTATTTACATTTATGGTTTTGAACCATCAACCGCATCCAGTCTTTGCTCCAGATAGTAGTAGGACCAAAATTCCAATACGAATACCCCCGTCGGTCATAATAATAAAGGGTAGCGTTAGGTGTTATATCGGGTAGGCTGATTACAGTGTCTTTTTCACTAATCGGCGTGTAATCATTGATAAAATGGCGAACTCTTTTAATATCGAAACGGGCTAACGGAAAATTATTGCTGGTACTGTATTTTGTGTTCGTCATATCATATCGAGCCGTAAAATCTTGTTGGGTATAATTCAAGTTAAAAATTAAAAAAGCAATACAAAGAACCAGAAACAACGCTTTATTGATGAAAGAAGGAAATTGTTGTTTCAAGAAAAATAGGAATAGTAAAATAGAAACAGCACCTAAACCAAATAAATCAGTGGCATAATAATCATGTACCATAAATTGCCGAAAAAAGGCAATGAAATAGAAACTGGTTCCCACTAAAATAAGGCTGAAAAGAGCAAAAAATAGCGGATTTTGTTTCTTAGCCAAAATGATATTGAGGACAGTAATACCGGCAATGACCCATAAAGTCGGTAAGGCAAACCATGTATCCAAAGCATATTTTTCGATGTGCCTGAGCGTGTTTTCTCTTTCGGGAAGTGTCATATCCCATATTGGCATCACGGTTTTGAGGAAATAATACTCGGTATCGTGTGTTTTATTGTAATTATCCGCCCACATCCGCCACGATAGAAAAGGTATGAGGACCATCAAAAAAGCCGGAATGACTGCCGACATGTTGGGAAAAATAACTGATTTTTTCCTCAAAAACACCCCCCTCAGTATTTCGAAAAGCCAAAGGGCTCCGATAGCCACCCAGGTGACAAGCGTAGTCGGTTTTATTAATCCGGCAAAAAGTAAAGCACCATTGCAGGCGTAAAACCACATAAGGCGTTGGGTTTTCACATAATAATAAAAAAACAACCACGACAGAAATACTAAACTCAAAGCAGGGACATTGGGTAAATAATTAACCCCATAAAAAGCCATCATTGGAGATGCTAAGAAAAGCAGAGAAAAGCATATCGCAACCACAACATTTTCAGTAAGATGCAAGGCTAACCGAAACAATGCCCAAAGACCCAAAAGATATATCAACAAATCGACCCCCCTCAGAATCCATTCTTGTTCACCGAAAAAATGGTATAAAAAAGCGGAAAAATAGTATAAAATGGGAAATTCACCGGCGGTATGCGCATCTAAAGTCCACCCGCAATTGTGGATGCGGGGGCTGAAAAAACCCATCCCATCTTTAAAAAAGTTCAAAGTTTGTGAGGTGCAATCGGCTTGCCGCCAATAATGTATGGATTGAGGGGCTATATTGATAACGTGTTGAAACCCGATGAAACCTGCCGATACCATAAAACACACGAAAAAAAGAAAATTGGGATAGGGTTTTATTTGTGAATAGTGCATGTTTTATGTTTAGATTTTACGAAAATTCAATCTGGATAGAGTCTTCTAATTTTAACCCCAACATTTCGGCTGCTTTGCCCATGTTAATAGAGATTTCGAGATAATCCGAGTTGAAAAGACACAGCGTATCGCCAATTGGGACATCATTGTAGTGCTCGGATAATTTTAAAATCGGGTCATGCCGTTTGAAATACAATTGAAACGGACGCCCACGCCCTACTTTTTCAAAAAGAGACCTTGTAACATTGATGATAACATTGTCGTAATTATCAATATGAACAACCGAGCCGCGAATTTGAGACGGCGCTATGACCGGTTGCAAAGTGATGCGCTGAACCATATCCGTCACCGGCGACCACATCTCACCGAGCGGTTTTTCAGATACAATAACATCAATAGCATCCGCGAAAGCTTCTTTGACATGTTGAAAATTGAGTCCTTGAAAGGGTATTTCGTAAACATACTGAGGGAGGGTATCAAAGATGAGTGTGAAGATGCCGTTGTCTGGTCCAATGAAAAAATGATTGTGGTGATACAGAACTAAAAAACGATTTTTTTCACCCCCAAAATTGTTAACGCTGACGAGGTGAATCGTGCCTTCTGGAAATTGATGCCAAGCGTTTTTGAGGGTAAAAGCAGCTTGAACTATATCATGGTTTTTGATGTTATGAGAAATATCAATAAAATTCAATGCCCGATGCCGCGTGAGCATCGTCCCTTTCAAAACGGGCACGTAGTAGTCTTGTAAACCAAAATCTGTGGTCAAGGTTATAATGTACATTGGGTGCATTGAATTAAAAAAAAATTAAAGTGTGATACTTGATTTTCTGGGAAACATAGCGTTATTTTAGGCAAAAATAAAACTGTATTGACTGAAACAAGTTAATTTTGTACCAAATTTTTAATATTTAATTCCTATTTCAGTATTAGTGTAGTTTTTTATCTTTAAAAGGCTTAACAACAGCAATTTATATAATTTATTTATTGCAATATTAAAACATCCTAAATCTAATTTTTTTGAGCGAAATTATTTTGAACATCGAAGGCGTTGATTTGGTAGAATTGTATGGTGAAAACAACGCAAAATTAAATCTCGTCCGCAAGGCTTATCCCGATGTCACTATCACATCTCGGGGTTCACAATTAAAAATAAAAGGCGATGGCAAAAGCGATCCTCAGCGCGTCAAAGATAAAATCGAGATGATGGTGAAGATGCTTCGCGAGCGCAAAGATTTGACGCCACACGTGGTGGAAGATATGTTGGCGGGTGAAAATCCCTACGACACGCTGTTGCCTAATGCCGTCAGTAACGTGACGATTGTGCACGGCAAAGAGGGCGCGCCTATCCGCGCCAAAACCCGCAATCAAAAGAAACTCGTGGATGCCATTGACACAAGCGATATTGTGTTTGCCGTGGGGCCTGCCGGAACGGGTAAAACCTACGTGGCAGTGGCTATGGCAGTGCGGGCATTGAAAAATCGCACGGTGAAAAAGATAATTCTGACGCGTCCGGCTGTTGAAGCGGGTGAAAATTTGGGTTTCTTGCCGGGTGATTTGAAAGAGAAAGTTGACCCGTATTTGCGCCCTTTGTATGATGCGCTCGATGATATGTTTCCTGCCGATAAACTCGCTCAGTTTATGACGAATCGGGTAATTGAAATTGCGCCTTTGGCGTTTATGCGCGGTCGGACGCTGCACGATGCTTTTATCATACTCGATGAAGCGCAAAATACGACCCCACCACAAATGAAAATGTTTTTGACCCGTCTGGGTCCTAACTCCAAATGCGTGGTAACAGGCGATTTGACTCAAATTGACTTGCCATGGAATGTCAAATCGGGCTTGAAACAATCTTTGGATATTTTGAAAGATATCGAGGGTATCGAAAAAGTGTGGCTCACAGCCGAAGATGTTGTCCGCCATCGTCTCGTAAAAGACATCATTAAAGCGTATGATATTGATGATGAACGCCAAAAAGCTCGCAAAGAAGCCAAAGAAGCGCTTGAAAAGGCGGAAAAAGAAGCGAGAAATGCGGCAAACAATGCCCCAGCTCAGGATAATATGGTGAAGACAGTAGTGCCTGTGGTATCTTCAGGTGAGGGTGATAAGGTGGTGGAATAATTACGTATAAAAAGATTTAAACATACAGCGCCATTTTTCCTACAAAAAATGGCGTTTTTTTATAGGTAACATCTAAATTCGCTCCTCTTTTCATTTTAATATAAAAAAATATGGACACTCAAGAATTAGAGCATCTCAAATACCCGATTGGCAAATTTCAAGAACCCGAAACTATTACGGATAAACACATCCAGTTGTGGATTCAAGATATAAACTTGCTGCCTCATCAAATGCGACAAGCGGTGAAAGACTTGACAGATGAGCAGTTGGATACGCCTTACCGCCCGGGCGGGTGGACGGTGCGTCAGTTGGTGCACCACGTCGCGGATAGTCATATCAATGCCTATACTCGCTTCAAATTGGCTCTTACAGAGGATAATCCTATGATTAAACCCTACGAAGAAGCACTTTGGGCGGAGTTGCCAGATTCAAAAATGGATATTGATATTTCGCTGACGCTCATTGACAATATTCACGCTCGATGGGTGACGATATTAAGAGGTATGACTGCGATTGATTTTGAACGTACTTTTGTACATCCCGCCAGCCAAAGAGTTTTCGCTCTAAAAACCAGTGCCGGTATGTACTCATGGCATGGTAGACACCACGTCGCACACGTGACACATTTAAAAACCAGAGAAGGCTGGGTATAATGTTGTTAATGGTAATCCGTTAATCGTTATTTGCAGCTCGGATAACGATTAACGGATAGCAAATAATGTTTATCGAATCAATCAATTCTCGTCACATTCGACACACCCTCTAAACTTTTCAAGGCTTTTATCGCCATAACCATTTGGTCTTTATTAATGACCACTATTTTAACTCTGCCTTCAAAATAACCTTCATTGCCTTCAATGCTGAATGAGCGGATATTAAGACCAATTTGAGAGGAGATTTTATTGGAGAGCTTTTCAATCATACCGGGCCCGTTATCAATGCCGGTTATCAATAACTCAGCAACGAAAGAAGCATTAGCAGAAGCGCCCCATTCAGCGTTGAGGATGCGGTAGCCATAGAAAGTCATCAGATTTTCCGCATTTTTACAGTTTGTTCTGTGGATATTGATAAAATTATTAGAATTGACATACGCGAATACATCATCTCCTTGTACCGGTTTACAACATTCGGCTAACTGATATTTATAGAGGTCAGCAGGTTCACCGTTGATTAAGAGCTTGGCTTTATTTTCCGGTTTTACAGCAACTTTTTTTTCAGCCCGTTGATGGTTAATATTTTTAACAGGCTCTACAATATCTTCTATTAAAATCAATTTCCCTTTTTCTACCTTGAAAACCTTCAAATCATCTTGCAAATCAATCGCTTCGTTGGAGATGGCTTGATAGAATTCCTGTCGTGTTTTGAATTGAAAATGTTTGAACAGCACATCCACACTTGTTTCAAAATCGACTTTAAGATGGTCAAGCTTGCGCTGTAAGGCTTCTTTGCCAAATCCGGCAAGTTTTCGTTGGTCTTCGCGCAAAGAAAGGCGTATTCTATCACGGGCTTTGCTCGTAACAACCCATTTAAGCCAATCTTCTCCCGGTCTTTGATTCTTATTGGTTGTTACAGATACTTGATCGCCATTTTGTAATTTATACCCTAATGGGACATGCTTATTATTAACTCTCACTGCTTGGCAATGGTAGCCAATATCGGAATGTATGGCAAACGCAAAATCAAGCGCTGTTGCGCCCTTTGGGAGAATTTTTAAATCTCCTTTTGGGGTATACACGTAGATTTCTTCCGTGAAAAGATTAGTGGTTTTAAAATCCTGAATAAAATCTATCGTATTGCCGGAACTGTTGGTTTTTTCCACCATTTCCCGCACACTGTCTAACCAAGCCTCGAAAACATCTTGTTGATTGCGAATACCTTTGTATTTCCAATGGGCGGCATAGCCTCTTTCGGCTACCTCGTCCATGCGCTCACTCCGAATTTGGACTTCTACATATCGCCCTTCCTGACCGATAACGGTGGTATGTAACGATTCATAACCATTGGATTTGGGTATCGTAATCCAATCTTTTAGTCGTTCTGGAATAGGCGTATGGACACTTGTGACAATTGAGTACACCAGCCAACACACCGCTTTTTCTTTCTCGACAGGCACATCTACAATAATACGAACGGCAAAAAGGTCATAAATATCTTCAAAAGAACAATGTTTGGATTTCATTTTGTTCCATATAGAATAAATGGATTTTGGACGACCCGAAATACGATAGGGGATTTTTAAAGCATCCAATGGGGCTGTCATGGGTTGTATGAACTCCTGAATGTATAAATTGCGCTCGCTTTTGGTTTCGTTCAGTTTTTGAGCGATTTCGTTGTATTCTTCGCGGTGCGTTATTTTTAAACACAAATCCAAAAACTCAGATCGGAAATTATAAAGACCTAAACGATGGGCTAAAGGTGCGTAAATATATTCGGTTTCAGCCGCTATTTTCAGCTGTTTATGGTGCGGCATTGAGCCGAGTGTTCGCATATTGTGCAAACGGTCAGCCATTTTTATCAATACAATACGAACATCATCAACCAGCGTACCGAGAATTTTTTTCAAGTTTTCAGCTTGAGGGCTTTCTGTCTCCTCTGTCGAATCTAATTTGGTTAGTCCATCTACGATGGTTGCGATTTTACTCCCAAATTTTATTTGTATCTCTGAAAGTGTCACATCCGTGTCTTCAACTACATCATGCAACAGTGCCGCCACGACAGCCGTGGCTCCGAGTCCCAATTCTTCGGCGCATATTCGGGCTACCTCAATTGGGTGCAATATATATGGCTCGCCGCTTTTTCTTCGCTGTAGACTGTGTGCATCCACAGCCATCTCGTATGCACGACGAATGTCTTTACTATCCTCCGGTGTGATAGTCGTTTTGATGGATTTGAGGAGTAGCCTATAAGCTCTCTGAATCATCAGGCGTTCGGCTTCGTCGTATTGAACAAGTGATTCGGGCATATTTGTTAATTAAAATAGTGATGGGAATGCTGTTCATGGATAGTTAGTGTCATACATTGATAACGATATGAAATGTACAATAGTTCCTTGATAAATACAAAAATATTTTTCTCATACAAATATAACTATTTTTTGTAAATAAGAATCAAACGTATATACACTGAGGGGTATTATCCCCCCCGAGAGTTCGGGGTCGGGGGGGTAAAATGGACTAAACTTGAAATTGTTTCCACTCATTTTGTTGATTCACGATACAAAGGTTACCTTTGCGCAAATATTCTAAAGATTTTAAAAAAACATAAAAATATTCCATCTTAACATTTTTATAGAATGATAAAAATAATTCGTCTTTTATTGTGTTTTTTAGCTTTTACACTCACTATGACCTCTGATGTTATGGCTCAAGTACAAAGTTTTAAAATTGGTGTTAACTCAACCAGTTTTTTTGGTAAGCCTGAAAAAGATGCTGCCGGTAATAAACTGGAAAGCTTTTCTCCGGGATATGGTTTCACTGGTGCATTGATAACGGATATTATTTTAGATGAATATGCCAATGACGAGAGTGGTGTTCGCTTCGAAATGACATATTCACGGCAGGTTTTCAACTGGAAGTATGATGGGCCTTCTTATCAAATTTTTGATACCCAGGATGGCAAAACTATTTATGCAACGGGTCACAAAAAAGTCAACCTTGAATTAGCCACTAACTTGGTTAAGTTACCTGTTTCTATATACTATAAATTTGAAACAGGGTTTGAATTCGCATTAGGTGTAGATTTAGGTCTTTCAATTGGTGGAAAAGGCAAAGGTGATATGGTTTTTAAAGGTAAAACTGAAAGTGGAGAAGATGTTCCGGAATATAACACCGCACTTAAATACAATTATTCAAACGATAAAATCACAACTGTGGAGTTCTCCAATCAAACTTTCCGTGCCAACGGTCAGGATATCAAATTACCCAAAGTTATAGGAGCCTATTACGAAACAAGGAAAAAAGAAGGAACACCATTTAATCGCTACTATGCCGGTTTAAATGGTGATATTGCTTTTTGGATTCAGGACAAAGTTGCTCTTCGCTTGCGTGCCAGTTATGATTTTGTGGATTTTACTTCTAATAAAAACAGCTATTTGCGCCAATCATTAGATGCAGATAAAAATTTAATCCGCCGTAAAAGCTACGAAAACTTTCTGAATATACAACTTTCAGTGGACGTAAAATTATAACATGAAGCCTACTGCCTACGACGTTTTAAAAATTAAAGACTTTCGCAGCTATATCATGGCGCGTACATTTATCACTTTTGGTGTTAATGTATTAGGGACGGTTGTGGGTTGGCAAATTTATGAACATACCAAAGATACTTTTTCTTTAGGTTTGATTGGTTTGGCAGAATTTATTCCTTTTTTGATTGTAACGCTGATTGGTGGCTATATTGCCGATATTTTTGACCGAAAAATAATCATACAAACGTGTGTTTTTTTATACGCAGCATGTGCCTTTTGCTTATTCATGTTGAGTAGTCAGTTTGTATATGTAATTGATAATTATGGTGTTACGCCCATTTACTTCATAATTGGCTTAACCGGTTTAGTCAGGGGGTTTCTCGGACCGGCTCAATCCGCTTTTGCCGCACAACTTGTACCACCCGAACTTTATACAAACGCTGCAACGTGGAGCACTATGAGTTGGCATGTATCGAGTATCGGAGGCCCAGCAGTGGGTGGCATTCTCTATGGCTTGAGTAAAGGGGCAGGATCGTCTTATTTTATCGTGACTATTTTAGCTTTGATTGGTTTTTTATTGTTTTTAACCATAAAAAGCCGTCATGAAGTACGGAATATTGAAGAAAAGGAATCCCTTGGAGAGAGAGGGCAAAAGGAAGGTTTCCTCGTTAGTGTTAAAACGGGAACTGATTTTGTTTTCAAAAATGAGGTTATCCTTGCTTCATTAGCGTTAGATATGTTCGCTGTATTGTTTGGTGGTGCGGTGGCTTTATTACCAGCATTCGCCAAGGATATATTGCAAATGGGGCCCGAAGGCTTGGGCATTTTGCGGGCTGCACCGGCTGTAGGCGCATTGATAATGGCTGTTATTTTAGCTTACAATCCACCGGTCAAAAATTCCGGTAAAATACTATTGATTTCGGTAGGCGGGTTTGGTGTTTGTACCATTCTTTTTGCTGTATCTACCAATTATTGGTTTTCGTTATTGATGCTGGCAGGTACCGGATTTTTTGATAATGTGAGTATGGTTATTCGAGGCACGATTATACAACTTTTCACCCCCAACGAAATGCGCGGCAGAGTCTCCGCCGTGAACAGTCTTTTTATTGGTTCTTCCAATGAATTAGGCGCTTTTGAGTCCGGTTTAGCGGCAAAAATTATGGGATTAGTGCCTTCTGTGGTGTTTGGAGGCACAATGACCCTAATTGTGGTATTGACAACATGGATAAAAGCCCCTAAATTGAAGACTTTAAATCTAAGATAGATTTTCTACTCCATTTCCCCCCTGTTTTATAATGCTTTTTTGTTAAAAAATATATGAAAAGAAATTTTTAATAAAAGGTATTCGTTTCGTTTTTAACGCATTCCGGCGAGTTGCAAAACCTCACAGGAATGGGTGTTTTATGTTCACTCCCCATTTTTTTTGAGAATATCCCGATACCACTATGCACACATTTTACATCAAAAAAACGACTGAACAACACCGACATGAAACCTATTTTACTGACTGCTGCTTTATGTTTGCTGTTTATACTGAGGGGGGGAGCTCAGGTTGAGACGACCAAATCGGTATATGCAAAATTAGACACTTTGAAGTTTTATGATGTAGAACTTGAAGTGGAAACCTATCATGGGCGTACAACTTATTGGGTTGATAGAAAAGAAGTGACTAAAAAAGTCTATGATACATTTAATTACTATTGGGAAAACGTGGATAGATGCAAACCTTGTTTCCTTCAAACGCTCGAAAAAGACGGGCATTTATTAAAAGAAGGGGTACAATATGGTGACTGTAATGTGGGCGCTTGGACGGAATACTACCCTAATGGGCAGGTGAAACTCAGGGGCTTTTACAAAGAAAACGATACTGGTAATTGGGATGAAATATGGAACAGAGAACTTTGCTCCGTTAAACATGGTATGTGGGTCCTTTATGACGATGAGGGGAACATAGTCGGTATGGAACGCTTCATCAATGGTAACAGCGATGAGGAGGAGTTGGGTAGTAAATTTTAATATTTTAAAGAGCATTCAACTCTTTATAACGAGCATTTTGGCATTAAGTCGAAACGCTCATTTTTATTTTTTAACAGTTTCTCGTTTTTGGTTTAAAATTCCCTAAATTCGCACCGTTTTTTATTCACACTATCGTGTTAATTCATCATAATCTGTTATTCATCATTCATTCCTATTTGCCATGACTGAAGCCAACCAAGTTCTTAATACCCCTCTTACCGAAACCCATATTGCACTCGGTGCAAAAATGGCTCCTTTTGCAGGGTATAATATGCCAATTTCATATACAGGTATTAAAGAAGAACACGCTTGTGTGCGGACTAATGTCGGCGTTTTTGACGTTTCTCATATGGGGGAGTTTATTGTTAGAGGTAAACAAGCACTTGATTTAGTGCAAAAAGTGACCTCCAACGATGCTTCTAAATTAGAGATTGGTCAGGCTCAATATTCCTGTTTGCCCAATAATGAGGGGGGTATAGTGGATGATTTGTTAGTATATCGTTTGGCGGAAGACAATTGTAGCGCGGGCGAAAAAGCTTTTATGTTGGTCGTTAATGCCTCCAATATTGAAAAAGATTGGAACTGGATTGCCAATTATGCCAAGGATTTTGACGCTCGGATGATAAATATTTCTGAACATACGGGTTTGTTAGCTGTGCAAGGACCCAACGCCATTAAAGTGATTCAGAAGCTTACTGACGTGAATTTAGGGGAGATTCCTTATTACCATTTTACTAAAGGGGTGGTTGCGGGCATTGAAAATGTGGTTATCTCTGCGACTGGTTATACTGGTGCGGGTGGTTTTGAATTGTACTGTTCGGCTACTTATACGCCGAAATTATGGGATGCTTTATTCGAAGCGGGTAAAGAGTTCGGCATCATGCCAATCGGGTTAGGGGCGCGGGATACTCTGCGTTTAGAGATGGGCTATTGCTTGTATGGCAATGATATTGATGATACGACTTCGCCTATCGAGGCAGGTTTAGGTTGGATCACTAAAACAAAAAAAGGCGATTTTGTCAATTGTGATACTTTCAAACAGCAAATTGCTGTGGGAGTTTCGCGCAAACTTGTCGGATTTGAATTGACTGACCGCCGAGTGCCACGCCACGGATATGTGATTGAAGATGCCGCCGGCAACGAAATTGGCGTTGTCACTTCCGGTACTTCGTCGCCTACTTTGGATCAACCAATCGGTATGGGCTATGTGAAAACCGGTTTGCATACTGAGGGGTCAGATATTTTCATCGTTTTTGGGGGTAGTAAAAAATTAGCGGCAAAAGTTGTGAAATTGCCTTTTTATAAATAAATTTTTTATAATGCCCCTTCTTAAAAATGTATATAATCTACTCCATTTTTTCATCAACCAACACATTGATAGCATCCCCTTCATTCCACAATACCATCATGGAAAACGGGTTCTAAAGGGGCATATATCCGGAGAACATCTCAATAATCCACAGTTAGATGATGCATTGGTGATTCGTTTAAATCAATCCGGAATCAAAACGGCTGATTTTATGATTGATACTGAGGGGTATAAAAAGTACCTAAAAAACACCTTTTATCCCATTTCCTATTATGGGGGTGGACAAGACCCTCAACAAAATTTCATTGAAAAATCATTGGAGCATTATGTATCATTGTCGTTTTTGCCATTGGCTGATGAAGCCATTTTTATGGATATTGCCGCTGCGACCTCTCCTTTTTCTGATATAATAAAATCCCAATTCCCGATAGTCCAGACGTATAAACAAGACTTGATTTTTCCGCAAGGTATTCACGACAATTGTATAGGGGGCGATGCCGCTCATTTGCCTCTATCTGACAATTCGATAAATGCTGCAACTCTTCATTGTTCTTTAGAACATTTTGAAGGGGATTCGGATTCTCTTTTTTTTCAGGAAATGCAGCGCGTCTTAAAACCCGGTGGAAAATTAGTCGTTTTGCCATTTTATTTGGCGCATCAATATACGAATCATGTTGACCCTGCTTTCAATCTCCTTAAATGGCATCGAGTAAAATTGGATAATGATCCTCGCATGCAACTCCGCTACGCGACATGGAAGCAATATTTTTCGAGACATTATGACTCTGGAGCTTTACATGACCGCATTGTATCCAAAACACCCCAACTGGATTTGACGGTTTATAAAGTTCAAAACTTTAAGGATGTTGATGCTTCTTGCTATTTGAGGTTTATTGGGGTTTTTACTAAAAAAGGCTGAACGTGTTTGGTGTATAGTTTTTACCGTATCCGATATCTAAAACCACCTACTCGACACTTTTCACACTTGCCGTAAAATCGGACGAGTCAGACAAGTAGGTCCTCCGCCACCTTTGGCGCTGATTTCCGTACCCTCATATTCAAGAATGGTGCAACCTACCGCTTCTAAAGCCTTCTTTGTCTTAGGAAAACCTTCGAGCATCAGGCATTTCCGAGGAGCTAATGCTAAAACATTGCATGCCATTTCGAACTCATCCGGCGTTACTTCCACTAATTCGTAGCCTCTTTTTATCAATTCATTTCTGAAAGAAATAGGCATTAACGGTGAATAAACTACTGCTAAATCGGAGTCAATCGGACTGAAAATGGACATCAAATGAAAAACATCGGAAGCCCCTTTATAATGTGGTAACGAAAAAGCCAAAACATCCACGCCGGTGGGTTCAAGCAAGTGTCTGAGTTGTCGGATACCTTCTTCATTGGTGCGATAAGTATGACCCACAGCCAGAGTTTTGTTGTCTAACCAAGCCACATCGCCGCCTTCAATCGTTCCGGGTGCCGTAATTTCCCCTAACACAGGAATAGAATGTTCCAAAAAAGCTTTTTTTTGGGCTAATGGTTCAGGCTTTCGGCGGTCTTTACCCATATTGCACAAAATCATACCTGCGTCGGTCGCCAATGCAGCATCTCGACAATACATCGAATCCATCGTAACAGTATTGTCTTGAGGGAGATAATAAATGTCAGCACCTGTTTGTTTAATAAAATATTCAAAAGCCCTGTATTCTGTTTGCGCTTTTATAAAATCAGGGCGTCCGGTGAAATTCAGAATTTCCCATTCGTTATCAATCGTTTTATCATCAATATAAGCATCTTTGACATGTTTGAGAAATATGCTTTTAATGGCTCCTACTTCGGATTGGCAGGTAGTTTTCATAGAATAAAAAATATGTTTTTTAATAAAAAATCAACGTTAACTTATTGAGCCTTATATTTCATCAAAATATAAATCGGCACGCCGAGCATCAAAAGAATAAAACCCCAATATACAACATCTTGTCCGGAACCGGCAACTGCCCAAAGAGCATAAAAAAAAGCCATTGTGGCAATAAAAAGAACTGTGTGGCGCTCTTTGGGGATGGCCGTATTTTGTTTTTTTACAATTAAAACGGTGGCAGCTGCGGAGAACAAATAAGGTATCAAGACAGTCAAAGTGGATAATAAAATCATAAATTTGAACTGTTCTACTAAACTTTTCGAGAAATTCATCGACATCAACCCTGAGAGTAAAAGGCTTGAAATAATAATCCCCAATGCCGGTACTTCTTTTTTGTTTTCTTTACCAAAAAGCGAGGGAAAAATTTTATCTTTTGCCATAGCCAACGGCACTTGTCCTTGCATCAAAATCCACCCGTTCAAAGCACCAAAAGTAGAGATGATGGCTCCGAGGGCAACCCATTGACGTGCCAATTCCCCCCACATCTTGGCAGCAGTATCTGCGAAAGGGGCAGCAGAATTTTTCAGAGCTTCGGCTGGTATCAAACCCATAACCGCAAGAGTCCCGAAGATGTAAACAAATGCCGCTATCAGTGTTCCTAACATTGTGGCGCGGGGAATCGTTTTTTCGGGATTTTCTACATTATTGGCGGGAATGGTGGCAGATTCCATACCCAAATAAGCCCACAAAGTGAGCGTAGCAGTCGAGGTAATAGCGGTCAAAGTGGACTCGCTACTGCGATTAAAAGGCGTAAAATTTTGACCATCCATATAAAAAATGCCAAAAACTGCAATCATGACTAAAGGGACAAGCTTCAACACAGTTGTCACCAACTGTACCTTACCGGCAGTCTTGATACCCAATGTATTGATCCATGTTAACAACCAAATAGCACTTAACCCGGTAAGGATTGCCGCCCAATTGTTGGTTTTTAAAACCGGGAAAAAAACGCTCAGATAACTCACAAAAGCGACCGTTATGGCGGCATTGCCACACCAAACCGACACCCAATAACCCCAAGCCACTAAAAATGCTGCGAATTCACCCAAACCTTCCCGCGTATAAGCATAGGGTCCCCCGACACTCGGCATCACTTTACTCAGATAACTGAAAAGAAGAGCTAAAAACATGGCTCCTAATGTTGATAAGAGCCATCCCACCATACTGATACCGCCATAGACACCTAAAGCTGAAGGCAATAAAAAAACGCCTGAGCCTATCATATTGCCTACAACCAGCGATGTAGCAGTCCATAATCCTATTTTTTCTGAATTAGGTTCTTTCATTTGGTGACGAATATAGAGAAAAATCTATAGATACCGTATCATCAAGGCATAAATAAAGCGCAAATAGTTACATGAAAGTGAGTCAGAGCAGTGTGATTATATCATTGACCATTGTTATTCACAAGTTGGTCAATATTTCACTATCAGTTCGTGTTAACATCTTTTTTTTGCTCAATTTAGGCAGAGTTTTTGAGCAATACAATATTGTGATTATGATGAGAGTGTTGAAGGGTAGTAAAATATTAAAGTATAATTATTTTATATTTATTTTTAAATTTAACATCTAAAAATTTTTTAATTTAAAAATAAATTACATCTTTGTGTTCTTATTCATAGCTTCTTACCTATAAGCACAATTATTTAATAAAATAATCTTACATTTTACTTTTTAACCTACTTTCTTTATCTATAAATCTATAATACCATGAACCAGTTAGGTAAGATGTCCTCAAGTCAAGGGACTAAAGATTCACCCGCCAACGAAACAAAGAATAATGAAAGTTTTTTGGCAGTTGTTATTGGCTTTGTTGTTGTTCTTACTTTAGTTTTTATTGGCATGCAATAAAAAAAGACAGGTAGTTGAACAATTAGAGCGGAAAAAGGTTGTTCATTGAGCAACCTTTTTCATTTGGCATATTCCAATATTTATTTTAGTTTTGTGGACTTAATTATCATGAAATGAAAGGAATAAAAGACGTCGTTGAAAAATCTACATTTGGCGTTTGTAGCTATTTGGGAGAAAAAATGAACATCGCCTCATCGCGGGTTCGTTTATATTTCATTTATGCTTCTTTTGTGACGCTCGGGTCACCTGTTATTTTTTATTTGGTTTTGGCATTTTGGGTGAATATTCGCCGTTATATCAAGCGACATAAAGACGCGCTTTGGGGATAAATTCCCTCAGTATAAAAACAAAAAACCGTCGAAAGCGAAAAGCTTTAGGCGGTTTTTTGTTTTTATACTGAGGGGGGTAAGGATGTTATGCTTCTATCGTCACCGCTATACTCAATTCTTCCAACTGCTTATCATCAATGGCAGACGGGGCATCAATCATCACGTCTCTGCCTTGATTATTTTTAGGGAAGGCGATAAAGTCACGGATAGAGTTGACTCCTGACATGACTGCACATAAACGGTCGAAACCGAAAGCGATACCGCCATGTGGTGGCGCGCCAAAATCAAAAGCACCCAGTAAAAAGCCAAATTTAGATTCTGCTTCTTCTTCTGTCATGCCCAAGAGTTTGAAGTTTTTAGACTGCAAATCACGGTCGTAAATACGAATAGAACCACCACCGATTTCAACACCATTCAACACCAAGTCATAAGCATCCGCACGAAGATTTTTCATCGTTTCGTGGTCACCATTCAACATAGATGGCACTTGTTCACGTTTCGGTGATGTGAAAGGATGGTGCATAGCATAGAAGCGTTGCGTCTCTTCGTCCCACTCCAAAAGAGGAAAATCTACAACCCACAATGGTTTGAATTCCAATGGATTACGTAAGCCTAAGCGAGTACCTAATTCCAAACGCAATTCGCACAATTGTTTGCGGGTTTTATCCGTTTCACCGCTTAAAATGAAAACCACGTCACCCTTTTTAGCTCCAAATTTTGAACCAATAGTGGCTAAATCCTTTTCTGAATAGAATTTCGAAATGGGTGATTTGATGCTGCCATCTTCCTCGAATTTGATATAAACCAAGCCTTTTGCACCGATTTGTGGACGTTTTACCCAATCAGTCAATTCACTCATGGTTTTATTCGTGTAAGTCGAAGCAACACCTTCAGCACAAACACCCACTACCAATTCAGCTGAATCGAATACAGAAAAACCTTTATTTTGCGTCACATCATTCAACTCTACGAACTCCATTCCAAAGCGAATATCGGGCTTATCAGAGCCATATTTCAAAGCCGCTTCATCATAAGTCATGCGCGGGAAATCTGCCAAATCAACATCCAAAGCCTTTTTGAAAACGTGTTTTGTCAAGCCTTCAAAAGTATTCAAAATATCTTCTTGCGTTACAAACGACATTTCACAGTCTATCTGAGTGAACTCAGGTTGACGGTCAGCCCGTAAGTCTTCGTCACGGAAACATTTCACGATTTGGAAATATTTATCAAAACCCGATACCATCAAAAGCTGTTTGAAAGTCTGTGGTGATTGTGGCAAAGCATAAAACTGACCGGCGTTCATACGGCTTGGCACCACGAAGTCGCGAGCACCCTCAGGCGTAGATTTTATCAAATTCGGCGTTTCAACCTCAATAAACTCTTGCTCGCTCAAATATTTACGCACTTCAATAGCTACTTGCGAACGGAAAAACAAGTTTTTCTGAACCGCAGCACGACGCAAATCCAAATAACGGTATTTCATGCGAATGTCATCGCCACCGTCAGTATCATCTTTTATAGTGAAAGGCGGTGTTTTTGAAACGTTCAAAATTTCCAACTCTTTAGCCACAATTTCAATATCGCCCGTTTCACGATTGGGGTTTTTAGCCGTACGTTCACGCACTGCGCCTGTAACTTTGATAACGTATTCACGACCCAAACCAGCAGCTTGTTTATTCAACGTTTCATTATTTTCAAAAACAATCTGCGTGATACCATAACGGTCACGTAAATCCACAAAAGTCATCGGTCCGAAAGCGCGAGTAGCATCTACCCAACCGCTCAAAGTCACTTCTTTACCTGCATCTGAAAGGCGTAATGCGCCACAATTATGCGTTCTGTACATATTATTTTTAGTTTTATTAAAATCTGATTTTTATGCTTTTGAGAGGGATAACCCCTCAGTATTTTCTTGTTTTTAAGAGTCGGAAGGCAGTTTAGTAAACGGAATAATTGGCGTTTTCATTGAAAACGCTAATTATTCCGTTTACTAAACTACTGAAATTCCGAAAACCCAAACTTCATTTTATTTAAAAAATAGTTAAAACATATACCATTTAACTACTTTTAAAAATTTGAGTTGCAAAGGTAAGCCTTATTTTTACACTAAAAAATACTCAAAGCATTGTCTTTTATGAAAATAGACATCATTTTTATAGCTTTGTGCTGATTATTGATATATTTTAAACTTCTAAATGACCTTTTTAATGAAACAAATTATACTTGGATTGATTTTGTGCTGTTCATTTGTAAACATAAATGCTCAAGATACCAATGAAAACAGCGTTTATTCATCAATTTTTAAATGGGAAGTCGGTGAGGCTTTCACCTTAGTGTCTGATGCGAATGTTCGTGAAAAACCTTCTACACAAAGCACCGCAGTGACGCAATTGCCGATAGGTTCAGCCATTAAAATTGAAAAAGTAGCTTCAGATTCTTTCACCGTCAACGGTTTTAAAGCGCCTTGGTGTCAAATTTCATACGATGGTGGGAAAAAGAAAGGCTATTTGTGGGGTGGTTTCATTGCCACATTGGTGTTGAAATCGCAATACGGATTTGAAGATACTGAGGGGCTCACTTTTTTAGGTGGCGTGGGTTCATGGAATGAGCAAAAACACCAAATGACGATGCAATTGCGGGCTTGTTTAAAAAATAAAGAATTGGCAAAAGTCGAATTTTTAACGCCCGGAGATTTGAGTTTTAATTGCAAATTGAAAGAAGAAAATGCAGGCACGCTTAAAAATGTTTTCACTGCTTTGACATTTTCAACCGGTTTTGAGGCTTGTGGCTACCCGTGGGGTGACAATTTAATATTTTATACAAAAGATAAAAAGCTAACCAGAATATTAGCAACGGAGAGCATTTCAGATGCGGGCGCTTTTTATCAAACCGAACAATTTATCTTACCGGGCGATAGAGGTGGTATCAACAATTATATCATCGTCACAAGTGATTCTGCTGAAATGGAGGATAACGGCAAAGATTATGAGATGAAAAATCAAAAATACAGCTTAAAACTGTTCAAATGGACGGGGATTAAGTTAGAAAAAGTCAAGTAGACAACCGAGGTTCTGTAATAAGGTCTAAAAGTAAAAGTCACTTTATAGGAAAAATATACCAAATTTAATTCTAAATTCTTCGAAATAACCTTACGAGGGTTTTAAACCCTCGCAAGGTTGAGTTGAAAAACAGAATATAATTTGGGCTAAAAATTTTTAAAAAACTTATTACACAACCCCGGATAAAAATAAATTTATGCCTAAATATTCAAATCTTGCTCAAGTTCAAGCCGTTATAAAAAGCGGTCAAACGAGTATTTTACAAGTAGTTGAACACTATTTATGTCGTGTTGAAGAAACCCAACACCTCAATGCCTATGTGGAAGTGTATGCCGATGAAGCCGTAGAACGTGCCATCGAATTGGACAAAAAAATGTGCCATCACCCCGAAAAAATGGGGCGATTGTTCGGGGCAATTATTTCAATAAAAGATGTTTTATGCTATGCGGGACATGAAGTCACGGCGGCGAGCGCTATACTGAGGGGGTTCAAAAGCCTCTTTTCAGCAACGGCTATCGAACGACTGTTGGCAGAAGATGCGATTATTATCGGGCGCACCAATTGTGACCAATTTGCCATGGGCAGCGATAACACCAATTCGGTGTATGGCGTAGTACGGAATGCGGTGGATGAAACGCGGGTAGCTGGTGGCTCTTCGGGCGGTGCAGCGGTATCTGTTCAGGCTGATACGTGCTTGGTGGCGTTGGGGTCTGATACGGGCGGGTCGGTGCGTCAACCGGCGGCGTGGTGCGGGGTAATCGGGATGAAACCCACTTATGGGCGTATTTCAAGACATGGTTTGTTGGCTTATGGGTCTTCTTTTGACCAAATTGGCGTAGTCAGTCACTCGGTTGAAGATGCTGCCATGTTTCTTGAAATCATGGCTGGCGCCGATGGTTTTGATGCCACCGCCAGTCAAAAGCCAGTGGAAACATATTCTACTCAAATCAATGATGTTAAAAAAGAGTATAAAATTGCATATTTTGATAAAGCATTGAATCCCAATGGCTTAGATAATGAAGTGTTGGAAAAAACGCAAAGAAGTATTGATATATTGAGGAGGGAGGGTCATACAGTTGAAGCTGTGGATTTTGAATATTTGGACTATATTATTCCGGCATATTATGTTTTGACAACCGCAGAAGCCTCCACTAATTTGAGCCGCTATGACGGTATCCGCTATGGTCAAAGAGCTGAAGATGTGAAAACGTTGGAGGAAACGTACAAACATTCCCGCACGGCGGGGTTCAGTGAAGAGGTGAAACGGCGAATTGTGCTGGGTACTTTTGTTTTGAGTTCAGGGTATTATGATGCTTATTACACCAAAGCCCAAAAAGTGAGACGTTTAATATCAGACCGAACTTTTGAGATTTTTAAAAATTATGATTTTATATTAATGCCAGCTGCGCCAACCCCCGCTTGGAAAATCGGCGAAAAATCTGATGACCCGGTGGCGATGTATTTAGCGGATATTTTCACCGTTCAAGCCAATATGGTCGGCATTCCGGGCATCGCCGTGCCGATTGGGCACAATACTGAGGGGTTGCCCATTGGACTTCAATTCATGTCTGACAAATGGAAAGAAGGCGAATTAATGGCTTTTGCGCGTTATTTTATGGGCATCGTGTAAATTTTATATTTCCCAATTGCCCCAAAAAGGTTTTTCTTCTTTTTTGACAATTTTGGGATGAGCTTTATTAGCATTGTGTTCGTTACGGCGTTTTTTCATGGCGTCAATTTCTTTGTTGCGATAAAGGGGGACTTTGATACCCAATAAATCGCGAATCACCACCGAAGCGCACACGCCACCGAAGGCGGCCGGCAAATACGAAATAGTACCATAGGCGGATTTTTTAAAATTGGAACCGTCCGTCATTATCAACGATTCTTTTGGGGCGGGTTCGTCGCTGAAAACGGTGATTAAACCCCTATTTATCCCCTTTTTCTTCAGTCTTTTGCGGATAATCAAGGAAAAATGGCACGTATGGGTGTCTCGTAAATCGGCGACTCTCAACCTCGTCGGGTCTGTTTTGCCCCCCGCACCCATCGAACTGACGATTTTCAGACCGCGTTTTTTGGCTGCCGTAATCAGATATAATTTTGGCGTCACACTGTCAATACAATCCATCACATAATCAAAATTGGCTATTTGGCAAATTTCATCCGCTTTATCGGGAGTCAAAAAATCTTTAACAACATGAAGTTTAATCTCGGGATTGATAGCTGTTAAACGTTCAGCCATAATGTCCGCTTTCGATACGCCATGATTGGTAGCCAAAGCCGGTAATTGGCGGTTGCGGTTGGTCGGGTCCACCACATCGCCATCCACAATAGTCATCTCGCCCACGCCTGCCCGCGCAATGAATTCAGCAGCGTAAGACCCCACCCCGCCTAATCCAACAACTAAAACATGTTTTGAATTCAATAACGCAATTCCGTCAGCACCTACCAGCAATGCAGACCTTGATAACCAGCTTAAATCGCTCATTTCTTAAATTTTGTGCAAAAATACTGAGGGGGGTATCAAATTATAAAAAAATGGATAATCTTTTTCAAAATTATCCATTTTGTCCTTTCAATGGTGTTTTCTGAAGTTTAATTTTACTATTAATGCCTTCCCATTTTGCCCCCATTTTGCCAATATAAAATCAAAATGAACCCAAACAAGGCGCCACCTACGTGCGCAAAATGGGCAATATTAGAGGTGGCGTTTGTCATATTATTAATACCTGAATACAACTCAATACCCCCATATATCATTACAAAATACTTGGCTTTAATGGGTATCGGCGGAAATAACGGCATGATAATATTATTAGGGAATAAATAGCCATAAGCCGCCAATATCCCAAACAGAGCGCCGGAAGCACCCACCATAGGCGTATCTATAATCATGGCTGCCTCCAAAGGTGAAAGAAAAGTATAATTCAATTGATAATATTTGACCGCAAAATCCAACGCCAATGCCCCAAATCCGGTAAAAAAATAATATAGCAAAAAACGTTTGGGTCCCCAAGTGTATTCAACCGGAGGTCCAAACATGAATAAACCGAGCATATTGAAAAGGATGTGCATGACGCTGCCATGCATAAACATATACGTGACTATCTGTACAGGTTTAAAATATTCGGAAGCGGGGTAGTGGACTGCTAACCAATCTATGATAAACTCAGCACCCAGTGAACTTTCAAGTATGGAGGTACCCAAAAAAACCAATATATTAATGATTAAAAGATTTTTGACTACCGGTGTCAGATTGCTAAAATTCATAAAATGTATATTTGTAAATAATTGAAAACCAAGTTATTGTAAAAATTGCTTTTGTAATTCATCTAAATCGTAGGAAATAAAACAGTTTTTCCCCGAAGGACTTTTGAATGGCATGGCACATGCAAAAAGCTGGTCAATCAACTCTTGCATTTCTCTGACGCTCAAAATAGTACCTCGCTTAACCGCCGCCGAACGAGCCATTGAGCGCGCGATGCGTTCTGAAATATTCAACTGAAAATCTACCTCTGCTTTGTATTGTTCAAGTAATGTTTCGATGATTTTTTGCTCGTCTTTATGATGTGTCCAATCGCTGGGCAGACCGTGAACGATAAATGTGTCGCTGCCAAATTCCTGAACATCCAAACCCAACCGATTAATTTCAGGCAAAATTTCCCTCAAAATAGCTGAATCACTGGGTGAAAAATGCAAAGTTTTGGGAAAAAGCTGCGTTTGGGTGGATACTTGTTTTTCTTCCAAAAGCGTTAAATATTTTTCGTATAAAATCCGTTCGCTTGCCGATTGTTGGTCAATTAACAAAAAACCGGACTTGATATGAATCAATATATAAATGCCATGCACCTGATAAGGTTCCCGTTGTTGCTTAGAGAATGACCCCTCAGTATCATCCAATGTTGGGGCATTTTCCAAGTTTTCAAAATTGCTCTGAAAAGTTAGCGTTTCACTATCCCCTTCAAAGGTGTCATTTTCTTGCCCGAATTCGTCATAAACCGGTGGTTGAGGGGCATTTTCGTAGGTTTCTGTTACCTTAACATCAAAAACTTCGTATAATTTTTCCCAATTTTCGAGATTTGAACGATCGAGTGATGAAGGCTTTTTAAAATTTAAATCATTTTTGACTTGTTCAAAACTTGATTGTCGGGTATCAAAATTCCCTTTATAAGGTTCAGGATTTCTCACGGCTGTTCTTGGAATCGAGTAAGGCTGTCCTAACCCCTGCTCTTGGTCAAAATCCAACATCGGCGTTACTGCACTTTGTCCGAGTGCGTGCCGCACCGCTACTTTCAGATAGTTATAGACGATTCTCTCGTCCTCAAATTTTATTTCTTGCTTAGTGGGATGCACATTGATATCAATGCGCGAAGGATCAATTTCAATAAAAATATAATACGATGGGAACGAATCCTTCGCTAACAAATCCTCAAAAGCCGATTGAACAGCATGATTCAGATATTGACTCTTGATAAACCGATTATTAACAAAAAAGAATTGTTCACCCCTTGTTTTCTTTGAAAACTCCGGCTTTCCGACAAATCCTGTTATGCGCACCACATCGGTTTCCTCTTCTACTGGAACCAACTTTTTATTGGTATCCTTGCCGAAAAGACCCACGATGCGTTGGCGAAGGTTGCCAGCAGAGAGGTGAAAAATTTCTTGACCATTGTGATGAAAACTAAAAAAAACGGTAGGATTAGCCATCGCTACACGCTCAAATTCGTCCATAATATGGCGCAACTCAACGGTATTCGATTTTAAAAAATTGCGTCTGGCAGGAACATTATAAAACAGGTTTTTTATCTGAAAATTTGTTCCGGCAGGACATTGACAAGGTTCTTGTCCCTTTAATTCAAAACCTTCAATGACAATTTTAACGCCTAATTCGTCAGTACGGCGGCGCGTTCGCAACTCTACTTGCGCAATGGAGGCGATAGAAGCTAAGGCTTCACCCCTAAAACCCATCGTTCGGATATTGAATAAATCGGCCGCTTCGCGAATTTTGGACGTGGCGTGCCGTTCGAAACTCATGCGCGCGTCGGTTTCACTCATGCCGCATCCGTCGTCAATGACTTGGATTAATGTTTTTCCGGCATCTTTCAAAATTAATTTTATAGTGCTCGCACCCGCATCAATCGCATTTTCCAATAATTCTTTCACAGCAGAAGCCGGTCGCTGTATAACTTCTCCGGCAGCAATCTGGTTGGCAATAGAATCGGGCAATAGTTGTATTATATCTGACATAAGTAGTATATAGTATTTAGACTGGATAATGCCTTGAAAATCAATAAGTTATTAAAGAATGAATTTTCAGATTATTTAACCTCATCTACTTAATTTAATTCTGTGCAGCCTTTTCATGAAAAAACATTTTTGAGAAGGCTGTTTTTTTCCTCTCCAAGTAAAAACACGCTCAATTTAGAATGGTAAAATTAATCATTTCCCATTAATCTGAATCATTAACTTTTCATTCTGTAATTGAAAACAAAAATCTCTGAAAATTGTCTTAACTTTGCATTAAATTTCCATTCCAACGGCATTCCAATACATGAGTGATTCAATAAAACACGAGTGCGGCATTGCGCTCATTCGACTTCTCAAACCACTTGATTTTTACCATAAAAAATATGGTACGGCATTTTACGGCTTGAATAAGCTGCATTTGTTGATGCAAAAGCAGCGAAATCGTGGGCAAGATGGGGCAGGTATTGCCACAATTAAGCTCGACCCCATTCCCGGCACTCGATATATCAGCCGCAAGCGCTCCAATGCACAACAACCCATCAAGGATGTTTTTGACCAAATATTTTGGCATTTCAAAGACTTGACTAACGAGCAACTCAATGACGCCGAGTTTTTGAAAGACAATTATCCTTACATGGGCGAGCTCATGATTGGGCATTTGAGGTATGCAACGCATGGCGGCAATACTGTTGAGCAGGTTCACCCGTTCCATAGGGCGAGTAACTGGATTAGCCGCAACCTGATTATGGCGGGCAATTTTAATATGACCAACGTTGATGAATTATTCAACAACTTGGTCGAAGAACTCGGTCAACATCCCAAAGAAAAATCCGATACCGTTATGGTTTTGGAAAAAATCGGACACTTTTTGGATGATGAAGTGCAACACTGGTTCAATTATTTTAAAAAAGACGGTTACAATAATAAGGAATTGACAGCCTTAATTGCCGAACATCTTGATGTCCACCGCATATTGAAACGGTCGTCTAAAGGTTTTGACGGGGGATATGCCTTGATGGGTATGATAGGTCACGGCGACGCTTTTGTCATGCGCGACCCCAATGGTATCCGTCCGGCATTTTATTATCAAGACGACGAAATCGTCGTGGTCGCTTCTGAAAGACCCGCTATTCAGACAGTTTTGAATGTCAATTATAAAAAAATACAGGAACTCAAACCGGCTCATGCGCTCATCATCAAAAAAGATGGCCGGGTATCGGAAGTGCCTTTCACTCAGGAACGCGAACGCAAATCTTGCTCTTTTGAACGGATTTATTTTTCACGGGGCACCGACCGCGATATTTATTTAGAGCGTAAAAAATTAGGCGAACAATTGGCGGAACCGGTGATGAAAGCGGTCAATTATGATTTTGAGAATACCGTTTTTTCATTTATTCCGAATACGGCTGAAACAGCGTTTTTAGGTTTTAAAGAAGGTGTGAGTAAAATTTTAAATAAACAAAAAAGTGATAAAATCATTGATTCACAAGCAAAAGGAGAACTTACCCCCGAAAAACTTAACGAAATATTGAGTACTATGCCCCGTTCTGAGAAGTTAGCGGTCAAAGATGATAAAGCGCGTACTTTCATTACGAGCGACGATAATCGCGATGATATGGTGGCTCTTGTGTACGATGTGACATACGGGATTGTGAATGATGAGACAGACACTTTGGTCTTGATGGACGATTCTATTGTGAGGGGAACAACTTTAAAAAATTCCATTATCAAGATTGCGGCGAGACTCAAACCTAAAAGCATTATCATTGTGTCTTCGGCTCCCCAAATTCGTTATCCGGATTGCTATGGCATAGATATGTCAAAAATGGGTGATTTTGTGGCTTTCCAAGCGGTTGTCAAACTTTTGCATGAACGCGGTATTGAGGAAAAATTAGAAGAAGTGTATGAAAAATGTAAAGAGCAACAGCACATGCCTAAAGAAAAGGTGAAAAATGCAGTAAAAGAGTTGTATGATCTTTTTACATATGAAGAAATAACGGATAAAATAGCCCAAATTGTTACTCCTGAGAATATCACCCCTTCGGTAAAAGTGATTTATCAATCGCTTGAAGGGTTGCACGAAGCCTGTCCAGACAACTCAGGGGACTGGTATTTTTCAGGCAATTATCCTACACCTGGTGGTAATAAGGTCGTTAATCAGGCATTTATCAATTATATGGAGAATAAAAATGTCAGAGCGTATTAGTGTATTCGTTATTAGTGTATTCGTGTATTCGTGTATTTGTTAACCGTTAGAGAATATACGAATAACGATTAACAAATACACGAATACACGATTAACGAATATACGAATAACGATTAACAAAAAAAGTAATGAAAAAAATTTTGTTGTTGTGCTTGATACTGAGGGGTATCAATATTTTTGCTCAAAAGGCAGATCCTGCACCTTTTGCCAATACCATTACTGCCCCACAACTGCGGGAATTCCTGACGGTGCTCACAGCCGATTCACTCGAAGGGCGCGAAACAGGAACGGAAGGCAACTTCAAAGCCGCACAATTTATTGCTCGACATTTCGAGAAATTGGGCTTGCCCAAAGTCGTGAACAACAATTCCTATTTTCAGCGGATGGTCTATACTAATGAGGCATGGAACAATATTGCTATGACGATCAATGAGCAAACGTATCGTCACCAATTTAATTTTTATGCTTTGCCCGGTACAAATCCGGTGGTAAAAGGTAATACCATCGAAGCCTCAGAAGTGGTTTATTTGGGTTATGGCATTGATGATAAAAAATACAGCGATTATAAAAAAGCGGGCAATTTAACCGGAAAGGTTATTATGATTAATCCGGGTGAGCCCAAGGATAAGGATTCTTTATCCCTCATCACGAAATCAAAAAGTGTCTCTTCATGGTCAACTGACATAAAACAAAAGCTGAAAGTCGCTTCTGAGAAAGGAGTAAAAGCGGTTTTGATTATTGACCCCGATTTGGCAAAAAATATAAAAGACAATCGTCGTTTGTTTAGCCGAAACATCACGGGTGATGTCGAAATACCGGATGGAAAATATGCCAACAGTGTATTTATTTCGCCTGATATGGCTCGTGAAATCATTGGAAAGAAAGCTGAGAATGTCAAAAAAGCCCGGGAGAAAATGGCAAAGGGTAAATCAAGACCGCTCAGTATGCCGTGTAAAGTGAAGATTGATATGGATAAATATTTCCGACAACTCATTGGCAACAACGTCTTAGGCTTTATTGAAGGCTCTGACCCGGTGTTGAAAAATGAAATCGTGGTTGTCTCTGCACATTATGACCATTTAGGTAAACGGGGGGAATCCATTTATCATGGGGCGGATGACAATGGCAGCGGCACTTCATCGGTTTTAAACATTGCCCAAGCTTTAACTGAAGCCAAAAGAAAGGGTCAAGGACCTCGGCGCAGTGTGCTCTGCCTTTTGATGACGGGCGAAGAGAAGGGCCTTTTAGGCTCAAAATACTATGTGACTTACCCGATTTTTCCGTTAGACAAAACCGTAGCGGATGTCAATATTGACATGGTGGGTCGGGTGGATGAAAAATATAAAGACAATCCGAATTATATTTATGTCATCGGTTCTGATAAATTAAGCTCTGAAATGCACCAGATTAACGAAGACATGAATAAAACCTACACAAAATTGACACTTGATTACACCTATAATGATGAAAATGACCCTAATCGCTATTACTACCGCAGCGACCATTACAATTTTGCGGAAAAAGGCATTCCGGTGATTTTTTATTTCAACGGTACACATGATGATTATCATCAACCATCCGATACTATTGATAAAATAAATTTTGAAAAAATGTCAGTGATTGCCAAACTCGCATATTATACCGCGTGGGAAATTGCCAACCGCGATGAAAGATTAAAAGTAGATTCAAAGAAAAAATAACTACCGCATACACTGTCAAATGACTTTGGTTCATTCATACATTTGACCTTTACAATATATCCATATGTTTGTTTCTGAAAAAATAATTGATACCGTCAGCGAGACCTTAGAAAACGCAGATTTTGAAAAAGAAATTGAAATATTCGGTAAACAACAACCGGCTTTGCTGGGGTATGTTTTTTCTGAAGATTTTGAACTTCTGACCCGTGAAGAGCGCGAATACATGCTCTATTTAATCATAGTACTGTCAAAATCTATTGAAAAAGTAGAAGGTGAGCTGTCTATTATCCATCCGGATAACTTGAGCGAAGCTGAAGAACGCAATTGGGAACTTCTTGACGCCGTGACAGAAACCCGTTTCCGTGACCGCATGAATGTCTTTTTTGAAGATTCTGACCAAGAAGATTTGCTGGCATTTATCGAAGATGCGCTCATTGAAGACGATGACGATAGTGTTGTCACCAAAGAAGGACGTGAACCGATGTTTGTCGCTTTGAAATCGGTCGTGGATGTTTTATGTCAATAATGAAAATCTTTCGGAATATCTACTCATTGAAAACGCACGTGT
>JANPGW010000122.1:0-3454 GCA_031424115.1 Saprospiraceae bacterium | reverse complement strand
TGATGATTTGCTCTTTTATGATGTATCGGCAACTGCAATTTATTCAGCAAAAAGACTTGGGTTTTAACAAAGAACAGCTGATTTCGGTGCGATTGAATGGCGGCACAAGAGGAAAAGTCGATTTATTGAAACAGGATTTGGAAAACCAAACCGCTATCGTCACCACCGCACCCGCCACAATGTCGCTTGTCAACGTGGACAATTCAGCAGACTTTAAATGGGAAGGCATGAAAGAGTCTGATGTTTTTTTAGCCACGCAAGCCAATATTGACCCCAGTTTCATTCCCACGCTCGGTATGCAATTGATGAACGGCTCAAATTTTCCCCCGCAAAACGTAACCGATACGTTCAATAATTATATTCTGAATGAAACCGCCGTCAAACGAATGGGGTATTCAGTTGACAATGTGATTGGTAAAAAAGTAACTTTTTGGGGTGGCGCGGGTTCAGTTATTGGCGTGGTAAAAGATTTTCATTTTAAATCGCTCAATGCGGGTATCGAGCCTTTCATTTTTCGTTATCAACCGTGGGCACCTTATTTTAATTTATTGGTCAAAACAGAAGCGGGTAAAACTGCCGAAGCCATTCAACAAATCCAAAAAGTCTATAAAAAATACGATAATGAAACACCCATGGAATTCAGTTTTGTGGATGAAGCCATCAATGAGTTGTATAAAAACGATAAACGCACCGCAACCATTATTGCCCTTTTTGCGGGTTTGACCATCTTCGTAGGCTGTTTGGGCTTATTTGGATTAGCCGTTTTTTCTGCGGAACAGCGCATTAAAGAAATTGGTATTCGCAAGGTTTTGGGCGCAAGCGTGCCGCATATCGTGCAGTTATTGTCCAAAGATTTTGTTAAACTCGTTTTGGTCAGTATCCTCATCGCTTCACCTGTCGCTTATTATGCGATGCATAAATGGCTGCAAGACTATGCTTACCGTATCAATATCGAATGGTGGATTTTTGCGTTGGTAGGTTTTATAGCTCTGTTGATTGCACTTTTGACGGTGAGTTTTCAAGCGGTCAAAGCGGCGGTGGCGAACCCTGTGAAATCGTTGCGGACGGAGTAAAAGGTGCAAAATACTGAGGGGGGCTTCTGGTTAATGGAAGCTCCCCTCAGTTCGTATTTTAGGCTAAAATATGATATTCTTTCCTCATCAATATAAAATACTTAATTCTTTTTCACATACCGATTGGTATTACCCGTGCCACCAATTTGTGAAATATGCAAAGATTTACCATCTGCAAAAACGATACTGTAACAGATATCATCTTGACCTACGATTTTCAAACAGGATAGTTTATCCGCTGGATTACAATCCTTTGGGCAAGTAGGGTAGTAGATATAGCGCATCGAAGGTTCAGGTTTTTGACCTGTATAGGTAAATGTAAATCTACCATTTTCTAATTTGATGCCCGCTTTGGGGTCGTCTTTTGATTGCCATTCACCTACGAGATTTTCAGCGACTTTTGCCTGTTTTTCAGTTAAAACTGGGTCAGGATAAGCAAAAATCATATCTTTTTCCATTTCTCGAATAGGCTCAAAATCTTTAGCCAATGGAGCACAATCTGTTTTGGTTAAAGTATTGCCTGCTTTAAGGGCTTTCCGATTTTTTAATATCATTTTGCCGTTTTTATCGTATAGTTCACCCACTAATTGAGTCAAATTATCCCCTTTTTTTAAGAAAATAATCTCTTCTGTTTGGGTGCTTCCTTCTTGGATATAAGTATGTTCAGCAAACAGGGTATCACTGAAAAAGTTTTTACCTTTTAAAACCCCTTGTGTTCCGTCTTTTTCATCAATATACCAACTGTAATAACCATTGAATTCACCATTGGCAGCACTAAAAAGCTGGCATTTGATATGCTCTCCTTGATGGTCAAATTGATAACATGACGTGGGTGTAGTTTCTACCATCGGGTCATTGATTTTTCCGGTCTTTACATCCACTACGCCCAAATAGTCCATGACAGATTTTGCCATTTCATGCACTTTGGCATCCTTTTCAAAAGGTTTTGCGGCTGCAATGAGGGCTTGTTGCATAGCGATTCGCTCTTCTATGGTTCCCATTTTAGGATTAATTAAAACGCTATCCCGAAGCATATAGAGCCAACCTACCACACGGTCATCGCCTTGTTCATAGGTGGCTTGAAATTGGGTTAAAACTTGTTGTGGATTTTTCAATAACGCGTCTTTTACGGCAAGTGCTTCTTTCATACAGTCTTTACCGCTTGGGCAATTTAAAAATGCTGCCCATGCATCTGACTTGGTTTCAGTGGTTGTACAATTGCAGAATAAAATTGACATTAAGGATAACAGAAAGAAATGTTTCATTTTGATTTAGTTTAAGGCATTTAAAAATGTAGCTGATTTAATATGGACAATTAAAGGATTAAAAAAAGGTCTTTTTTTTAGTGCAAATATTTTGCTTACGGCGCTTTGGCTATATGCGATTCCCGCCAAACCGTAAACAGTTTCCGTATGAATGGCAATTATCTATCATTTTTTAAATCTTGTTTCGCTTTGTTCAAATTAGTTATTACCATTTTTATTACGCTCGTGCTTACTTGTAATATGCCCTTTTTTTATCTTGAAATTTTTTCGAAAAATAAGAAACATTTTAATAGCGTGAAATAGAATCATCATTTTTTTAGTCACCTCATTAGTTTGAGTAGTATTGACCAAATGGTAAAGAGTTAGTATGTCGCTTTTGACAGTGAGTTTTCAAGTGATAAAAATCACTCCACTTTCATAACCCCATTCATTATTCGCCAATGTCCCGGAAATGTACATACATAAGGATAATTTCCCGCTTTCGCAGGGGCTATAAAACGCAAGCGCACCGTTTGGTCGGGATTAACTAAAGCTGATGAAAACAATATTTCGGGAATATTCGGCACGTAGTTTTTAGTCGCCCCTTCTGGGTCTGTTATCATTTTATCGGCTGCTTTACCGATTTTTTCAAGTGATTTGGGTTTGCCAATCACCATATTGTGTTGCATCGCATCTGGATTTTCAAAGACAATTTCTACCGTTTTTCCAGCTTTGACGGTGAAATTTTTCACATCAAATTGCAGCATTTCACGGATAGATTTGATTTTCACAATTTGTACATTTGGGTCGTTGTCTTCTTGTTTTTTCAAAATATCCCATGATTGCATAAGGCGGGTTAAGCGGTCTTTGTTCACGCCCGAAGTTGTTGTTGAAAGGGTATTTAAATATGCCTTTTCCGTTTCTGAAACAGTGACTTTTTTCTTATAATCCCAACCTTCGCTGATACCTTTTAAAACAGCATCGAAACCTTGGGCATCTAATTTTTGACCATTTTTTAAATAATCTACCACCGTTGAAACCGAAGAAACAGATGTTTTACTTCGAACAGCTTTGGCTAAAACATATTGCGCCATGCTTTGCGAAAGTGCCACAGTGATTTTTTTACTCAAATTATTA
>JANPGW010000121.1:0-7871 GCA_031424115.1 Saprospiraceae bacterium | reverse complement strand
CAGTACGCCATTCGACTCTGCCAAATTCCCTACCAAGCCTCCGTCATGGACATGTTTCCAGGTTTTTCCACTGTTAGTAGTTTTAAAAAGGCCCTCGTTGGTGCCGATGAAAATTGCACCTCCGGCAGTCTCAAAAACGCTGCGTATTCGTGGCTCCTGAGAAATATCGAATAACGGCGACCATACATTCGTTCCGTCTGTTTTTTTCAAATTTACACCCCAGTAATTGTTGGCAAATATCCCTGACTGACCGGGGGCAATGCTGCTATGCTCGCTAGGGAAAATCACTTTGATCCAAAAAGGAGCTGTGGCATTTGGTGTACTCTGATAGAGTCCGTTTTCAACCCTTAAAAACAGCCCTTTATCATTTGCAAAGAAGCTATTTCCTCGGATACTATCTTTCCGCAAATTTTCGGGCAGCCCTTTGCTGATATCCTGCCAGGTTTGTCCGCCATCAGTAGATTTAAAAACGATGTTTGCAGCTCCGGGCTTATTATTATTTAGTTTTTGCTCATTATCAATGATTGGCAATACAAAGAGGAATTGAAAAAGCAGCAAAAAAGCAAGGCTATAGATGATCTTCATGACTTTAAATGATTTGGTGAAATAATAAAGCAAAGCTACCAGTTGTCAATTAGCCTGCAGTTTTTTAATAGTAAAAACTTGTAAAGGATATGTAAAACGTTTGTAAAACCACCAAAACCGACCGTTTAATCAATTATTTTGCACACATGAAGCGATTTATTCTGTTCGGGTCATCCATCATGCTAATTGCTGTTTTGATTTCTGCTGTTGCATTTATCAATAAAAAAAATGAAATTCCTGCAAATCATCTGGAAGTGGTATTGCGTGATATAGAACATCAGAGCTGCACCTTTTTTATGGCGTGTCTTGTAGTTAGTTTTTAATAACATCCAGACCTAGCAGGCATGGTACACCGCATAGATATAAAAAAGAATTCAATGCCAAAGTGCAGCATTTTTTCACCCATCCGTATAAAAAACCGAGTTGGTAGTTTGTTGGTGTATAATTTATTTAGTTAAAAACAAATTTTTATTGCGGCATTTGTTCTACCAAGATTTCGTTTCCTGCTTTATCATAATAAGTGCAGATCATTTTATCAAGACAAACATACCACTTCTCAATGCCTGTCTCAGCACAATGCTGGCAGAAAGTAAAATAGTCTGTTTCACCTTGCTGATGAATTTTAAGGAAATGTTCAAATTTTGTTTTGTCGCTGGAATCAGCAATAATCATATCTTCATACATGGGTGTAGATGCCGTTCGATAATTATTATCACCGGAGTATTGTGTGTGGCTGTCTTTTACCCAAGTTTCAAAGGCTGTAACGCCTAAGATTTTAATTTCCTGAATGTATTGAGGAAAATCTGCGCCAGATTTTACTTTGCTGTGAGCTAAGTTGATTTGTTCTACTGTAAACATCTTTTTTTAATTGATAAAAAGTGTCATACGATTTATGGATTAGAGATTTTGATTTGTAGGAAGGTAAATATCAAAAGTTGCTCCTTGATTTAATTGGCTTGTTGTGGTAATGATGCCTTTGTGATTCTCAACAATTTTTTTAACAATAGCAAGCCCAATGCCTGTACCTACAATTTTTTGTTTGTCGTGCAGGCGTTGGAATACTTCAAAGATGCGGTCTTTGTATTGTGGCTCAAAGCCAATTCCGTTGTCGGTAATGCTGATGTGATAATATTCTTCTGTGACTTTAAGGGCTACATTTTGCACCTGACTCGACCTTATTTTTCTGCCCTTTATTATTATATGTGGCGGTGTATCGGGTTTAGAAAATTTAAGTGCATTGGTAATTAGGTTGTGCATCATTTGCATAAACTGAAAAGGAATAACATTTGCATCGCGTAATCCATTTACTTCTATGGTTGCCTGTTTTTCATCAATGGTTTCTTTTAATTCCGTTGTTACAGCTTCTACAATTGAATTGAGGTCCGTGATTTCAAATTTTAGTTCTTCGGTTTTGGCTGAATCAGCTTTTATTTTTTCATGTTGTGCATATTATTGCCTTTTTTGCCTTAACCATCAGATAAGCATAATTTACACAAAGTTTTTGCCCCAATACTGAGTGGTAACTTAAAAGCAAGCAAAAGAATAGGAAAAGATAAATTAGTTTCATTGCGAACAATTTGATAGTTCTTTTAATATTTGGCTAATTTCATTTTGCAAATTTACATCATCTGTATATTTGGTTTTCACGTCATTAATGTCTTGAATGGTCTCTTTGGGCGGGCAATTACCCCCTTTCAAAATACCTCTAACATTTTGCAAAATGATTTTAAACTCTGTCATTTCCTTTGCCTTCTGGGCATCCAAAAAATCTTTTAAGTTTTTCTCTGCTTTAGCTTTTTCATTTTCAGCTATTTTCAAAGCAGCCACTGCATCATCTCTCAACTTTAAAACATATACCACTACGCCAATCACAACCGCTAAAGCCAAAACAACCGCACACAAAATAGCCAACAGTCTACGTTGTCTCCTTTGCACTTCTTTCAGTTCCGCCTCAGCTTTCTCTAACGCCTTCCGCTCCCCCTTCGACTTCAAAATCGGCGCAATCATCGTATCATGGCTCACTTCATAATTAAAACCACCTGTTGAAGTTGATTCACGGCGCAATAAAAACGTGCTTTCCAATTGATTCAAAAGGGATTGGGTAATGCCTTTTTCATTCAGTAAAACGCCTGAATCCACGCTCAAGCGGCGGGCTTCGCCTGTTTGGGTGTCTTCAAAAATGAGTTTTTCTTCTATTAGGAGTTGGGCAGCGCGTTGTAGGGCGAGGTCAAGTTTTTCAATCAAACGCTCATAATAACCTTCGTAAATATTATTGATTTTATCGGCAAAATGGGCGGGTTCTATGCGGTTGTCCGGTATCTCGCCTTTGATGATTTTATCCTCCAAATATTCGCAGAGGATTTGTAATTGAAACGCCTCTATGCCGGTGTGCTGCGACACTTTGGTTTCAGAGAGTTTTTGCGTCATTACGCGCAAGGCTTCATCAGAATACTTAAATTTCGGGGATGCAAAATTGCTCTCTTTTTCCGCAGGATTTTTAATAGCCTCTTTAGCTTGGTCAAGTGTCAACCCCCTCATTTCGTAGCGTTTTTGGAGGATGGCAGGGAGTTTATCTTTCATTGAATCCAACAAACTCATGCGGTCGGCTCGGATGGCAAATAAGACTTTGGCATCAAAAGGCGTTGCAATAAATGCTTGTTGTGCTTCGGTCAACGTATCGTTGAGGTCACGTACAGCTTGGGGGACTTCAGTGTAAAGTAAATCCGCAATTTGTTCTTTAAAAGCCTGCTGTTCGGCTATCGGGTAGGTAAAAAACTCTTCAAATTGGTCGAAAACCATCACAAAACGCCTTTGTCGGCGGCTTTGCTTGTTTTTCATTTGATGCCAAAGTGTTTTAGGCACATTCAAGGATTGGATAAAATTTGCCTCGGGGTTATCACTCAATACCTCGTCTATTTTGCGTTTGAGATTGTCTAAAGGCGAAGGGTTTTGACCTGCTACGTAACTACCCAAACGCACCACAATCGGTACGGCTTCTTGCTCTATTTCAGGTAAAATGCCCGCATTTATGAGCGAACTTTTACCATAACCCGATTTGCCGAATAGCACAACGAGTTTTTCCAACCATATTAGGTCGAGTAAATCTTCAATGTCTTTGTCGCGACCGAAAAACAAGGCACGTTCTGTTGTTTCAAACGGTTTGACGCCCGGATACCGTTTGGAGGGTTGAGGGTTGGTAATTGAGGATTGCGGATTACTCATGAGCATACTTTTTTAGAGTGTTCAATAATCGCATCCAATATTTTGGCAATACTCGTTCTATAATCACGGCTATCCATTTTTTCTTTATCATTTTCAAAATGCGTGTATTGGGCTTTGAGCAATATCACATCATTTTCCCAAGCTTGCCCTTTCGCAGCTTTGTGTAAGTCTTCAAGGGCGTTGTCTATTTCACCAATAGCCAATTGCTTCAAAATAGCTACTGCTTCGGGGCAATTTGATTCAGAACTACCCCCCCTCAGTATTTTTGCCTTTTCGCAGCGTTGGTAGAGTTCGCCAAAGAAATCGTATTGGTCGCCCATAAATTGGATTTGGAATTGGTTGATGATAAAACCATTGGTATCCAAATCTTTAATAGGATTGTTGATGGATATACGTTTTTCAATACGCCCGTTGTCGCTCAAAAATTTCAGTAACAACTGCGAATACCATTTATCGAACTGAAAACCTAAGAAAATATAGGTGCTTGCCTCCCGAAAACTCCGCAATAATTTATTGGGCAAGCTCGATATGCCCAATGCTGATTGCAGCATTTTATACACATCATCGTAGTCCAACACCAAAGAATCGTCTTGGTCTTTTGAGCCGAACAGGTTATACACCAAAGGCAAGGCTTTGGTGGGCTTTTCAATTTCATCATTTTCATTGTCCCGATGGCGGTGCTGAAAATAATGAAAACGATGTTTTATGCCCGACCGATAAAACGCCTCCGACACAAACGTATCGGGATTGACCGACATCACCAAATGAAAAGGTATTTGCACAATTCGCTGTAAAACGGTTTCATCGGGTATCATATCTCGATAAAAACGCTTCACTTGCCGCGCCACCCGCACCTTGCTTTCGGGCGATTTGAATAGGAAAAACCCATCCCGCTCGTAGTAAAAGGCAATATCCTCGGGATTGCGGCCGTGCAAGCTGTCCCGTATCAGCCGATTCAAAGGCTTGCCGTCTATCTGCATGATTTCGGGACCTATCAGCAAAACGGCTTTTTGGTCTTGGATGTCTTCTATGATGTCGAGCCAGTCGGATTCGGTGATGTTGGGCATTTTTTTGATTTTTTTAGTAAGGGGGTTTAATTTTTGGTTAATAGCTGTTTGATTTTTTCTACATCGGATTGTTGTTCTTTTGGTATGATACCTATTCTTTCTAAAATGTTCAAATCATCTAAAAAAACGTCTTTGTAAAGGGGAAGATTGGGCTGCTCGAAAGCCTTATTTTTCCAAATTGTATATTCTTTTTCAGCTTCTTGATATTTACCTTGAAGGAGTAAAGAAGTGGGTAAATTAGTCGGCAAAAATACATTGGTTGAGTCGTATAGTATCCCTTGCCTAATGTTTTTTTCAGCTTCTAAAAATTGTCCAGTTTGTAGTTGAAACCAAGCTAATTCATTATATTGAAGTGCTAATCTGATTTTAACATCTAAATTTGCTGTATCAGCTTTGTAGTCCTCGAGCAAATTATCAATCATCATGATAATTGTCAACGAAGTGTCAATAACAATATATTTACTGTTAAAGTCGAGAGAAACAAGTTGATCGCCAAAAGAAATATCACAGTTGGGGAGTAATTTTTTTAGTCTCTTTTTTTCTTCTTCAGAAATAGGATTACCAATTAAATTGAGATTTTTTAAATAGATTAAATTTTTTATGTCATCAGGGAAGGTTTCAATTTTATTATTATTCAAATCTAAATACTGGAGACTTTTAAGTTTCCCTATATCCTTAAAATCTGTCAATTCATTGTCTCCTAACACCAATTTTTGTAAATATTTTAACTCTCCAAAACTGTTAGGTAGAGTTTTTAATTGGTTTTTATTTAAATTCAAAAAGCGTAAATATTTTAACTTACCGAAATCAGTGGGCAAATTATTTAATTTGATATTAAACAAAAACAAAGATTGTAATTGAGAAAGGTGGCCCAAACCTTCTAATGAAATATTTTCAAACGGATTATTACCGAGGCTTAAAGATTGCAATTGCCTCAATTTAAACAATTCATTAGGAAATTGAGTGAATTGATTAGAACTTAAGTCTAAAGATTTCAAATTAGTTAAAGTCTTAAATGTGACAGGTAGATTGGTGAGTTGATTAGACCTTAAGTTCAAGGATTGTAAATGCCTTAGTTTTTCAACGCTTTCGGGTAATTGCGCAATATTATTATCATTCAATAACAAAATTGAGAGTTGTTTGTGTTGAACTACTGAGGGGCTAATATTACCCATATTTTTATTTCTTAAATCTAAAGCTGTAATATTTGAATCTAATTCATTTATGTGCGTTGCAAGTCTATATTCATTTCCAAGCGTATCAATAATTAGAGCCGTTTTACCATAATCACCCCAAACTTTAGCATAACCAATATCATCAAAAGGAAATGCTTTATAATATTTAAAATCAATTTTAGCGTTCAATTCCTTGTCTATAAAACCATAGATAGGATTACCAAGAAATGGTTTAGAGGCCAAGCCAAATTTATCATCATAAAAATAAATCTTATCCAAAACCGCCTTGGCTTTAGCTTCGGCAGCTTGTGCTTTTGTTTTTTCAGCAACCGCCGTTTGTTTTTCAATTTCCACTTGTGCCAACGCCTTTTGAGCAATCTCCATCTGCTTTTTCGCCTCATCTCTCGCTCTTTTCGCCTCATTTTTCTCATTTCCCATCAAAACAAAGACCCGCCGCCGCAGGGTGCGAATCTGTTCCGCCTTACTATCAGAGTATCCTTCGGCAGAATCGAGGTTATCCAAAATAGCTTTGTAGTCCTTTTGGGGTTGCTGCATTAGGCGTTCTACTTTGGCGATGACGCAGGCGTAGTCACGGCATTGTTGCCCCGCTACTTTTTGCGTAAAAAGGACACAGAGAAGGGTGAAAAGAGCTGCGAGCATGTAGTGCTGTTTCATTGTTGTTTGTTTTTGGATGATGGATAACGCAGGCAAATATAGAAAAAAAATTTATTGGATGTTCGTCTCACCAATTGTAAATAACAGTTTTATGCCTTACTTTTTTTTCATTTTTTGAGAGAAGCTCATTATCTTTGTTTTGAAAAAAATACATCAAATGACTATTACAATATCCGATTCAGTAGAATCTTCAAAATATGAGAAGTTATTAAAATTCCTCTATCGGGAGCGTATTGCCTTTAGCTTTGAACCGACTCCCTCATTATCCGAGGAAGATTTAGCGATTCGGGAAAGGCTGCGTGCCAAATATGTTGTTTCTGGACAATGGGCAAATATGAGTCTTGATGAAAAAGAAGATGCTGCCTTACTCGAAACTATGCTTTATGATAGTGAAAAAGGGGTAGAAACTTTAACACCTACCGAACAAACAGCCTTTTTGAACGAATTGCGGGAATTGGCCAAATCACCAGAATATGCGACTGAAACCGATTAATAATGAAGGATAATAACTATGGAAATCTACCTTACACGTACTTTTCAAAAAGAAGTACGGGCTTTATCTCCTCCACTCAGAGTTCGTATTCTAACCATTATTGACCGCGTAACAGAAGCTGAAACCCTTGCCAATGTACCTAATCTTACAACGATGGAAGGGGTACAAAACTACTATCGTATCCGAATGGGTGACTACCGAATAGGCATTTTCAGACGTGCCGATAATGTCATCGAATTTCAAAGAGTAGGCACAAGAGGGAACTTTTATAATCGTTTTCCTTGACCCAGTATCTCCTCTACCTTACTATCAGAGTATCCTTCGGCAGAATTGAGGTTATCTTAAATAGCTTTATAGTCTTTGGGGGGTTGGTTGATGAGGCGTTCCACTTTTTTTATCACACAGGCGTAGTTGTTGCAGGGTTTTTGCTGCCCGAATACTGAGGGGGTGATGATAAATAGGAGAAAGATGATGAGTAATTGGTAATATTTTTTTTTCATAAGTATTTGCATGGTAAACTACTGTCTACCAAAAAAAAGTAATATAAAAAAGGAGTACGCAAATTGCCTATAACAATTTGTGAAAAAGGAAAATAAACAATCTGCGGTACTCTTGTGGGCAAAAGTAATTGAAAAAGCGACAATATTTTCAACT
>JANPGW010000120.1:0-3974 GCA_031424115.1 Saprospiraceae bacterium | reverse complement strand
TCTGCACCCCATCACCCGCCTTTCAGCTGAAAATTGCACCGAGCAAATGGGCGTTGCGGGTCCGTGGTATGAGCGTTTGCCGCATTTTAAAATGGGCTTCACACCCAGCAGCGGCGAGGAATTGCAATCTGAATATTTCGTTCCTCGTAAAAATGCGCTTGAGGCTATATTAGCACTTGAAAAAAAGGGTAATTTGATATATCCCCAATTGATGATTACCGAAATCCGCACTATTGCTGCTGATAACTATTGGATGAGCACGGCTTACAAACAGGATTCAGTGGCGATACATTTTACGTGGAAACAAAATATCCCAGAAGTTATGGCTTTATTACCGATGATTGAAGCGGAATTGGCACCTTTTAACGCTCGTCCACATTGGGGAAAGCTATTTACAATAGCCCCCTCAGTATTACAGTCTCGTTATGAAAAATATCCCGATTTTTTAGCATTACTCAAAAAATTTGACCCCGAAGGCAAGTTCCGCAATGCTTATTTGGATTTGAATATTTATAAAGGGTAGCCCCCTGCCCCCAAAGGGGGAGTACCACCCGAAAAATGATAAAAACGCTCATTTATTGAACAATATTTATCATATTTCATAGGCATTCCCCTTTGGGGGTCAGGGGCTAAATAATTGATGAAAAATGAAAAAAATATCACTACTTCTATTCGTCGTTTTTCTATTCTCCTCTTTTTCGTCTAAAAAGCTAACATGGGTGGCTATTGGAGACTCGATAACTTACCTCAATGACCATCAAAATGAAACGGGCAATAGAATTACGAAAGGCTATATGACGCTTGTAAAAGAGAAATTGCCTAATATAGACTTCATTAATCAAGGGCATAATGGCTGGACATCGGGTGGAATTGCTGCTAAAATTGATGATTTGAACCTTGTAAAAGCCGATGTATATTCCATTTTTCTCGGTACAAATGATTGGTGGGCGGGAAGACCGATTGGCTCTTTTTCTGATTATCAAGAGAATACAGGTAATAATAGCGTGTATGGCTCTTTTCGCATCATCATCAATAAGTTGCGCAGCCTCAATAGTGATGCTAAAATTATATTGATAACGCCCATGCAGCGCGTGGATTTTGTCTATATCGCCAATATGAAAAACAACGCTTATGGCTCATATAAAGATAAAAAAGGGCAATTATTATCTCAATTTGCCGATGCTATCAATCGAATAGGGCAATTTGAGCATTTTGATGTCCTTGATTTATATAATACTCGAGCGTTAAAGTTGGAAAAATTAGTAAAATTTAAACGCTTAAAAGACCCTCAAACGGGGCTTTATAAAAACTACAAATACCCCAAGTTTATTGATGTTCCTTTTAACACAGAAAAAGATGAATATCCTTATCCTGTTGACGCTATCAACATGACTTACGATGGGCTTCATCCTTCGGATAAAGGCTATAAAGTCATTTCTAAAAAGCTCGTAAAGATTTTAAAAAAATATTAAAAAATTACCGTTCTCGTTTCATTTTTTAAAAATAAGTATTATGAAAAATTTTAATTATTACCTCTTTTTTATTCTAATTTGTTGTTTTACTAAAACTGCTTCCGCCCAAATCCAAACGGGTGAAAATGTAGCTGTCACGAGTACCGACGCAGGCAAAGTACGCGGGTACATCCATAGCGGCATTTACACATACAAAGGCATCCCATACGCAACAGCCAAGCGATTTGAAATGCCCGAAAAACCTAAACCGTGGCAAGGCGTGCGCAGTTCGCTTTCTTATGGCCCCGTTTCGCCTTTGATGGATCCTACTACGAGTATTCAGGACGAACCTGAGTTTGTATTTCACCACGATTGGGGTTTTACGAATGAAGATTGCCTCCGCATCAATGTTTGGTCGCCGAGCATCAATGATGGTAAAAAACGCCCTGTGATGTTTTGGATACACGGTGGTGGTTTTACAGCAGGTTCTTCGCAGGAATTACCTTCTTATGATGGTGAAAGTTTGGCTAAAAAAGGCGATGTAGTTGTGGTATCAATCAATCACCGCTTGAATATTTTAGGTTTTTTAGATTTATCCGCTTACGGTGAAAAGTATAAAAACTCGGCTAATTTGAGTATTATTGATATGAAAGTTGCTTTAGAATGGGTGAAAAATAACATCACGAACTTCGGCGGCGACCCAAATAACGTGACTATTTTCGGTCAATCAGGCGGTGGGGCAAAGGTAAATACGCTCATGGCAATGCCTTCGGCAAAAGGTCTTTTCCATAAAGCCATCAATCAAAGCGGCTCTTTTAGAACCGCCATGCTTGAAAAATCAGAAACTCAAGCAATCGCAGCAGAAGTTTTAAAAGAATTGAAAATTGAGGCAAAAGATGCTGATAAAATTCAAAATGTGCCTTATGCGGATTTAAGTGCGGCGGGTAAAAAAGCCCTAAAAACCATTGCTGATAAAATGAAAGCGGAAGGCAAACCCGTTATTGGTTTTGGTTTGAGTTGGGGACCAAGCCATGATGGTGATATTTTACCATATCAACTGTTTTCAAATGAAGCTTTTGAAATGTCGAAAAACATTCCTTTGATGATTGGTACTGTTAAAAATGAGTTCGGTTCAATGTTCACGGGTGGAGGTGATGCCAGCCTTGAAAAAGTAACGGAAAACATCAAAAAACAATACGGTGCCAAAGCCGATGCCTACTTAGCGGCGGTTAAAAAAGTCTATCCAAACGATAAAAAACCTTCTGATTTGACGGATGTGGATACCCGTTTCCGTCCAGGTGCTGTTGTACAGGCGAACATGAAATCAGCCGTTGCGGGTGGGGCGCCAACATTTATGTACCTTTTTACGTGGCAATCGTCGGTGATGGATGGTAAATACAAAGCCATGCACTGTATGGAATTGCCTTTCGTTTTTAATAACATCGCTCGTTGCGAGGAGATGACAGGCGGCACAAAAGAGGCTCATGCTTTGGCTGATAAAATGAGCCAAGCGTGGATTAATTTTGCGCGTATGGGTGACCCTAATCATAAAGGGTTGCCTACTTGGCCTAAATACAATGCAACCAATACTTCCACAATGCACTTTGATAATCAATGCGTTGTGAAACCACAGATGGATAAAGAGTTGTTTGAGTTGGTGGGTGGTAATTAAAAAACGCAAATGAGAATAGGGGGATTTAAGAAATTCCCCCATTCTTAAATCGACTTAAGTAAGCGTCTAAAAATTTCAAAATGAAAAGAATTCTGCTCTATCTATTCATCCTGTTACTCCTTATGCCCCCTTCAGTATCAACTGCTCAAAAGGCGAACAAGACACGCACCATTATCACTACTGATGGCGAATTAGATGATGTGGATTCATTTATTCGGTTGCTGCTTTATGCCAATGAATTTAAAATCGAAGGCTTAATTATCAGTAGCTCGCAATGGCATTATAAAGGTGATGGTAAAGGCACGAAGTTTATTTCTGAAATGGAAATGACTAAAAAAATGTACGGAGAACGCACTGAATTGCGTTGGCCCGGTGAGCAATGGATTTATAATTTGGTGGATGCTTATGGGAAAGTGTATCCTAATTTAAAACTGCATTCAAGGGATTATCCAACTGCTGAGCATCTCCGTAGTCTTATTCGCATCGGCAATATTGATTTTGAGGGTGAAATGGATAAAAATACTGAGGGGTCTGATTTTATCAAAGCCAAATTACTGGATGATGATATGCAGCCGCTTTATCTACAAGTGTGGGGCGGTACAAACACCATTGCAAGAGCGCTGAAATCCATTGAAGATGAGTATAAAAATACCGATAAATGGCAAGTTATCTATAAAAAAATATGTCAAAAAGCTATTATTTACGCCATTCTTGACCAAGACGCTACCTACCGAAAGTATATTTCTGTCAAATGGCCCGATATGAAAATTTATTATAATTCAAAACAGTTTTGGTGTTTTGCCTACTTCTGGAAAAAAGCGGTGCCTGAACCATTACACGCCACTTTAGAA
>JANPGW010000119.1:0-17281 GCA_031424115.1 Saprospiraceae bacterium | reverse complement strand
TTATGAAAAAATCAGACATTAACCAAGCACCTTGCTATTTTGATACTTATATCAATTTAGTAGATGATATTGAACTCAATGACGCTCTAAAACAAAGCATTTCAGAACTCGAAAATTTGGATTTTGAGGCTCTTGAAAAATTAGCGAATTATGCCTATGCCGAAGGCAAATGGACTATCAAAGACATTTTTCAGCACATGATTGATACCGAGCGGGTTATGAATTATCGTGCGTTGAGCTACGCACGCAACGATGTCAAACAACTCCCCGGTTTTGACGAAAACAACTACGCTAAACATGTTTCTACTAAAAAAAGGAGCCTAATAAGCCTAATAAGTGAATTAAAATTGGTGCACAAATCATCCATTGCACTTTTTAAATCTTTTGATAAAAAAGCGTTGCAACGCAAAGGCATTATGTTCAATTCTGAAATGTCCGTTTTGGCAGTTGGTTTTGTACTGGCAGGACATCAAAAACACCATTTAAAGGTCATTAAAGAACGTTATATGAGTGTTTAGTTTTTAGTGTTTGGTTTTTAGTATACACACTAAAAACCCCATACCATCCCGAGTACTCGGGACTAACCCTTCTCCCATTTTCCACATTTAAAAGCTTGAAAAGTGAAAGAAAAATCAAGAGCAACACCTAGTCGTTATCCCAAGCGGTTTGATAGCGACCCCTCAGTAGCACACGCTATTTTGGACGAAGGCTTATTTTGTCACGTCTCTTATCATGTTGACAATCAACCTTTTATATTGCCTACGGGCTATTGTCGAGTAGATAATACGCTTTATTTACATGGTTCTGTGGGCAGTCATTTTTTTATGCAAATGGCTAAAGGAATCCCTGTGTGCATCGCCGTGACTCATATCGATGCCTTGGTTTTGGCGCGTTCTGTTTTCAACCATTCAGTCAATTATCGTTCAGTAATTGCCTTTGGTACGACTCGTTTGGTTGAGGATGATGCGGAAAAATGGCTCGCAGCTGAGCGTTTTACGGAGCACATGATACCTGGTCGCTGGGATGATGCTCGTCAACCAACAGCCAAAGAGATGCAAAAAACGATATTTATCGCCGTTGAAATCGAGGATATGACTGCTAAATTGCGCACTACTGGAGTAGCCGATGACCAAGAAGATATGGATTTAGATGTCTGGGCTGGTTTGATTCCTTTGAAACTGGCTCCTCAGTACCCGCAGTCAGATGACGTTCTAAAAGCGGGTATTGAGATGCCGGATTATGTCAAAAACTATACAAGGTAAGAAAAGTGAAGCGAATGATTTCTCATCAATCATTCGCCAATTTCACCTTTTGAATCAGACTTTTGAGTTGTTTTTTTCTTTTCCACTAATTCAATTTGATTCAGATTTTCACTGTTTTTCGTTCTTCTATTGGTTATAACCGGCGCAATACCTGTTATACCCACGCCTATGACCGCTAAAGTGATGAGCAAAATAAAGCCCATTATCCGCAGCATTTTTTTTATTTTTTGCATATATTGATAGATTAGCCTTTGCCTTGATAGCATTTGACTGACATTTAATAAAAAAAAGGAGATAAAATAGAAAGGGAGTTAGTTACGCCATCATGTCTTCATTGAGCGTTGACCGCTGCAAACACTTCAGGCGAAGTAGAGCAGAGTTTTTAAAAGAAAAAACAACATATAAGCAATGTTGTAGCAGGCAATTGATTTCAGCGGAGTGCTGAATCATAAGTTTTTTGTAATTTTGCTTAACAGAAGAAGTTGGCTTTGGCTTCCAAAAACTTTGATAATTGTAGGGTGAAGGTGTCTTTTTACTCTTCGATTCAAAAGAAGCAACCCACTCCGTTTGGACAATTCGTGCCTGTTGCGTAAAGTTAACATTGACAAAACCGGATGAGCAGAACAAACTCAATAGTAAAACTACTGCCCACACTTTCTGGGACAGCACTTCCAACACGTTGATATTTTGCTTTTTTAACATCATTCTACAAAAGTACTTATTTTTGAAGGATTACATAAAAAAATCCTCCCCCCTTAGTTTTAACTTAAAAGCCCTATGTATAATAGAGTTTTCTCTTAATAATTACTTTGTAATCGCTTGTATCAAAGTGTAACTATATCGTAAAAGAGTTTATTTTGCATCAGCTTTCAACCCTTCATTGACAGTTTTTATCATAAAAACGGGCTATTTCTTTTTTTCAATGTTATTGCCCCTTTCTAAATTATTTTTTTAGACTCTCTGCTTCTCAAACATCTGCCAATAAAGCCCTTTTTTATGAAAAAGAGCATCGTGATTCCCTTGCTCAACAACATTGCCCGACTGCATGACTATGATATTATCCGCCATTTTCAGATTATACAACCGGTGGGTAATCAAAATCAATATTTTATCGCGAGCATCTTCTCTGAGTTGTTCAAAAATAGCGTATTCCGCCAAAGGGTCAATCGCACTTGTGGGTTCGTCCAAAATAATAATATCGGCATTTTTATAAAAAGCCCGTGATAAAGCTATTTTTTGCCATTGCCCGCCGCTCAATTCGACCCCCTCAGTAAAGTTTCTCCCCAACATCTGTTCGTAGCCTTTGTCGAAGGTTTGGATAAAATCATGCGCACCGGTTTTTTGGGCTGCCTTTATCAAATGGTCTATGTGTTTGTCACGGTCGCTATCGCTGATATGAATATTATCGCTTGCCGAAAAATGGTATTGCGCAAAATCTTGAAAAATGACACTGATTTTCTGTCGTAAATCTGCCAATGGAATGGTTTTTATATCCTTTTCATTCAAAAAAATACCCCCTCCTGAGTTGTCGGGATTTAAAAACCCAGTGGTATCGTACAAACGGCAAAGCAACTTGATTAAAGTCGTTTTACCCGAACCATTCTCCCCTACCAAGGCTATAATTTGTCCTTTTTCAGCACTGAATGAGACGTTGCTCAACGCTTGTCGGGTTGTTTGTGGATAGGTGAAATTGACATTTTTAAAAGTTACTGTTTCAATAGTTTCTTTAAAAGGGAGAGCGTTTTGTGGCGATGTGATTTGAGGCTTTAATTTTAGCAAATCAAAAATATGGTTCAAAAAAAGGCGATTTTGGTACAATTGACCCACATAATTCACCGTTTGCTGCACAGCTGATTGTCCTCTTTGAACTGCCTGAAAATACATCACCAAAGCCCCGACGGTCATCAAACCCTCGCCCGCTTGATACACAATCACGGTATAAGCCGCCACCAACATCGCTACCTCAAAAACAACTATGAGAATAGAACCCACCGAACGCTGAATCAAAATATAGAGTTTTTCTTCCGATAATTGCTCGCGGATGCCTTCAAATTGCCGCATAAGCCTTTCACCCACATTAAAAAGCCGAACCTCTTTGGCAAAAGAGGAACTTGTCAAAATCGTATTCAAATAATACCCTTTCCGTTCCAGTTCAGTCCGTTTCATTTGCCATTGATAAAGTTTGCGGGAATACCGGGCTTTAATATATAGCGAAGGAAAAATCAGGAGAAAGAGAAAAACGCCAATACTCCAGTGAATAAACAGAAAGATAGTGGCTAAAAGGCTCAAAGACAAAAGGTTTTGCATGATGCCCGTCAAACTTCTCAAAACCATAATAGGGCGGTAATTGCCTTCTAATTGAGCACGATGAAAGGAATTATGATACTCGGGATTTTCGTAATACGCCAAATCAAGACTCAAAGATTGCTTTTGAATAACCTGAACCATATAATCCGAGACCAATTGTTCCTGCATTTCACTCACCAATTGTACTCCAATATCGGCAACCGAAATCAATAAAAGCACAAAACCAAATAAAGCAATATCAGTCAATAAAACTGAAAAATCCCGTTCAACATTCACAGACAGCAACGCCGTTACTTTATCTATCAGCCGTTTTAGGATAAATAGATTCAGAATAGGCAATGCGGATTGTACAGTCATTAAAACAAACAAAGCAATTGTCCACCGATGACTGCTTTGCCAAACAAATCGTAACGCTTGAAATATATTCTTGAAAAAAATCTGCACAAAAAATTACGTTTTTTTGATAGTGATAATTACCGATTTTGAAATGGGCGTAAAACTCTTATCCGCATATTCATTCACGGGCACAAGCGAGTTCGCTTCGGGGAAATACGTTGCCACATTGCCTTGTGGAATATCGTAAGGAATGACGATAAAACGTTTGGCGTCACGCACTTTGCCATGATACTCGCTGTATAAATCCACTACGTCATAAATTCTTAACCCGTGAGTTGATATATCTTTTTCGTGCATAAAAATGACCCGCCTTTCATTAAAAACACCTCGATAGCGGTCATCTAAACCATAAATTGTTGTGTTATATTGGTCGTGACTGCGGATAGTCATCATCACGTATTCGCCTTGTTTAAGTTGTAGTTTTGAGGTTTCATTGATGGTAAAATGCGCTTTGCCCGATTTTGTGTTAAATTTCTGTTTACGCGCGCCATTCGGCAGGTAAAAACCCGCAGGTTGTCTTACTTTTTTATTAAAATCGTCAAATCCTTTAATAACTTTTTCAATTAAATCCCGAATTTTATCATAATCGTGTTTCAATTCCAACCAGTTGATATGGGATTGGGGGTTGCGGGTTGTGGATTGTATTTTGTGAGCGAGTTCGCAAACTACCGCTACTTCACTTTTTAAATATGGTGAACATGGCTTTAAAATCCCTCGTGACGAACTCACCACACCCATTGAATTTTCACAACTCACAAACTGCTCACCGCCCGCTTGGTGGTCAATTTCAGTGCGACCCAAACACGGTAAAATCAAGGCTTTTTCACCGTGAACCAAATGACTTCTATTCAATTTTGTTGAAACATGCACCGTCAAACGGCATTTGCGCATCGCTTCGGCGGTGTAAACGGTATCGGGCGTTGCGGATAAAAAGTTACCACCCATTGCAAAAAAGACCTTCGCCTTGCCTTCATGCATCGCTTGAATCGCCGTGACCGTATTATAGCCATGCTCACGAGGCGGCTCGAATCCAAACGTCGTTTTGATATTATCCAAAAGCCACGTTGGCGGCTCTTCCCAAATGCCCATCGTGCGGTCGCCTTGCACATTGGAGTGTCCACGCACGGGGCAAGTGCCTGCGCCCTTGCGCCCAATCGACCCCCTCAGTAAAAGGAGGTTCACAACCTCTTGGATATTGGCTACCGAGTTTTTATGCTGCGTCAAGCCCATCGCCCAACATACAATAATGTTCTTTTTTTCAGCAATGAGGTTCGCCACATCAACTATGATGCTTTCACGCACGCCACTCTCAGCGACCAATTGTTTGAAATTCTGATTTTTTATATCCTCCAAAAATGCGTCAAAACCTTCCGTTTTATTTTTAATAAAATCTAAATCAAACACAGTACCGTTCTGTTTTCGCTCTTTTTTCCAAAGCAAATACATAATGGCTTTTAAAAGTGCGACATCACCATTGATTTTGACTTGCATAAAATAATCAGCCAAAGGAGTACCTCCCGTTAAAATACTGAGGGGGGATTGAGGATTGATGAAATGCATCAAACCTGCTTCGGGCAGTGGATTGATAGCCACAATCATCCCCCCCGATTTCTTACATTTTTCAAGTGCCGAAAGCATTCGAGGGTGATTCGTACCCGGGTTTTGACCCATAATGATGACCAAATCAGCATGATTAAAATCATCCAGAGTCACTGAGCCTTTGCCGATACCTACCGTTTCAGATAAGCCTTTTCCGCTTGATTCGTGGCACATATTGGAGCAATCAGGCATATTATTGGTGCCAAATTGCCGCACCATGAGCTGATATAAAAACGCTGCCTCGTTGCTTGTGCGACCCGAAGTATAAAAAATGGCTTCATCGGGCGAGTCCAAATGAGTCATTTCATCAGCAATTAATTGAAAAGCAGCATCCCACGAAATGGGTTCATATTGATTGCCTTTTAAAACGAGAGGCTCACCGATGCGACCACTTTTTCCTATCTCATAATCCGAAAGTTTAGCTAAATCAGAGACGCTGTTTTCGCTAAAAAAATCCTTGCCAATAACCTTGTTTTGCGCTTCTTCGGCTATGGCTTTTATGCCGTTTTCACAATATTCACCGATGGACGAGCGGTCGTCATCGGGGTCGGGCCAAGCGCAGCCGGGGCAATCAAAACCACCTTTTTGATTGATTTTAAACATGGTTTTGATAGCGTCCATCGGCTTCATCCACTTGAAAGCATGGTGCAACGAAGACGTGATGGCAGGAAACCCCACGGCTTTTCGGTCCCTTTCTTCCAATTTCAAACCAGTGAAGTCAGGAGAAGTCAATTCATCCGGTTTTTCGACGACAACTATATTGTGGTTTTTATTTTCCATGTTTAAAAGTGTAGCTTCAATAACCGTAGCACCGCTTCAAGCGGTGTCACGGTTAGACGTTAAAATACGTCGATGATAATTAATTTGACCCAAATGATAATTCAAATGCCCTTCTAAATGTATCAAAAAATAAGAAACTGTCATTTCAAAACCCAATACATTTTCGGGGTAAATTTCCTTTAACTTCTCAAAATCTAAATTTTCAAGCGTTTTTACAACCACTTGACGAGTCTTTTCCACCATCGTTAAAAGCTCTTTTTGAGGTACATTCGTAGTTGAAAACTCTAACGGTCTGTCTCTTTGGTACGAATTACTTCCTAATATACGACCAATATATTCATTCAGATTGCCTATCAGATGCAGGCATAAATTACCCCCTGAATTGGAGATACTTTCCGTTTTTTGCCAAATCAGTTCCTCCGAAGTGTAACTTTCTATTTCTTTATATAACCGTCGAATGTCTCTATCGAAGAGTTGGGCGAATTCCTTAGTCATTTTGATATTTTACACATAGTTTGTCATTCTGAGCGCAGCGAAAGAATCCAAATTAAAACCATTAAGTGTAGACAGATTCTTTCGCTGCGCTCAGAATGACAAGTTGATGATTAAAAATTTAACACACCGGCGGATTTCCCGTCTCCACCAAATCTTGAAATAAGTCGTTTTTATCCTCATCATCACGGGTTTTGCAGGGAAAATCCTTTTCAATGAGGATTTTAAGCCCACTATCAAGGGTGTGTTCTAATCCCACTTGCTCCGTGTCTATCCACTCATGCGCCATACTGAGAGGTATAGTCACTTGAATAGAATTCTGCAAAAACTCGCCGTTTATCTTTTGGAGATGCTGCGTTGTTTTCAGTTTGTAATAAAAATACAGGTTGTCAGAAAAGGCGACCGTTTCACCAATCATACCGTCTGATTTGAGTTTTTCTAAGTCCGATTTTTTCACCCGCAATCGGATGCTGTTGCCTTCAATTCTTAACTTCATACCGTAGAGCGGAACTTGTTCCGCAATTTTTAATGGTTACTTAATCACTCGCTGTTCCGCTATTTTTATTTTATGAGGACGGAACAAGTTCCGCCCTACGATAATCTTTCAATACCTGTATAAACGTTAAATTTATCTTTTTTTAAAAAACCAATCAAAGTCATGCCGTTCTCCTCCGCTAAATCTACTGCCAAACTGGAAGGCGCACCTACCGCTACAACAATCGGAATACCTGCCATCGCAGCCTTTTGTACCAACTCAAAACTCGCCCGACCACTGACCACGAGCACTTTATCTTTCAAAGGTAAAATATCTTGCTGAAATGCCCAACCGATTAATTTATCCAAAGCATTGTGCCGTCCAACATCTTCAAAAGCTTTCAATAGCCCCCCCTCTCCCAGAGGAGTCCTTCGGACAGTATCAAACAAAAAAGAGGCATGAACACCGCCTGTTTCACTGAAAGACTGCTGTACTGCAAGCAGTTTTTGAGACAATTGGAATATTGTGTTTTTTGATATTGCAGGAAGACCCTTTTCCAATATAAAGCAAGCCGTCTTTGAAACAGCGTCTAAGGAAGCTTTTCCGCATACGCCGCAACTTGACGTGGTATAAAAATGTCGATTCAAACTTTCCAAGTCAACATTCACCATTCCAGCTAAATCTACTAACACGCGGTTTTCATCCAGAAAACGCACCGATTTGACATCTTTTTTGTGAAAAATGACCCCCTCAGTATAAAGAAAACCAAGAGCCAATTCAAAATCATTATCGGGTGTACGCATTGTGACCGCAATAGTTTTGCGCTGACGGTGCTTCGCACTGCCGTAACCTATGATTATTTCCAATGGTTCTTCCACAGCAAGAGTATCTTCGATGTTTACCCCCCCCTCAGTATTGACAAGGGTTATTCTCCTTTTTTGAGTGCTTTTCATATTCTTTTTCTTAGAAACTGAAAGATAACAAAAAAGGCTTTGGACGGTTGCCAAAGCCTTTTTTGTTTTAAAAATGAGCAAAATTATACCTTAAACAACTCTTCTAATTCTATTTTCAAGTCAGGAAATAAGGCACATGCCAAGGTTTCATCGCTCACATAAATAATGGGCGGCTCATAAATATACCCGTTTTTATTCAAAATAAATTGAAACGCCTGTTCATGGTCAAAATCAACAATCCAATACTCTTTTACACCATTTTCTTCATATAAACGCTTTTTTATCCGCATTTCCTTCTGGGAATTGCCTGGAGAAAGGATTTCGACAATTAAATCTGGCGCACCTTCACACCCTTTTTCATCTAACTTTTGGGCATCACAAATGATGCAAAGATCGGGTTGAACAACGGTATAGACATTTTTATTCGCCTTTGCCGTTTTTTCTTTATCAAACAAACGCACGTCAAAAGGTGCAGCATAAAACTCGCATTTGTGGCTCTTAAAATAGTTGTAAAATAGACCATTCAAATCTCGAGAAATCGCTTGATGCCGACGACTTGGCGCAGCCATTGGCAGTATTTTACCTCTAATGAGCTCAACAGTTTGCTCAAATTGCCATGTCAAGTAATCTGCATAGGTGTAAACACCGTTAGGGTCAAGTTGAGAGAGGCTGGTAATCTTTTCCATTTTATACTATTTTCATACAAAGTTAAACAATTAGGGATACATAGACAATTGATTTGTATAGGTTCTGGTATAAAAAAGCCGCCCGAAAAACTCCGAGCGGCTGGGTATTTTTACAAAAATATTTTACGCTTCCTCTGCTGCCAGATTCCACTGTGCCGGCGAACGCCACAAGCCCGACAACAACAATTGCCGCATAAACAAGAACTCTTTGGGCAAAACATCATACATGCGTTCAAAAAGCTCTTCGTGAGCGAGGAGTTCTTTTTTCCAATCTTCGCTATCAATAGACATGATGCGATCAAATTCTTCTTTCGAAAAATCTAAACCTCGCCAATCCATATTTTCGTGACGCGGCATCCAACCAATCGGGCTTTCCACCGCCGAAATACGCCCACGAACGCGCCCGATTATCCATTTCAAAACCCGCATATTATCGCCGAAGCCGGGCCATAAAAATTGCCCATTTTCGTCTTTACGGAACCAATTGACGCCAAAAATGCGGGGTGGACTTTGCAATTCACGTCCAAACTGCAACCAATGATTAAAATAATCTGCCATGTGATAGCCACAAAAAGGCAACATTGCAAATGGGTCACGACGCACTTTACCTTGCTCGCCAAAAGCCGCTGCCGTGGTTTCAGAGCCCATCGTGGACGCCATATAAACGCCAAAATTCCAGTTAAATGCCTGATAGACCAAAGGAACAGTCGTGCTCCGACGACCGCCGAAAATAAACGCCCGAATCCGAACGCCATTGGGGTTTTCCCAATTGGGATCCACCACCGGGTTTTGAGAAGCCGGAGCCGTGAATCGAGAATTGGGATGAGCGGCAGGTTTGCCGCTGGATTTGTCATACGGTTTGCCCGTCCAATCTATCATACCTTCAGGCACTTCTTTGGTCATACCTTCCCACCATACATCCAAATCAGGCGTAATAGCCACATTCGTAAAAATCGTATTTTTACGAATGGTTGCCATCGCATTTGGGTTGGTCTTCATATTAGTACCCGGAGCCACACCAAAATAGCCCGCTTCGGGGTTAATGGCATATAATCTGCCATCTTCGCGGGGTTTTATCCAAGCGATATCGTCACCAACCGTCGTGATTCTCCAACCTTCAAACTCTTTAGGCGGTATCAACATCGCAAAGTTGGTTTTCCCACACGCACTCGGGAAGGCAGCACCGACATAGGTTTTCTCGCCCTCGGGGCTTTGAGCGCCCAAAATGAGCATGTGTTCAGCCAACCAACCCTCCTCACGCGCCATACTCGATGCAATGCGCAAGGCAAAACATTTTTTACCTAAAAGAGCATTACCGCCATAACCGGAGCCATAAGATACAATGGAACGCTCTTCGGGATAGTGGACAATGTATTTGACATCTGGGTTGCAGGGCCATTTTGAATCCTCTTCTCCTTCTTTCAAGGGCGCGCCAACAGAATGTAAGCATTTCACAAATTCACCATCTTTACCCAAAACATCCATCACCTTGCAGCCCATGCGCGTCATGATTCTCATGTTTGTCACGACGTATTCGGAATCCGTCAACTGAACACCAATATGCGCCAACGGCGAGCCAATGGGTCCCATACTGAACGGAATCACGTACATCGTCCGTCCTTCCATACAACCTTCCATCAGTTCCTTCAAATGCGCTTTCATTTCTCTCGGCGCCACCCAATTGTTTGTGGGACCCGCATCTTCTTTGCGCAAGCTACAAATGTAGGTGCGGTCTTCTACCCGCGCCACATCGCTGGGGTCAGAAAAACAAGCATAACTGTTGGGTCTTTTGTCAGGATTAAGGCGGATAAAAGTGCCTTTTTCCACCATTTGTTGGCAGAGCGTGTTGTATTCTTCTTCAGAACCATCGCACCAGTGAATGGCATTAGGCTTACAATGGTGCTCTACTTCCCTGATCCAGTGAAGCAATTCTTTGTGTTTCACTTTTGCTGAATAATCTTTCTTCATACGTTTTTATTTAGTTAGGACTTAATAGAATTAAAAATTTAAAATTTGGTTGTGGCAAAATTACAAACAAAAATGCACCCCCTCAGTATAAAGAGAAGGATTTAAAATTTTTCTACCTAAAAAATGATATGTAAATTTGAATCAGATGTTTGGTTGCAATTTTTTAAGGGCATTAAAATAATATTTTGGATCGAAAGAGCTTTTTTAATTAAAATTTTGAGGAAAACCAATCCCAATCCTCAAAACATAAATAATCGTGAGCAATATTACAAATATTTATTATTTCCTATATCGAATTAATGTAAAAACCTCTCCTTTTTCAAACACTTCACGACCTTGTGGCAATTCCAAAAACCCATCGGCATCATTCAGATTCGCTAAATCGCCCGAACCTTGTCCGGCTAAAGGAAGAGCTTCCAATACTGCCATCTCAGAATATTGGAGTTTTACAGGAAGAAAATAAGTCAGGTCGGGTTTGAATGTTATTTTTTCCGTTAAAACAGCTTTTTCAAAACCATTTTCAGTTATACCCAAATTTTTTCTAAAAAAAGGAATGACATACCGACAGGCGCATAAAAATGTAGATACCGGGTTGCCTGGTAACGCAAAAATGACTCGACCTGTGGGATGTGTACCAAACCAAAAGGGCTTGCCCGGGCGTTGTGCCACTTTATGAAACAGCTTTTTGACGCCTAAAGAGTTTAATACTTGAGGTACAAAATCATATTTGCCCTCACTCACTGCCCCACTCAATATCACAACTTCATATTCATTTAATATTTTTTTTAGACCGTCAGTTATGGAATTTTCATCATCGTTGAAATGAAAAAGTTGGCTTTGCATTCTAAATTCAGACTCTAACAAAGCGGCTAAAGCGTAAGCATTTGAGCGGCGAATTTGGTGTAAAAGGGGTGTTTCATGCACATTTACCAATTCATCTCCCGTGGAGATTACAGCCGTTTTAGGTAACCGAACCACCTGTATCACGGACAGTCCAACAGTGGCAGCAGTGGCTATTTCAGCCGCAGTTATTTTTTTGCCCTTTTTTACGATAACATCATTTTGCTTTCTATCAATCCCATTTTTATGCAAATTCTGCTGAAAACTGACGGTTTCAATGTCAATAATGGCTTCTCCTTCTTCCATTTTCAAGTCTTCATATCGGATAACCGTATCATACCCATGAGGCAAAATAGCTCCCGTCATGACTTCCATGCACGTATAACCACCGCCAAACGGCAATTGTGGATAGCCCGCTGCTTGAACACCCACGGTTTTGAATTTTCGGCTTCCGCTTTCAAAATCTGCAAATCGAATGGCAATACCATCCATTGTCACCCGATCAAACGGTGGAAAATCACGATCCGCCACTATATCTTCGGCGAGAATACGACCGAGAGACGCCATTAAAGGCACCCCCTCTCCGAAAGGGGTCCTTCGGACAGTATCCGATAAAAAAAAATGCTGAAAAATAATTGATTCAGCTTCTTGAACAGATATCATACTTTTGCGGTGTTTAAATAATATTTTACTTTTGGTAAAAGTGTACTAATTTCACACTCAAAAGTAAAAATAAAATCTGAATGTCCAATTTTACGCACCTCGACGCTTCCGGTAATCCCAATATGGTGGATGTTTCTGAAAAGAAAACCACCAAACGCACGGCTTGCGCTCAAGCAATCGTCATACTTAACGATGATATTTTAAGCCATTTTGAAAATGATGACATCAAAACCAAAAAAGGTTCTGTTTTTCAAATCGCTATCATTGCGGGCGTTATGGCAGCCAAAAAAACGGGTGATTTGATACCGCTTTGTCACCCGTTAGGGCTTGAAAATTGTCATGTATCTATCCATTTAAATGATAAAAAAGAAGTGGTAATTGACTGTATTGCCAGTTTAACGGGCAAAACAGGGGTAGAAATGGAAGCACTCACCGGCGCAACTGTGGCAGCACTCACTATTTATGATATGTGTAAAGCCTTTTCACACGATATTGAAATTAAATCGGTGAAATTAATGGAAAAAACGGGTGGGAAAAGGGATTTTAAAAGAGACTAAAGTCTGCTTAATCACTGATATTATCAGCAAATGAAATATCGGCATAGATGTCTCCCAGTAGCAATGAAGTGTCAAACAAGTCTAAATCTATAGAATCATACCCATTTTCATAGGTTTCAATTATCCAATTAGACCCTTTTCGGGCATAAAAAATGACTGACAGTTCATCTTGTGAAATGATGAGATAATATTTTAACGTTGGGATTTTCAGATATTCCTTCATCTTTGTCCCACTATCTACTGAAAATGAGTTTTCGATATTTTTTCTTATTCAACAATTGATAAGTTAAAATTAAAATATGACACATCAAAAACACACCAAACTTGTCAAGCCGGATTTCGGTCATTTTGGGCGCCATGAATGGGCAATAATGGGTACTGCTTGCGGCAATATCCAAAAATTAGCCAAAGCATTGTCTGAAAGTCTCATGCATCAGCCGATTCGTAAATATAAAACGTCCTATATAGATGCCGACCATAAAGCAGGTGATGATGGCGATTCGCTCCCCCATTTTATGTCTTTTATGGATAAAATCAACTTCAATCGGTTTGATTTTCAAGGTAAAATGTCGGATTTTCAGTGCCGCAGCTTTTTCAATGAAACAGATATTGTTTTAATCAATGGTAATCATTTTAAAGGCAATCGCCAAATTGTGGTACTCGACCCCAAAAAATTTGAGAGCCTCAGCCGAAAATTAGACCGTTTAACCCGAGTCGAGGCTTTTATCAGTCTTGAGACCCTACCCGTTGGAGAAGACGGACAAATGCCTAACTTTTTAAAGGAACATATCCATAATTGGTCAAAAATTCCTGTTTTCACTTTCAATGAAGTCGAAAAAATAGCGCAATGGCTCATTGCCCAATCCTCAACCCCCAATATTCAATCCCTTCTTTTAGTCGGTGGTAAAAGTACTCGGATGGGACACGATAAAAGTCAAATTGACTATCACGGCAAACCGCAATGGCAATTTATGGCGGATATACTGAGGGGGGTGAATTTGGATGTATTTTTATCTTGTCGGCAAGAACAAATAGGGCAGTATGAAGGTGAAAAACTGATAGTGGATACTTTCACGGATTTAGGTCCTTTTGGCGCAATATTGTCGGCTTTCAGAGAAAATCCCAATACCGCCTGGTTAGTAGTGGCGTGTGATTTGCCACTTTTGACGGAAAATACACTAAAAACATTGGTGGAGAGTAGAAATCCGTCTGCTATCGCCACCACTTACCGCAGCCCTGAGTCCGTAGAGGGCTTTCCCGAGCCTTTAATCACTATCTGGGAACCCAAGAGTTACTCCGTTTTGTTACAGTTTTTATCTCAAGGCGTAAGTTGCCCACGCAAAGTTTTGATTAACTCGGACACTCGTATTATTGATGCTTCGATACCGGAGACTTTGATGAATGTGAATACACCGGAGGAAATGGGGAGAGTGACCCCGAGTACTCAGGGGAAAAGTGAAAAGTGAAAAGTGTGTGCATCTTTTCACTTTTCACTAAAAAACTACCCTCCCCGTTGTCTTCTTTTTTTACGCACATAATTGGCACAAAAGACAGATAATAGCATCATCATTTCATCCACGGTATCGGTAAATTGTGGATTGATGTCAATGGTATAATCAAAGTTGAGTTTACCCCATTTGAAATCCGGAGTGAGCGTCATCAGGATATTTTTATTATGGTCTTCAACTTGAAAATGTTCCTGCCAAAAAAAGCCCACTCGCCGAAATAAATAATCCATGGGTTGGTCATTGCCCAAAATATCAATAATGACATTTCCTCTCCAATTGCGTTTGAGTTGAGCATATTCAACACCCGCCTTTTCAACCGCAATGTAGGCACTCCAAAAGCCTTTGGACTGTAAGTCATAAAACTCCGCAAACTGAGTAGTAATGGAGGCTTTGGTAGAAAACCAGCTTTCATAAGCCAGTTGGCCCAAAAATCTGCCGGCGTCGTCATTTAATTCAAATTCTTTAGATCCTGTAGAGGCGACTTTCATAAGATGTTTTTTTAAACCAACTCCACGCTCAAAGTTATGGTAGCATTGAAAAGCTTTGAAATCGGGCAATTCAATTTAGCATCGTTCACTAATTCTTCAAATTTTGCTTGATCCACATCCGCTTTAACTTTTGTAGTTAATTGTACTTCAGTGATACCGCCATTTTCGAGAATAACAGTTGACGTGGTATCAATCGTTTCGGGTGTGATGCCCGCCGCTTGAAAATTGAACGCTAATTTCATGGAGAAACAGCCCGCGTGTGCCGCACCAATAAGCTCCTCAGGATTCGTGCCGATGCCATCAGCGAAACGGGTATTGAAGGAGTATTGACTGTCTTTCAACACTCCGCTTTGGGTTGTTAATGTACCTTTTCCTTCCTTTCCGCTTCCTGCCCAATGAGCCGACGCTTGTCTTTTAATTTGCATGGTTGATGATTTTTTATAGTTTGAAAAATGTAAATTTAAAGCAATTTAACAAAAATTCCATTAATGAGTTGTGGTATCGTCTCAATCACAAGCAAAAAATGTTGCATTCATAAAATCTGTTTTGCATTTAATTTAAATATCCTGTAATTTTAAATAAAAAAAATGAAAACACATGTAACCATTGAGTGTCATACGAGAGAAAATCGCGTTAAAGCGATTCAAGAAAGTGAAACAATATTAAATGAGTTTGGTTTTATTGAGGATTTCAATATGATGTCAGATGTTGCTTTAAATATCATCGCATCCATTGAAGTTAAAAAAATAAAGCCATTGATTGCTGATATTCAACAGCAAAAAATCATTTATATTGATAATACTATCGGTATGGATGACTTGGAGCACTTGGAAGAAGATAAAGAAATCACCCTCTATTTCGATTTAACTTTTGTGCCGAACACATCCAATTAAGGATTCGCAAATTACAATTATTTAAAAAAAAACTCAGCTAAAACATGTTACCTATGAACAGACAACTTCTAACAGTTACATTTCTTATCGTTTCTCATTTCACAACTTTTGCTCAAAAAAGTAACCCTCTCCTTATAGGATTAGATATCAGCCCCTATCAAAACATCAAAGGACAACATGAATTGATGGTGCAATACCAATTTAAAAATAATCGTTTTTTAAATCCATATTTTAGAATCGGGTATGCTATTCGAAATGTTGGCGGGAGCGGTTGCTTAATTGGAGATGGTGTTTATAAAAAATATGCTCAAGGTTATTTTCTTAAATTTGGTAATGATATACTTCTTTTAAAAGAATGGGCTATATCACCAATGATAATTTTTAATTCATACAAAAGCAGCGGAGTGACCTACTCTACTAACCCACCTGAATTTATTGAAATAAAATCACAAAAGACTTTTTACGGCGGCATCAACCTCGATAAGATATTTATAGACAAGAGAAATTAGGTATAAGTCTCTGCCTTTATGGAGTAAAAGCCCTACAAAAAGAGCTCTTTTTAGGAGCAAATTGTAATGAAACTAAAATCGATGCCGGCAATCCCGCTGCAACCCTTTATTATAGCTTTCAAACATTACTATTTTTTAAAATGTAAATTACTCGTCAGCGGCTTAAAGCGCTGGATAATTAATAACTTATCCATTTATCTTAAAATATAGCCCCCCCTCAGTATTTCACGTAAAATACTGAGGGGTTCTTTTTTACTTTCCTTACCTTCGCCCAAAATTTTCAAATATATGATGAAAAATTTTAAAGGAATCGTCTTTGATATGGACGGTGTATTGGTGGATTCTGAACCGTTGCATATTGATGCTTGGAATGAGGTTTTTGGCGAATTTGGGCATCATTTTGATACGGAATGGTTTCATCAATGGATTGGCGTTTCGGATAGAAATTTTACCCTCAAAATCGTGGAGCAATACAACATTCCGACCGATGCCGATGCTCTCTTACATGAAAAACGCCGTGTTTTTGAAGCTAAAATAGCCCAAGGCGTTCCTCCCCATGCGGGCGTAAAAGAACTTTTACCATCCTTACAACATCTTAAATTAGCCGTTGCGACATCCAGCAACCGAACCGGAGCGATGATGAGCTTAAAAGGGGCTCAATTGTTCGATTATTTTCAATCCGTTGTTACTGCTGATGATGTTCTGAACCACAAACCCAATCCCGATTGTTATTTAAAAGCCGTTAAAAGTCTGGGTTTAGAGCCTTCAGAATGCATCGGCATCGAGGATTCTGTATCAGGCATTACGGCAGCCAAAGCGGCGGGTTTGTTCGTCATCGGGGTGGCAACTTCTCTACCGGCTCATTATTTGACTCACGCCGACTTGGTATTAGACAATACTGAAGG
>JANPGW010000118.1:0-1734 GCA_031424115.1 Saprospiraceae bacterium | reverse complement strand
AGTTGAAAATATTGTCGCTTTTTCAATTACTTTTGCCCACAAGAGTACCGCAGATTGTTTATTTTCCTTTTTCACAAATTGTTATAGGCAATTTGCGTACTCCTTTTTTATATTACTTTTTTTTGGTAGACAGTAGTTTACTACACGCGGGATGAAATCAATTTTAACCTTAACCTTTTTTTTAACACTCCTACTGAGTGCTTTTGCTCAAACGATTAAACCATCGCCGGTGGGTGTGCAATTATATAGTTTTAGAGAGCAATTTAAAGCCGATGCGCGGGGTACGTTTCAACGCGTCAAAGACTTGGGCATCAAAGAAGTAGAATGTGCGGGTTTTTATGGCATGACACCCGAAGATTTTAAGAAAAACCTCGATGAATTTGGCTTAAAGGCTATTGGGTCTGGTGCTGATTTTGCGGAATTGGAAGACGACGCTAAACTCGCAGCAGTCATCAAAACGGCTAAAATTTTGAAAACAAAATACGTGGTTTGTTTTTGGATACCCCACATTGAAGGTGGGTTCACCTTAGAAGAAGCCGAAAAAGCCATTAAGGTGTTCAATAAAGCGGGTAAAAAAATTGCTGAAAATGGTCTCGGTTTACTTTATCATCCGCATGGCTACGAGTTCAGACCTTACAAAGACCGCTATTTGATGGATTTGATTTTGCAGAAAACACTGCCTCAATATGTCAATTATGAAATGGACATCAATTGGGTTTTTCATGCGGGACACAACCCCGTTACGTGGTTGAAAAAGTACCCGACCCGTTGGGAGGCGCTTCATATTAAAGATAGAAATCATGCCACGCCTTGTAACCAATTTGGGCGCATGGATGTCGAATTGAATTGTACTATCGGGCAAGGTGAGGTCAATACTGCTGATATTATGAGAACGGCGCGCGCATTGGGTATCAAGCATTATTTTATCGAAGACGAATCGTCACGTTCTTTTGAGCAAACACCTGCAAGTATTGATTATTTGAGGCAATTTTTTGTGAAAAAATAAAACTAAGAAGCTATGAGACAAATATTTTTTCTCATTTTAATGGCAATGGCATTGCCAACTGAAGCCCAAACCAATGCGGATTATTTGAAAGAAATCAATAAAGATATTTGGCTGCCCTTTGTTGAGGCTTATGGTACATTGAACGCTGAAAAGTATAAAAGTCTTCAGAGTGAAGATTTTATAAGGGCTGAGGGCAATCAAAAGTCTTTGCCCACATATCAAAACTATTTCGATAATGTGACGGCTTGGTTCAAGGATGTAAAAACCGAAGGGCGTAAATTATCCATAGCATTTCGTTTTACAGAACGTTTTGCTAATGAAAAAATAGCTTCCGAAAGGGGCATTTATGAATTAAAGACATACGATAAAAATGGCATAGAAACGTGGAAAGGCTACGGTAAATTCCACGTTTTCACGCGAAAAATCAACGGCGTTTGGAAAATTGTCGTGGATTATGACTCCAATGAAAATAACACAATCAATGAGCAAACCTATTTAGCTGCTTTTGGGATGGATGAATTAGAGAAATACTAAAAATGATTTTAATCATAGACGATGACATTGCAATCCGCACCTCGCTTTCATTATTGCTAAAAAAAGAGGGTTTTGAGGTTTCATCGGTATCAACACCGACGGAGGCTGTAGATTTTTTACGCCAGAATGAGCCTGAATTGGTCTTGTTAGATATGAATTTTTCTAACCAAACAACGGGGAATGATGGTTTAAAA
>JANPGW010000117.1:0-2494 GCA_031424115.1 Saprospiraceae bacterium | reverse complement strand
TAGCATTGTATCTAATACTAAAATTCAAAATACAATAGGTTATGAGGATAGAGCAAAGTGGGAAATATATAAGTATAATATGTCTATAACAGACATTACAATTGATAGTGGTCAAAAAATCAATTTTTTAGAGTGTGATTTACACCTACTAAAAGATAATAAAGATTCTATAAAGATAGAGTATATAGATGGAGACAAATTAACAACATTATATTTTCAACCTTTATATAATGGATTACCTATCGAAATAAATATACCTAACGTAATAGAATATTTTGGTGTATCATTTAAAGGTGATTCTATAAAATATATGAGATGTTGTGATAGAAATTTAGCAACAATTTTTCAAGATACATATAATAAATCACAGCAATCTAAACTTCTGGATATTGCTAAAAATAGAACAATGAAAGTAAATACATGGATTATAGAATACATTAAAAAAAATAAGTTATAGATTCCCTGCTGCTGGTACGGGTTGTTCTTAAAACCTGTTGCGCCTAAGTGTTCGATGAAAGTGTTGCCTTTTAGCAGAGTGCGGTTGTGGTCAGACATTCCGAAAATCGGAAGAACACAACAGCCCCGTTCTTATTGGAAGAATTGGAATACTTGAAACAAAAGGGCGACTTACTACAACCGCTTCCGTCCTATTGGTGGAAATGGAAGATTTAAGACAACGGAGTATTCACCATTCTCTTTTGACTGAGTATTGGTCAAAGATAGTTTCAATGCTAATGATAGAAAAATTTTCTGTAAGGGACTGTGCTATGAGGATTCTATCAAAAGGGTCTTTATGATAAAAAGGGAGTGTTTTTATGGAGAGGACATGAGGAATTTCAATAGGTAATATTGTGATATATTGAGAAGGCAAACGCTGAATAACTTGCTCTAAAGGCTGATTGAGTGTTAATTTGCCTATACTTATTTTAATAGCCATCTCCCAAAGAGATGCCACACTGACGAATAATTCATTATCTGTATCTAAAATAATGTTTTTAGCAGATGTAGAAAGTTGAGAGTCACCTTCTAAAAACCATATGAGGGCATGAGTATCTAAAAGAAATTGTTTCATCATTTACATGTACTCATTAAAGTCATCAATTGGCGCATTAAAGTCTGCTGCCATATAGCTAACCAAGCCTTTCATAACACCAAATTGGCGTTGTTTTTTGATAGTCGGTGTTGTATTCTCTATCTTTTTAGTAAATCGAATAATGCTCATACGCTCCAAATCTCGGAGTAAGTTTAAAGCATTTTCATTTAGTAATTCAATTGTAACTTGCATAAGTTTTCACTTTTTTAATGATTTAAGCAAAAATAAAGCAAATTCAGATATTTTACAAAAAATAAACCACCCAACCATGAAGAAAATACTCTACCTACTATTGCTACAGCTTCCGAGCCTATTGATGGCGCAAAACCGAGAAGCCAGCAGAGGAGCAGAACGGCTGAAACTACCCCAAACACCCCGTCGGTATTATACCCAAAAGAACCACCAACGGCTTTTGGGTACGGATAGAGAAATGCGCATCAAACGGATGTATTTAGAACGGTCTATACCGGAACTTTCGCACGGCGGCTTACCGCAGGAGGTGAATATCACTGTGGTGGTGCATATACTCTACAAATCGGGCAGCGATACGCGCAATCTACCCACCGCCAGCGATGTCAAACAACAATTAGACATTACCTCAAAGGACTTCCGCCAAACGGTCAAAATCATCAAACACGAGGCGGATACCAAAGAAAAATTCTCGGATGCCAACGCCTTAGATACCAAAATATCGTTCTGTTTAGCCACCCAAGACCCTACGAGCAGGAATACATCGGGTGTATTGACCGTCCCCACATCGGTCACAACATGGTTAGCAGACGACAAAATGAAATCGGCTACCACAGGCGGCAGCACGGCATGGAACACCGAAAAATATCTGAATATTTGGGTCGTTAATCTGCCCGACAGCATCAGCGGTTACGCCCAAATGCCAGCGGGACCCATTGGCACGGATGGTATTGTTATTGATGCCCGCTATTTTGGCAAAAAACCTACCGATGATAAAACCTTCCCCTACACTGAGGGGAAGACCTTGATACACCTCATCGGCAGTTATTTGAATCTATACGAACTGTGGTCAGAAACCGAACTCTGTGGCGATGATTTTGTGGAAGATACGCCTATTCACAACGCGCCAACTTTGGGTTGTGTGGATTATCGCCATGTCAGCACTTGTGGTGACAACCCCGTAGCCATGACCATGAATTTCATGGACAACACCAATGACGACTGTCAATATATGTTCACCAAAGGGCAATTGAAGCGGATGCACGCTTGCTTGGTCAAAGACGGTATTCGCGTATCCGTTCGAGCAACCCCATCTCAAAAACGTCAAAAGGTTATTTTCCGTAAATATGGGGTAAAAGTTCCTCAATTTTATTGATGGGAAGATTGGGTAAACGGCGGAGGACATCGGAGAGCCATTCCAGCGGATTGACG
>JANPGW010000116.1:0-4255 GCA_031424115.1 Saprospiraceae bacterium | reverse complement strand
CCGTTTTGATTTTTATCGGTTAACCAAGCGTACAGTGGCGATTTATTGTCACCCTTTACCTCGGTTTTTTCAAAAATGGGAAAAGTGACGCCATAGTTTTTTTGACAAAAAGACTGAATAGTGGCATTATCACCCGGTTCTTGACCCATGAATTGGTTGCAGGGAAAGCCAAGTACAACTGCGGATTCTTTATTCTCCTTGTAAAATTTTTCCCAATCGGCATACTGAGGGGTATAACCGCACTCGCTCGCAACGTTGAGAATGATGACTTTTTTGCCTTTGAATTGTGCCAAAGACACTTCTTGACCATCTAAAGTCTTCATTTTGAAATCATAAAAACTGGGCTTCATATTGTCATTGTTTGTTAATGAAACGGTTATGGCTCTGCCATTATCGAGATTGTCAGGGCGATGCTTGATTTCCTGAGCGTTAAAACATGCGGTGAAACCTAACAACAGGGAGCAGAATATTAGTTTAGACATTGGCGATTTTTTTATTTTGTATTATCAATGTCCTTGTAACAACCCTGTGTCGATATTGTTGTAATATTTTTTTCATGCTTTTGGTGGCAACGGAAAAAACGCGCTGGTTCTTTTTTTATAGTCTTGAAATTGGGGATTGTTTTTGTACTTCGCTTCCAACATCGGTATGCCCGAAACATACAGCAATAAAAAAGTAATGGTGATCGGGCTGATAATGCCCCAAAAACTGTTTGGTATGGGTAAAGTGATGATGAAAATGCCCCACCACAGCAGTACTTCGCCAAAATAATTGGGGTGTCGAGAATATTTCCATAAGCCGGTTTGAATCACATCGCCTTTGTTTGTCTTGTTTTTGATGAAAACGGACAACTGATAATCGCCAATCGCTTCAAAGGCGAAACCTATCAGCCACATCATAAAACCCACGCCGGTTAACAGATTCACTTTGTTGGATGCCTTAACGCCGGCGATGATGATGGGAACACTTATAATCAACATAAAGAAACCTTGCAACACGTACACTTGTAAGTAGGAACGAATAACAAACCATTTCCCCCATTCTTCGCGCCATTGTCGGTATCGAAAATCTTCTGCTTTGCCTTTGCTTCTCAACCCAATATGCATCGCCAAACGGATGCCCCAAACGGACACCAGCCCATAAATGAGATATGCCACCGAAGATGCCGGTTGTGTCATAAAAAGATAGCTACTGACTGTTATAAAGCCTAAGCCCCACGCTATATCCGCGACGTCATTTCTTTTGAGGATTAAAGCCACGACAAACCATATCGAGGCATAACCGAGAATTAATAAACCAATTTGAGTGCAAATGGTCAACATGTGGCTTGTGATGTGTGGTGGTTCAAATTATAGAAAATACTTGACGATGTAAAAACCTGCCGTGCTCACAATGCCCGTCAACACCATTCCCCAAGCAATGTCAATAAAAACCAGGGTGGTGGGCCAGCCTTTCAACGTGGCGAGATTGGTCAAATCATAGGTCGCATAGGTGAAAAAACCGAAAAGGATACCCATAACAACGGCATGCCGCAACGAGTCTTTTTCCACTGCCGGTAAAATGACAAAAATGAATATACCCACTATGAAAAGCAGATAAAAAACAATTGCCGCTACCCAATTGACATTTTCTGCTAAAAGGTCACCCAGGTATTTTTTATACAAATCTTTGGCAATTAAGCCCAACCAAGCCATATCTACTATGAAAAACACCACAAAAGTGAGTGCATAACTGAGAAGTAATTTAGAAATAGGCATTTTAATGAAATGATGAAAGATGAATGATAAATTATGATAAAAATTAATGTATAAAAAATTGATTTTGAAATTATTACAAAATGTAAAAATCATTCATCATTTTTTTCTCAACTCCATCCAAGTCCACACGGCCGTTGCCACATCAATACCGGCAAAGAGGATAAGGCTCATTTTAGCTTGACCCGTGAGGGCTAACAGCGTGAACCCAACACCCACAAACAATCTTGACCACACCGTGGACTGTACCACTTCGGGACTGCCTTGCTTGCTGATAGCATAATACACAAAAGCCAAAGGCAAGACAACAATGCCCAATGCTTTGATCCATATTTCGGACGTTTCATCGAAACCAAACATGCCTAAAAGCATATTCGGCACAAAAATGAGTTGAAGACCCGTCAACACGACATAAACGGATTGGACAATTAGCGATAGATGACGATTGGAGGACATGATTTGTTAGTTTAAAGTTAGTTAACCGTTTTTTTAAAAACCTTCAATATTAGTGAAAATCATGACAAGTTGGGCATATTCAGGGGATAATTCTTCTGAAATTTATTATCTACTGAGGGGGTAGAATTTAACTTATGCGTTTAAAATAAATTAATATCCTAACATTACATAAAACACCCCATAATCGGCGCAAACAAATGCACAAAAAGGCAATATTTAAACGCTTTTTTAGGGCAGTTGGGATGCTTATCGAAATGACAATTGTTCAAATGGCGTTTCGTGGCCGGAACATGATTGGCTGAAGCCAAGTTGTTATCCATGTAGCGGATATTTTGTTGCCCAAATGTTTTGTCTTTCACCCACAGGCACACTTCCGCATTGTTTTTTTGCGAGACAATGTGGATGTTGTAGCTGCCAATCACCGTAATAGATGAATCAATGATGATGGATTTGGTGTGCAAATACTCTTTGCCGGCGTATTCCCATATTTGGACGCCCATTTTCAGATATTTGGGTCTCGACCGTCGATAAACGGATTGCATCATCAGCACATCGCTGGTACATTCCGAATTGGTCAACAAACGCACTTTCACGCCCCGGTTGATGGCATTTTTGATGGCTTTCAGCCACAGCTTAGTAGGGTGGAAGTACGGATTTTTAAAGTCAATGGACGTCTTGGCACCATCAATTAAGGCAATCAATTGATTCGTACCCCTCAGATTTTTTTTATCCGATGGAACAGCCATGCCGCTGCTGTCGGCGACAAAGTTGTCATACGTGGCGTTCACGGTTGCCGTTGAAGCAAGCGCCGTCCAATCAATCGTGGATTGGGTTTTGACCTTCCCTTTTTTCAACAATTGAGTGAGTCCCTCTTCTAATTGTTTTTTCCAGTGGGCGCGTCTTTCATCAGTGAGCTTCACCTTTTTAGGCTTTTTGGTCAATACCCGTCGATTCCACATCGTAAAGAAGTGATTCCGCAATTCATTGGACACTCTTTTACTTTTTGCAAAAAGCTCCGTGTCTAAAAAATTGCCGGTGGAGTCAATTTTAAAATAATCGCTCGATAGATTTCTGCCACCCACTATGAGGTTTTCTTCGTCGGTGATTAATACTTTTTCGTGCATCCGGTTGGTAAAGGTATGCAACTGAAATATATTCGCTTTTTTGAATAAATGAACCTCAACCTTTTTTTCCATCAAATAGTTGAGCAGTTCGCCGGAAATATTATTCCCGAAAGCATCTAAAATCAATTTGACTTTGACGCCTTTCGCCGCTTGGTCAATCATCAATTGCAGTAAGCCTAAGCCCACCTCGTCTTCCCGAATGATGTAGGTGGACACCAAAATCTCTTCTTTGGCGCGCGTAGTCAAGTCCATTCGGCATTGTAAGGCTTCTCTTTCTCGGTTCAATATTTTGAAATCGTCTGCCTTTGCCGAGGGTAGGTTGACTATTAACGACAGTAGGCTGATGCTTGTGAATAGTTTTCTGTTCATGTTTTTTTTGTTTTAGTAATGAACAAATAATAACTTGGCTGTTTTTTCTTTAACACATAGGCACATAGAGCACATAGGATTATGCGTAATTTATTGATTACCAATTTTTTATAAAAAACTATGTGCTCTATGTGCCTATGTGTTAAAATGAAAATACCTAAGTTATTTCTTAGGCGTTAGTTACACGAATTTACTCGTTTTTTTTTACAAGAACCTGCCTTTGTCAACATCTAACTGAGCAAAATTTGTGTAAATTCGTGTTTAAATTCGTCCAACCTGTCTGCCGACAAAGGCAGGTTCGTGTGAAACCCAAATTACCGCAACAACTCCACCGCCTTATTCACCTGATTGGTATATGATTGAATGGTTTTTGCTACGATTTCGATGTGCTCTTGTGCCTCTTTCCATTGGCGCTCTTCGATGCCTTCACGGATGCCCGGAAGCGTTTTCACACCGTAACCCGTGTAATACCCCGGGGCGTAGATTTGGTGTTTGTACCAAGCGCGGCGCGGCAAACCTTTTTCCTGTAAAAGGCTTCTTTCGGCTTTGTAA
>JANPGW010000115.1:0-1996 GCA_031424115.1 Saprospiraceae bacterium | reverse complement strand
GCTCGGTGGTGCTGCATATGACTTCAATCTCTGCCGCTTGCAACATCAGCACAAGAGCCACCACAAACGTCATTTCGCCCATTAGGTGAGAAATCATTTTTTAGATACTAACCATAATTTTTCTACCACAAAATCAATGGTTAAAACGTATTGTTTTCTGAAAAAATCAATGCCTAAAACACCATCATACGAGCTTATGAGTCCTTTTGCTAAAAAATCGTAGGTGAGAACAGGAAAATTTGTTTTATGTATGCCCAAGACATTAAAATCACTCATTTCGTAAATGGGTACATCCATAATACCCGAAGCAGTTTCTACTGGAACAGTATTTTTCAAATCTTCAACTAATGGAATAGTGCAGCCTGCTAAAAACAAGGCGTTCCAATCTATGACTGTTTGAGAAGCTGCTGTGTCTAATGCTAAGATTAAGGGATAGTCTTTGATATACGCCTCGACGAGAATCAAAGCATCTTCGTCTGCCAATTGAAAATCAAATTTTCTCATAAAATAAGAGATTTATTTTTGTCGGACGAGAAGCCCAATATGTTTTCTGCTTGGTAGCTCTCCAGTATAAAAATGCCGTACTTGCGTGTGCTGTTTTACCAAATCTCTACCCTCTAAAGCCAATTGATGTTTGTCAGGGGTATTCAAAATAACACGACCGCCCAGTATATTCAGTCCTTTTGTTTGTGTATTGGCTAATAATACCCATTGATTGGGATACAATTCTTTAATACGATCTATTGGAAGATACGTTTGAATATCCTCTTTTTCTTTAACGGCTTTAACAAAATCCAGTGACTTCAAGTAATCCAACCAGATTTTGATTTGGTCACGTTCAGCGTCTTTAAACTCAACGGAAAAGGTTGTCGTCATGTTTTTATATTTTATATTCCGCTAATAATTGTTTTAATTTTGACTGCCATTTTTATACAAAATTACAGTTTTTTGTGAAATATGATACCCCCCTCAGTATTTTTCTAAAAAAAGCCTTTTGAGCGACGTACTCAAAAGGCTTTTTTTATCTCATTTTAAGCATACGCCCGAAACCGACAAAACCGAAACTGTAAAGTCTTTTTTCCGGCTTGCTCTTCTAGGACGATGCGCTCGGTGGTGCGGTGGATATTCACACTTTGTAAATTTTCAAATCAGGCGAATCTGTCCACTCGTAGGTAGAAATGGGCAATCTCTAACGTTAAGCAACAGCATATTTAGTATAAGGTCGTAAATCAGGGGATAGAAAACCCGCTACAATATCTGACTTTGGAACACCTTGTTCTTCCAACATCTCTCCAACTTCCCATTCGGTCATATTTTGTTGTACCCAAATTTTACCATCAATAATGTCGAAGTGCATAGGACAATCATGCACAAAACGATTGTTATCCCAGCCAATTGTGACAACTTGGTAACGGTGATTTTCTTTGTCTATAATTAATTCGTTGCCGCCCGAAATATTAGCGTATTTGATTTTGGCATATTCATTTAAAATGGACAATATTGCCTTTTCGTATTTCTTTAATTTGTTACCCATTCTGTAATGATTTGATTCGTCTGATTATAAATAACAAGCTTAAATTTTTCTTCTCGCATCGTTTTCTGAATTACTTGTTCTTCAAAAAATCGTGTGTATATTGTTTCTGGTACAGCTAAATATAGAACTCTATCGGGCTCTCTCATAGCTAATACGTTGCGATAAATGATGTATTTCCCTACGGCTTCATATAAAGATGTGATAAAAGATAAACTCCCAAAAGTTTTAATTTCGATGGCAATTTTATCAGTGCCACGCTCTGCGGCTATCAATCGTTCAGCCCCGAGATCAATCTGTACCTGCATATTACCAATTTTAAATGAAAGCGGGTCATTTGTTATAGTCCAGCCTTCTTTTATCAGAGCTTCCTTAACATTTTCATGAAATACATCTCTTGCCATACACCGATTTTAGGCAAATATAGCTGTTATTCGCTATTTCCGCAACAGTTTTTATGCGTAT
>JANPGW010000114.1:0-4807 GCA_031424115.1 Saprospiraceae bacterium | reverse complement strand
GCTCATGTGGCGGTGCTCACAAAAATGCCCAATGTAACGCCCGACATGTGGGATTGGTGGTTTGCTTGGCATGGTTGCAAGGACAATCGTTACAAATTGTGGCATCCAAAATCACATTATAGCGCACAATGGGAAGACGGGCGCGATGACGTAGCCTATATTGGTCGCAACTCAATTATCGCAGAAATGATTGGTGATGACTACACGCAAGGTGCCATTCAATTCAAATCACCGACCGAATTTGGGTTTTCAGATGAAGTCATTGGCGACTCCTCGAAAGCCGTTTACATCTGTGCCAGAATTGGACACCAATCGTTGCCCGTTGACTATGGTTATTTGATTCACCAAGTGCGTGCCGTTGAAGGAGGTGCTGAAATGCGTTCGCGTTTTTGGGTAGGCGGCCCATATATTCACATCAGAAAACAAGGTATTTTTGCTGATTTAGTATCGGGTTTTGCACGAAAAATGCGGAAATTGCCTAAAACATTTGCTCACGATTTATTGCAACATTGTTCGGAAGAAATGACGCATTTAGCCGCTTTTTTACCTCAAATTTATGCGGAAAATACGGAGGGGGGGAGCTTGCGCCTTGAAGGTCGTGTAATAGAGCGGACGGATAAAGATTTTGAGGCAACTGTTATGGGTTCGCTGTTTAATAAGATTGACCCCATCAAAAGACCTGCTAAAATTGTGGTCGCAAAATCAGTTCGAGATATTATTGACACCCTAAAATACGCGAAAACGCACGGCAAAAAAGTGACGGTTTGTTCGGGCGGTCATAGTTTTAGTGCCAATCATATTCGAGAGGACAGCATTATGATTATGATGAAAAATTTTAATCAATATGACATCAATCCCAAAGAAATGACCGCCACCGCAGGACCCGCTGTCGGCGGTAGTGATTTGATGAAAGCACTCTACAAACACAACTTATTTTTCCCTGCGGGGCATTGCAAAGGCGTATGTATTGGTGGTTATTTGCTACAAGGCGGCTATGGTTGGAATGGCAGAAAGACAGGCATCGCTTGCGAAAGTGTGATAGGCATTGACGTTGTAACGGCTGACGGCACATACATTCACGCCAACGAAAGCCAAAATGCGGATATATTTTGGGCAGCGCGTGGTTCGGGTGGTGGTTTTTTTGGCGTAGTGGTGCGATTTCATTTAAAATTATTTACGCTACCAAAATACAGAGCCATTATTGTACACGATTTTTATATCAAACATTTGGAAGATGTTTACAATTGGGCGTATGAAGTAGGACCTACGATACCAAAAGCCGTAGAATTTCAAATGGTGATGAGCAACAAAATGCTTAATATTTTGGGCGCAGGCATAGAAGCCGTTGCGCCAATTTTTGCCGATACCAAAGACGAATACGAGGAAGCGATGGTTTTTATGAAAAATAGCCCCATTAAAAACAAAGCGGTTATTGCTACGCCCGCTTTTAATCCTGGTATTGATAGGCTCTACAAAACGGTAATGACCCACTATCCCGAAAATTATCATTGGGGCGTTGATAATATGTGGACACATGCCCCTATTGAGGATTTGATGCCTTTCATTAAAGAAATAGCCAAAACCTTGCCGCCTTCGCCTGCCCATTTTCTATGGTTGAATTGGCATCCCGGCAAAATTCAATCGGATATGGTTTATTCAAATGAAGATGCGATTTATTTAGCCCTTTATGGTACTTGGAAAAATGCTGCTGATACGGCTAAATATGGCGATTGGGCAGTCAATTTGATGCAGAAAATGAGCCATTTGAGTACAGGAATCCAATTGGCAGATGAAGGTTTGCACAAAAGAACTGCACCGTTTTTATCTGATGCGAATTTGAAAAAAATACAACAAATTAGGGCACAGAGAGACCCGAAAGGCTTATTCCACGAATGGCATAGCCGACCAGACATTAAATAATTTTCACCTCAAGTATGCGCATTTCAATAATGCGCATACTTTTTCATTTCATGGATACTCCTCAGTATTTTGTTTTTTTACTTGTTTTTAAATGAAAAACAATATTTCTTTGCCTTTTTTAATCAATTTTATCATAAAAAGGCGGTCAATCAAGATGAATCAATTAATTGAAGAATTAAGTAAGTCCAATATTTCGAATGAAACCATTGAAAAAATAATGGGCTTAGGGCAATTGGTAAAAGTGAAAAACCAAACCAAATTGGTGCGGCACAATCAAATATGCACGAAAGTGTATTTGGTTCAGAAAGGCGGTTTTGTCTGTCGTTTTATTGATGAAGAACTGGAAATTGAGAAAACGATTAACTTTTTTTTTCCTGATTTTCACCCATTTATGACGTGTGTGGACAGTTTTTTTTCAAGTACAAAAACGCAGTGCGAAATCCGTTGTATCAGCAATGCCGAGGTCATCGAATTTAATAAAAAAGATATAGAAGCGTTTATTTTTCAAGACCTCCAACTCCTCCGCATTTATCACGCACAAGTCACAACGGCTTTACAGGAAATCAATGATTTTGAAATGAAAATCATTGCTTATTCATCAGAACGCCTCTATAATTATTTGATGACCACGCACCCAATTATCATTCAGCAAGTGCCTGCCAAATATATTGCTGAATTTATGGGCATTTCTTCGGAATGGTTGAGCAAACTGAAGCACCGTATTTGATTTTGAGCATAAACGCTTGATGATATAAAAGCCCATGCAACGTGTTGTGCATGGGCTTTTTGCGTTTTATACCCTCAGTCCCGAGTATGTCGGGATTTCACTATCGTTCAATATCCAACCCATTTTACCAACAACTCAACCCATTTTTTCAACGACTCAACGGTTTCACTATCTTTAAATAGTAGATACAGGCGTTCTATTGCAATAAAAGTAATCAACAATTAAAACGTATTTAAAATGAAAAACTGTTTTTGGGTAGTATCCGCATTATTAATTATTGCAGTTGCAGCTTGCAACAAAGACGCACAAGGCACAACCGACCCGACGGCGGTTTCTTTAGACCCCGCTAATTTCATTGCCGCAGGTTTGACCACACCGATTACGACTGTGCCGTGTACCTTATCGGACGGAACGGTGACGACTTGTTACAGTATCACCACCAACAATAAGCCGAGCGAACACGCTCAAGGACCTTGGTGCCCGACGAACATCAATGATGACAAATCCAAAGGTGGTATCTGGATGGAAGGCGGCAAAGTCTATGATGTGGACGGCGCTTTTATCAAAAACATGAGCACTTTTTACTCCAATGCGACTTGGCAAATGTACAAAAGTGATGGCACTATCAATGTCACCAATTCAAAAGCGGCTTGTCAAGCGGCTGCACGACCTGACGTCGACCCTATGTATAAAAATTATTGTGTCGAGTGCCAGCCGTCTTATATCTCGGTGACGCATACTTTTTTGATACCGACCAAGCCTGTTAAATTATCTGCTTCTTCAAGTATATCGGGTATGGGTACGGTGGTCGGCACGGCTTTGAACGGTGTTGTTTTTGATCCGCCTGCGCCCACGCAAGCCATTTTGGGCGCTTTTACCTTAGCACCTATGGATGATGCGGGTGGGCACGTTAACCTCGCAGAGGGCTATCACTACCATGCTGCAACGGGTAAAACAAAAGAAGTGGCTCAAACCGATGGTCATGCCCCTTTGATTGGTTATGCGATGGACGGTTACGGCATGTACTCCCAAGTCAATCAAGATGGCAAAGAACCCACTGATTTGGACGAGTGCAGAGGTCATACTGATACCACACGTGGCTATCACTATCACGTAGCAACGGCCGGAGCCAATAAGTTTCTGGGTTGTTTTAAAGGAGCTCAGGGAACGCATACGGTTAAATAAGCACCCTCTTGAGCGCATTTTGCGCCATCATCCCGAATTCTCGGGACGTGACAGTATTTGGGGTATTTTAAATTATAATTTATTTAAAATCAATATTTTATGAATAAAATTAAAATAGCCGTATTCATTTTGGCTTGTGGAATTTCCAATTACTTATCGGCGCACAGCAGCCAAATTTCTACCATTACAATCACTAAAAAAGACTCGGCTTGGTCGCTGCACATCAGTTCTTCTTTTGATGCTTTTTATTATGAATTGACTAAAAAATATCCTCAAACGGATTTTAATAAAATATCAAAAGAGTTATTGACCGACTTATTGATAAAAGAAGTGGGCAATTCAATAAGCATGATTGCCAATAAAACGGGCAAAATAGTGCTTCAAAACGGGGCTGTACAAGTGGGGCATCAAACAGATTTATGGTTCGATATAAAGGGTGTTCCAGAGGATTTGAAGCAATTATCCGTTCAAGCCCATACTTTTCCAAGCATTACACAACATAATTATGTGCTTTTAATGCCGAGAAATGAGACATATGAAAAATTCATTTTAGGTGCGAATAATGATAATGCAATGAATTTTGAATGGAACGACGCACAAGTTTTTAAGCAAATACCGATGGAAAGTAAAAATTCTTTGGTGTATTTTGGCTTGTTTGGCTTTGTCGCATTAGGCGTTTCTATTTTATTAATCAATTTTAAAACAACCGAAATGAATTTTAAAAAATTGAAAATCAGCAAGTTGGCTTTGGGTGCAATAGCAGCACTCAGTATGATGAGTTGTAGCAAAACAGAAGATACAACGACACCGACGACTGCTTCCACAGAAGTCCCAGCCGTTTATAAAAAAATATACGGCGCAACGAGTATCACAAGCGATGGCACTTGGATTTATATCAAATCGAAGAATCTGCCCGACCATAAAAGTGTCTATTATCCGACTTCCAATGCTTTGTATGAAGCTTATAGCGGTACA
>JANPGW010000113.1:0-23488 GCA_031424115.1 Saprospiraceae bacterium | reverse complement strand
AGCCATTGTTTTGATATCATATTCTCCCAAAGCTTCCTGAATTTCCCTGCTCACATTCGCCGATTCGATGACCCTGTTCACAATCACATAAGCTTCCATCTTGGCGATATTTTCTTTAACAGCTTTGACTTGTTCATACTTTTGTAAAAAGCTCTCAAAAGAACGGAAATCATAGATACTCGGCGACAGAGGCACTAATACAATGTCACTTGCCAGAATCATTCGGCTTGCCAGTTCAGCTAATTGTGGTGTACCGTCAATGAAAACCAAATCAAAGTTTTTTCTTAATCCCTCCACTTCTTTGTTAAGTTGTTTTTCCGTCACGCCGAAAACCGGCACTTTAGCGACGTTTTCATCTCGGCTTCCTGCCCACTCCATCGAAGATTTTTGGCTTAAATCGGTGTCAACAATACAGACTTTTTTGCCTTTGTTGGCAAAACACACTGCTAAGTTTGTCGTTAATGTAGTCTTCCCTACACCTCCTTTAAGGTTTGTTACTGATATTACCATAAATATATTTATTTTTCTGCAAAAATAAAGTTTATTATGTATTTATACATACGTGTACATATTTTATTTTAAAAAAACAGAAAATTACTTATTGACACAGAATTGCACAGTGAAAAAATAAATTTATTTATGTTTCTGTATCTATACAGAAACATAAATAAAGAGAAAGTAAATCTGATTACAACTATGACTTTTTGAGTAATAGATAGTTCTTGAAAAGCACCAGATAAACATTTTGTTTAATAACAGCTGTCAGATGGAATACAAATGTGAAAAGAATAACTATGACTTTTTGAGTAAAACGTCGGGGTTAAAAAAAGAATAAAATAAAAAGTCATATTTAGTGTAAAAGGATGGGCTAACGAATGATAACTAACCTCAAACTATGACTTTTTGAGTATATTTATAAGAATTGGAAAGATGTTTGGTATTTTTTTTACTCAAAAAGTCATAATTGAGGAAAATTTATATAATTCATTCTCAAGCTAAGAAGATCTGTAAAATGAATTATGACTTTTTGAGTAAAAAAACAGACAATAAATGTTTTTATTATTTTTATTTCTTTTTAAATTGCTTTTATCTTGTTTTAGCCCACTCTAACTTATTGTTAATCAATTGTTTATACAGTCAAAGATGACTTTTTGAGTACTAACTAAGACTTTTTGAGTAGCTATTATGACTTAAAGAGTAATTGATATGACTTTTTGAGTAGCTATTATGACTTAAAGAGTATTTACTATGACCTTTTGAGTATATTATGACCATAGCCTTTTTAAGTCATATTTGAATGTTATCTTTGTTCAGCATAATAGACAATCATCTCAAATGGTCATAATTAATAAAGAAACGAATACCGATAAGTTCGTGGTTGTTCAATCCAATGACCTTATCGAAGCGCTTTATTCGCCAGCTTTAACAGCCCGTGCTCATAAAGTTGCCCGCCTTATTTTTTCCCTGATCAGTCCCGAAGATAAAGACCTTAAACTATATTCGATCACAATTGACGCTATGAAACGTTATTTGGGATACAAAAATGATGTAACTTGGGGTCGTTTTCAAGACGACTTGCGGGATATCGCAGACAGGTTGAACAAAGAACCCATCGTCATAAAAACGACAGAAAATATCCTTACGGCCTATCTGATTGCGGCTTATGCCATTGATTACAAAAAAGGTGTTGTCACCTTTGAGATTCCTTTGCTTCTCAAACCTTTTTTGTTAGAGCTAAAACGTAACTTCACGATGTACCCTTTATTGTATATTCCTAAATTGAAAAGCAGTTATTCAATAAGACTTTACGAATTGCTTTATCAATACAAAACCATTGGTCATAGAACTTTTGAATTAGAGGATTTACAAAAAAAAGTAGGATCTGAATATGAACTGTACGGCGATTTTAAAAGGAAAGTGCTGAGTATTGCCCAACGGGATTTGGAAGAACACACCGATATCCGATTTGAATACAAAGAAATTAAAACCGTCAGAAAGGTTAGCGCCCTTAAATTTTCGATTATCACCAATCAGCCCAAGCAGGATGCCCCCAGACAATCCATCCTTAATTTTTTGGAAGAAGCGGTGCAGGTGGATGAAAAACCTGAATTGCCGGATGATACCATCCAAACATTGATAGGGTGGGGGATGAATGAAAAAAGTCTTTCTAAATATGTTAACCTCGGTTTCAATGTTATTATTGATGATATTCTGCGTCAAAAAGCAGAGTTGCGTTGCGGGGCACTTGAAAACTATTATCGTGAAAAGATAGCCTTAGTCGAAAACGCACCGAATGCGCGAGGTACTGAGGGGGGTAACCGAGTCGGTTTTTTTATCAAAGCATTGCAGGAAGATTGGCAGAACCCGAAAGCCATCAAAGAACAACAAGATAAAGATGTGAAGAAAAAACGGCAAAACGTTCAGAAGCGATTGAAAGAACTGGATTTTAAAAAAGAGTTTTTGAAAAAACAGCAGGACGAAGAAAAAGTGATAATCTATGATCTTATTATTGCTGATGCCCTTATTTTTGATATCGTTTTTGAGGAAACTAAAAAAGGTGTAACGGCTTTTAGAGATACCGTTTTTCCCTTGGGTATGTCGGCAATAGAATGTTTTAAAAAAGGGGGCATGTCCCGCAATTTGTTGGCTGCAAAAATGGAAGAACTTTTCCCCGAAAAATTCTCGGCTTTAACCGAAGCTTTTAAAGCTGAAATAGTGGAAATAGAAAAGGAATCGGAAGAGTTGAAAAAAATGTCCAACCCAGTATAGATAAGGAGAATTTACTAATTGCCTTGTCAGCTCTCTACTTATTATAATCGCATGACCAAAATCGTAAGACAAATATTATAAAAATAGATTACACTTCTATCAAACGATTTTAATATGATAAAACTACTCAACTGCTTAATTGCGATTATTTTTTTTCTTACTGCTCACAAAGTTCACGCTCAACTGACCTCCGGCGATTTAATGGTCGTGGGTTTTGATGCAGATAGCTCTGATTTTTTAGCGGTAGTGAATTTTGCTGAAATTCCTCCACACACAATTGTTTATATTCGAGACGACGAGTGGAATGGAACAGCTTTTACAACCAGCACTGCCCCTGGGGATGGGACACTTAGTTGGAATTCGGGTAATGCCACTATTGCACCCGGTACGATTATTTTATTGAACTCACTAACGGATACGCTTAAGTTTAATGCAAATATCGGCACACTGAAAAAAGAAAGTTCAACCAATTTTGATATAAGTGGTAGCGGAGAAGGTGTTTTTTTATATTTAGCTACAGATCGTAACATCCCTACTACTTTTCTTTCGGCTGTTTTGAACGGACCTATAGCAATAGCAGGAACTACTTTATCTGGCACAAGCTTAACAGAAAATCTTACAGCTATACTCCTTACATCAGGTACTGATATAGGTGCTTATAAAGGCAATAGGATAGGTTTGACAAAAGAGGTGTTTCTGACCGAAATCAATAAAATGACAAACTGGAATTTGCAGGATGCTAATGGCAATCAAAGCACCGATGGGTTAGCTCCGGAATTGCCTTTTTCAACAACGCCGTTTTCCATTTCCTTTGTCGATAATACCCCCCCCTCATTATTATCAGCAATAGTAGAAAGCCAAACATCTATTAAAGTCGTTTTCTCTGAAAAAATATCTAAAATTTCGGCTGAAAGTAAAACTAATTATGTTTTTACCCCTGCTTTAACAATTAATGCTATATCTTATGATTCGATTTCTAAAAGCGCTCTACTGACAGTGGGTAGTATGACTTCGGGCACGAAATACAAACTCATAGCTAACGGTTTTTTGGATAATTCTGGAAATATTCAAGTACAAGCTTCTGGTATTGATAACCTCATTTTTAATACTTATGAGGGCAACGACATAGTCATCACTGAAATCATGTATAATATCGGGGTTGGGGACTCATTAGAGTATTTTGAAATTTACAATAAAAGTGCAACACCCATTTCAATTGGCGGTATTAAGCTTTATGGACTGACGGGAATTTTACCACAATATTCATTAGCTTCTAAAGAGGCGGTGGTGATAGCGTCTGATACGCTAAGATTCAATCGTTTTTTTGGCGTAAATGCCTTATATGATTGGGAAGCGGGTTTTTTAAATAATAATGGCGGAACTGTGGGATTGCGCAATTCTTTAGGGGTGAATATTGATTCAGTTTCGTACAGTGATAGAGCGCCTTGGGATAGCTTACCTGATGGCAGAGGGCCCTCTTTAGAAATAATAGACCCATCAAAAGACAATAATGTGGCCGCTAATTGGCGAGCATCTGCCACAGCCACGGGCAGAAAAGCCGCAGCAACCGACGGGGGTAGTGTTGATGTTTTTGGTAGCCCAGGCAAAGTAACGCTTCCTTCCGGTATGAAAAATATTCCTAAAGAAGCTGATTTTATCGTCTATCCCAATCCTTCAAATGGAGAAGTATATTTTTCAAACGAGGTGAGTGGGGTAGTGGTTGATTATGTCGGTCGGGTTGTATATAAATTTGAGAAACTTAATAAACTTAATTTAAGGCACTTTGATAGTGGCATTTATATTATAAAAACCGCTGCATTAGAAAAGAAAATTATTATTCAAAAATAACTTAAATAAACTGGGGTTGTGCTAAAAAAAGAATATAATTTGGACAAAAAAACTTGAAAAACTTATTACGCAACCCCAGTATAGTCAATATGTGAAAGAGCGAATATCTTCAGAAGTCATTAGATAATCATTAAATTGATTGAGATTTTTGTCTTTCCCAAAGACGACATATTCGCAAGTGATTTCTTTTTGTGTTCGCGCTTCCTTTATTTTTTTATATTTGATTTGATGTTTTTTCATTTCGTGCTCACATATTTTATCAAAATCCGACTTTTCATAAGTCAATATATATACCCTTCGCTCGTGGAAACTATCAATCTTGTTTTGTAAAGTTTCAAAAAAAGACAAAACCATCAATGCTATTATAAGGATTGCAACCGATAAAATATAGGCACCCACTCCGATAGTCATACCTAAACCCGCCGCCAGCCAAATGGTTGATGCCGTTGTCAGCCCATACACCGTGTTATTGTTTTTAAAAATAACGCCAGCACCGATAAATCCAATACCTGTGATGATATTCGCTGCTACCCGATCCACGCTAACACTATTACCCAATCGATACGATAAAATCGTAAAAAGCGTGGCACCTACGCAAATTAAAGCAATCGTTCGAAAACCCGCAGGCTTGTTCTGATATTCACGTTCAAGTCCCAAAAGACTTCCCAACAATAAAGAAAGCCCAATCTTTGTAAGTTCATCCAGTAATAATTCCATATACGATTCTATTTTTAATACTTCCAGATATTAAATTTAAATTAATTTTTCAAAAAGTGACATTTTTTTTAAAATCAAACATTTTTCAGATAATTTGGCGGAAAAATAAAATCTCCGATTATAGATTTAAAAATAAGAAAAAATGAATGAAAGCAATGCTTTGATTTTGACAAATGGTATGCTCAACACCGAAAATGGCAAAACTGCCCATGGACTGATTCGCGCTTCTGACCGTTTTAAAATAGTGGGCGTAATTGATTATAAATGTGCCGGACAAGATGCCGGTGAAGTATTAGATGGTAAGCACCGGAATATACCCGTTTTTGAGTCAGTAGAACAAGCCATGACAAAAATTTTACCCCCCCCTCAGTATATGATTGTGGGAGTAGCCGTTGCGGGCGGCAAAATACCGGAGGACATGTTAAGCATTTTAAAAAAAGCGATGACTTATAAAATGCATATCATCAACGGTTTACACGACTTTTTAAACGATAAGCCGGATTTTATTAGCCTTGCCAACGACAATAATGTGACGATTACAGATGTTCGGAAGGCGAAAAAAGCATACGAAATGCAGTATTGGTCGGGTCGTATTAAAGATGTAAAAGCGCCTCGGATCGCGGTTTTGGGAATGGATTGTGCAGTCGGAAAACGGACGACTTCTCGGTTTTTAGTGGAAGAATGTCGCGCGCAAGGGATAAAAGCAGAGATGATTTCTACGGGTCAAACGGGATGGATGCAAGACGGTAAATATGCTTTTATTCTGGATTCTACCCTCAATGATTTTGTCACAGGCGAGTTGGAAACCCAAATTGTGAAATGCGATACTGAAGCGCAACCCGATGTCATGTTCCTCAACGGTCAATCCGCTTTGCGTAATCCAATCGGACCAACAGGAGCAGAATTATTGCTTTCTAGTCAAGCCAAATGGGTGGTTTTGCAAGCTATGCCCGCTCGAAAATACTACGAAGGCACAGAGGATAATATTCTGGCAGAGATTCCCAGCGTAGCAAGCGAAATTGCCCTTATTAAAATGTACGGCTCGGAAGTGATAGCCGTGGCGCTCAATACTCACGGATTGACGCCAACAGAAGCCAAAGAGAAGCAGGCGACTCTGAGGACGGAGTTGGGCATTCCGGTAGTATTGCCTTTAGAAGAAGGGGTAGGGGAGATAGTAGAAATGATTAAAGTAAAGGTCATCAATAATTAAGTTTTAGCACCTCCACATTTCCAAAAGTCCTACCTTGGTGCTTTCAAAAATCTATTGTTTTAACCAATTTATACAATACGTATGAAAATTAAATCTATCCGCGTTTTTAAAAAAAATCTGGCACTAACTCGTCCCTACACCATCACCTATCAAACGGTTTCGAGTGTAGAAGCTGTTTTTGTTGAAATAGAATTACAAAATGGCATTATTGGACTTGGCTCGGCTAATCCCTCCAAAGAGGTCGTGGGTGAGGATGTTGATGATGCGTATGAAAGTTTACAATCCGATACTATTCAAAAATTTGTGGGACGCCCTATTGCCGAGATTTTTAGCATTATAAGTGATGTCAATCGTTTTTTCCCGCACAAACCTGGTACTTCCGCTGCTATGGATATTGCGCTGCATGATGCTTTTTGTCAATATCTGGATATATCAATTGTGTCGTTTTACAATCAAAAAATTTATAGGATGCCCACTTCTGTTACCATTGGCATTAAGAATGTGGCTGACACTCTTGAAGAAGCGGCAGAATATGTAGGTAAGAGTTTCAAGGCTCTGAAGGTGAAATTAGGAGTCAATTTTGAAGAAGATATTGAACGGCTGGTCAAGTTAAGAGAAAATTTTGGCAACAAAATCGCCATTCGAGTGGATGCGAATCAAGGATACACCATTAACGAAATAGGAATATTTTTCAAACGGATAGACAATTTGAATATTGAACTCGTGGAGCAACCGACTCTTGTGGGTACTGAGGGGGGGGTAAATTCTCTGCCGTTAGACATTCGCCGCCGCTTAGCTGCGGATGAAAGCCTCCATGATGCTAAAGCGGCATTTCAACTGGCAGCCAATAAAACTTTTGGCATTTTTAATATCAAAATGATGAAATGTGGTGGTATTGTGGGTGCTTTGGAGATTGCAACCATCGCTCGAAACAGTGATATAGATTTATTTTGGGGTTGCAATGACGAAAGTATTGTGGGTATTACTGCCGCGCTTCACGCCGCATTCTGTTGCGGCAATACCCGTTACATAGATCTTGACGGCAGCCTTGACTTAGCCGAAGATGCGGTAAAGAGTGGCTTCATTCTCGAAGAAGGGTTTATGAGGCTGCCTGAAAAATCAGGTTTAGGTTTAGTTAAGGTATAAAAACCACGCCCTTGCTCAATAAACGAGCCGTGCGTATGACACCTGATTTTTTAATAATCAATTGATCATTATGATTTTCAATTTCAAGATTAACGGTGAATTCGCCGGTCGGATGCTCTACTGAAAATGAGTCACCCCCCCTCAGAATAGCCATGTTTCCAGCTATTGTTTTAGATAAAACACAAGCGGTTGCCACTGAAACAGCCGCTAAAACACCAATGGCATCGTGGCAAACGTGGGGTATAAACATACGGGTATTCACGATACCGCCCTCAGTATTTGGCGGTGAAATCAAGCACATTTTAGGAATAGATTGGAATGAAACATCACCCAAATTCATTTTATTCCCTATTTTTAAACGAATACTTTCTATTTTCTGTTTTAAAACCTCATTATTATCCAATTCTTCTTTTGTTTCATAGCCTGAAATTCCAAAATCAGATGCTCGTAAAAGCACAACGGGCATACCATTATCTATGCAGGTTATTTCTTTTCCATCAATAACATCAATGGCATTTCCAGTGGGTAATAAGGCGCCGCAAGTTGCCCCTTCAGTATCCAAATAGTTACAAATAATCGGTGCCGCCGTGCCTACAACACTATCAACTTTGGCATTGCCTGCATAATTAACTTGTCCGTTGGGTGTCTCTACAATCACTTCGCATTGACCGCCTGTATTCACAATATTAATGATGGCTTTTGTGGTGGGGTGTGTGGCTTCAATCATACCACTTTCAATAGCAAATGGGAGCACGCCTGCCAATATATTGCCGCAAGTTTGCGTAGTTGAAACTTTGCCTTTGCCCATCATCACTTGCACAAAATAATAATCCAAGACAGGGGTTTCGGATTTCGGATTTGAAATTTCGGAAGATATTGAGGGGGTATCCGAAATCCGAAATCTCAAATCCGAAATCGAAACTATGGCTACTTTGCTCGATAGCGAACTGCCCCCCCCCAAACCATCAATTTGGCGTGGGTCGCCGATATCAGAGCCTTCCATTGCGGCTAAAATGTATTTATTGCGCTCGTTTTCATCTGTCGGTAAGTCTTTGGCATTGAAATACAAGCCTTTTGAACTGCCGCCTCGAAAGTGCATGTAGGGAATGGCTTTTTGCATTTTATTTTAGGGTTTAGTGTTTGGTTTTAGTGTTTAGATATTTTTTAAATCTTAAAAACAACGCACTAAAAACTAAGCACTCTTTAAAATTTTATTTAAATTATCATAAGCTGCTTGTGACATAAATGGTTGAACACCCACACTTTTGAGCATTTCACACACTGCGCCCATTTCGTGCATCCGCCTTTGAGCATGGGTTTTACTCCCCTCTATAAATCGGTCAATTAAACCATCATCTTCGTGACCAATAATGGATTTTATTTGCTCCCGAATATAAGGTTCTAAAACAAAGGCTTGCCCTGCTTCTATGGCTTCACATATTACCGCCGCCACTCCTTTATAAACAATTGACCTTAAAAGTTTCAATTTTGAAGCTTCGCCAACGTCATCACCCAACACCTTTATATCTAAATTCAAATATTTTAAAGCACCATAAAAAGCCTGTGCGCCATTGCCCGATACCCAAAATGGGGTCATAATGCCTTTTGGTGGCACGGGAGCCATAATCGCTAAATCTACGTATTGAACCCCTGTTTTTTTCAATAAATCATATATTTTTTGCTTTTTTTGCGGTGATGAGGTGTTCATTTCCGCAAAAATCTTCTTTTCATTTAAAACAGGGAAAACCTCTTGCGCCACTTCTTCTGAAACGGTTGACAAATTGACACTCAATATAATGTCCGCATTTTCTGCAGCCTCAGCATTGCTATTTGTCAAATATACTGAGGGGTGTAGACTGCGTTTAACATCAGGGTCGTAACCCCTTATTTGAATGCCCTTTTCAGCTAAATCGTTAGCAAAATGCGCACCGGCCTCTCCCAAACCTAATATCGCAATTATCATTTTTAGTATCCAAATTTTTTATCCCACCCATAAATTTGTAACGAAGTCAAACCTTTATTCAATTCTGCTCTGGTTTTAGCTTCTTTTTCCTCACGAACTTTAGCTTTTTCAATGGCTTCTTCTATTCTATCTTTCGGAATCACCACCACGCCATCTCTATCACCGACGATAAAATCGCCTGCGTGAATGGTCACGCCGCCAATCGTGATGGGTTCATTAAAACTGCCTTTGGGGTCTTTTCCCGTGCCTTTTATGCACAAGCCTCGACAAAAAACAGGAAAACCCAGTGCTTCAATTTCATCAGCATCCCGCACGCAGGCATCAATGACCAAGCCCGAAATGCCTTGTTTCATCGCGCCCAAAGTCAACAAATCCCCCCAATAACCCGCTTCGTAGCCACCTGAACAGTCCGCAACAATCACGTCACCAGGCTTTGCATAGGCATAAGCCCGATGCAAATTGATATTCATATAGGCTTTTGCTTTGACGGTATAAGCGGGTCCGCACACTTTCATATTTTTATGTAGCGGTTTAATTTGATAAGGCAGATTACCGATTTGCCCCAATGCTTCATGGAGTGTTGCTGCTGAAAATTGACTTAGTTCTTTTCTAAAATCCATAATTTTAATCCTGTTTTTTTCCCGATATCATTTTTTTAATCAAAACAATTTGCCCTAAATGATAATAACTGTGTTCAATCATACCCTCAATGTAGTAATGCAGATGAAAAGTGAGCGTAGCAATAGTATTCAAAGCATCAATCTTGGTTATCGCTTGTTCCACCGTTAAGTCAGAAAGCTGGCCTCTCAACTTGGAATTGGCAATCCAGGTTCCATTGAGAATCAGCTCTCTAACCCGATTGGCTAATTGAGTTGTTGCTTTTTTCATTTCAAAGTTTTAGTATATTTGTCGTTAAATTTATTGAAAAATGCTGAATAAACATCTAATTGGTATTGGTATTTCTATCTCAGTACTACTGCTGATAATAGCTACATTCCTTTACCCAGGTGGTTCACAACTTGATAAAAATGCAATCGGTTTCGATTGGGGCAATAACTACCTTTGCAATCTGTTCAATGAAAAAGCAGTGAACGGTGCTCATAATCCTGCAAAGTTTTTGGCGATTGGCGGTATGTTTTTTCTCTGCGCCAGTTTCACCTTGTTTTTCGTCCGCTTTTCAAAGAAAATCCCCACAAAAAAAGATGCTAATATTATCCAATATTCGGGTATGGGGGCAATGTTTTTTGCATTTTTGCTGATAACACCTTATCATGATGTCATGACAATTTTTGCCAGTACTTTTGGTTTGATAACCCTTTTCTACATTACCGTTTTTACTTTTAAATCAAATTTGACCGTTTTTAAATTTTTGAGTGTTATCTGTCTGGTTATATTGTACCTGAATAACTATATTTATTACACTCAAAATGGTTTAAGTTTCCTACCTATTTTACAAAAAATTAGTCTTTTAAGCATTATTATTTGGCTTTTAGGCTTAGAATATGTGGCGACAAATGAAAGTTTTGTTAAAAAATAACTGTAATCAATGGATTGCTGGATTGCTATATGGTTTTAAAACAATTTAACAATACAGCAATCCAACCATTTATGACAATGCCTTCCTTGCCTCACGGTCAGGGTCATTGACTAAAGCACACGTATCATCTAAAATCATCGTTTCACCATTTTGACTTGAATAAGCTTTCCAATTAGGCAAGCCACCGCCGTTAGGATTACCCGTTTTTACAAAATTAAGGAATGATTTTGCCATTTTTTCGGATAAGGTTCTTGGGCGTTTGCCACCCCCTGTATGCGTGAACATCAAATCGGTATTGTAAAACCAAAAACAAATATCGCTGCAATGGAAAGCCCTCATGCGGTTGTCAAACAAAGGCGGTTGCCAGCCAAACCAAGACAGAAAAACCGGCGCTTTTTTCTGAGACACTTTCGCATCAGCAGTAGCGACAGCGTTTTTACGGTTAGAAACTATCATTGACCACAGTTCAATCGGACGGGCTTTCGGGAAATTTTTAGCGTAAGCGTCCACAATTTCAGCAGATTTATCGCCAAAACGGAGCTTTATTTTTTCTTTAACCTCTACCAAAGTCACATTTTCTAAAGCAGCATCCGTGCGGCTGGGGCTTTGCTCATTGAAAGTGGAGCAAATAATCATCGGAATATCCGCTGAAAAATGGTTGGCATCTTTAAAAAAGCCATCGCCATTCAAATATTCGCCGTCTGCAACGGGCGAAACCCCCCCCCTCAGTATATTAAGGCGTTTGGCTTCATCTGCCATTTTATCCACTGCCCGATTGGCAATATCAATGTATTCGCGCCAAGGGATTTGCTGCAATTTTTCAATTTGATCTTGTTTCAACCCGGCCTCTTCCAGCACTTTTCGCCCTAATTTTTCAGCGTATTCTTTATTGACACCCGCCAAAGAACTACCACTCAAACACACAGCTTTGTGAAATAGCCCTTTCGCTGAAGGCATATTCATTAGCGTTGTCACTTTTGCACCGCCGCCCGATTGTCCCATAATCGTTATGTTATTCGGATCGCCACCAAAATTAGCAATGTTGTTTTTTACCCATTCGAGAGCCAAAACCATATCCAAATTACCCACATTTCCCGAAGCCGGATGCCCACCAGCCGCTTTTAAATGCGAATAACCCAATGCCCCTAATCGGTGATTGAGCGAACAGAAAACGATATTACCCAATCGAGCAATATTTTCACCATTATATCCATCTTGTTCGATTGCATTGCCATTGACAAATCCACCGCCGTGCAACCATACTACTACCGGACGTTGCTGCACATCTATAGCCGGCGTCCAAACATTGATTTTCAGGCAATCTTCCGATACATCGTCATAGTTCCAATGGTCGACAAATGAGGCATATTGGCTGGCATAACGTTTTTCCATAATTTGAGGAGCAGAATTACCCCACCAAACTGTCGGACGAATGTCTGTCCACCGAGTTGGCTTTTGTGGTGGCATAAATCGGTTTTTGCCCGAAGTATCTGCTCCATAAGGAATACCCAAGAAGGTAGGAATACCCCTCAGTATAAACCCCCGAACCTTGCCATATTCAGTTTCCGCTATAGCAATATTGTCGCCGACTAACAGAATTTGATCATCGTTGGCAGACTCTGAGGGCTGAAGCGTCGTCTGGGAAGCTGCCATTGTTGCATTGGAAACACTTAAACCCGCGACACCGACACCCAATTTTTGGATGAAATTACGTCTTGTTGATTTCATGGTTTTGACTATATTAAACAGTGAATAAAAGCCTCTTAATTCCATTTGACAGGAAATTTTAGAGATACTCGGTCATAATATTGCCCTAAAATAGAAAAAACATGGGAAGCCAAGGCTTGCTATCTGCCAATCAACCTTTTCAAACTATCCTTTGCTCAAAACACTCGACAATCGGTTTTTAAAAAATCGTATCCGTCACTCTCGGCACTTGACTTTGGTGCGCTTCCGCATACTTTATTTCTTTTTTACCTGATATGCGTCTGGCGTGATTCGCTCGGCGAGTAGCCAATTCTGCATAATAATCCCGCAAATAGTTTTGTGCCCCCATGCACGCCATGGCTGCCAATTTTTTTTCAAAAACCGAGGAAATATCTATAAAAATATCTGGCGTGAAACCGCATAATTCGGGTTGATGTGGCTCAAATGAGTACCAAACAGGTGGATCAATATTTTTAAAAGCACTCGGAACACCCGCACCCGACGAGAGCAGCCTCGCCCGTTGTGTCGCTTGAAATGCCAATGGATGGTCAGGATTAAAAGGGTCTTTTTCGCTATGCGTCAAAATAACTGTCGGCTCAAAATCACCTATAATATTCGTTAATTGCTCCACTCGTGCGTCATTTAAAATCATTGGATAATCGCCCCAATCCAAAAACTGAATAGGTGTTCCGATAATATCTGCCGCCTTTTGTGCTTGCTCGTGGCGAATGATTTTTACACTTTCAACACTCCTTTTAGGGTCTTCTTTCCATAATTCACCTGATTCACCACGCTCTCCGTAAGACATGGCAATAACCAATGTTTCAGCCCCTTCTTCAAGTGCTTTGGCGATTGTTCCTGCGGCACGCCATACAAAATCACCTGAGTGGGCGCCGATGACTAATAACTTTTTTTTCATAATATTTTATTTGTGAGGATTTGAGGATACGCGTATTTGATAGAAATCTTCAAATCCTCAATCCTCAAATTTCTAAATCTTCGGGCATTGGCGTTCCGCGCGTATGAAAACTTTCAACCGTTTGTAAACCCCATGCCTGCCCTTTTTTACGCTCTTCTTTATTCCACACAATCGTTTCATAATCGGGGTCTAAAATCAAACGTGCGGTTGGGTTAGCGACTTCAATTCGATTCCCTCCCGGTTCGTATAAATAGAGAAAAAATGTCTGTTGTATAGCGTGTTTATGGGGCCCAGTTTCAATAAAAATACCATTTTCAAGGGCAATATCGGCCGCAATAAGCACTTCTTCACGGCTATTGACGGCATAGGTCATGTGGTGAAATCTGCCCGACATGCCGTCGATATGGTCGCCCGTAACCGCCAAATCATACGACTTTGAATTGACCGAAAACCATGCACCTTTAACTTCGGTTTCATCAAAAATGATGGTTTCACTCAATCTTCCACCTAAATATTTGAGTTGAAAATCCCTAAATGCTGCGACATCGGGGGCTAAAAGGTTGAGGTGGTCAAGACGACGCACATTAATCCCTCTGGCGGGGAATTTTGAAGCCGTATTTTTTAAAGCAGATTGTTCACTTTCTTTGGGTTGAAATTTTTCAGAATCAAAATATATCTCCGTCAAATGTCCGCTGGGCATTCTGAATTGATACGTTTTTCCGTGTCCTAAGTCCCCCTCAGTATAACCGATGCCTAAGCCTGTTTTTTCAAGAATTTTGGCTTTTTTCTCCAACAAGTCAGCACTGCGCAATCGCCATGCGTAGTGACCTATGCCAGCGTGTTTGTGGGCGGTTAGTTTTAAGGTATGATGCTCATAATCGTCATAAGCCCGTAAATACACCGAATCGCCTTGGATGTCGCTGATTGACATACCCATTATTTCGGTGAAAAAACGGGTGCTTTCGTCCAATTTAGGCGTTAAAAGTCCTACATGTGCGAGGTGGGCAATGTCCCACATAACATTATTCATTTTTCTTATTTTGTCTATATGCATAGCCATTGTAATACAAAGGCTCTACTAATATTATTGAATTTCTTTCGATTTTATTAAAAAAGTGGCAATACCTGCCAAGAGCGTCGGTACGGCAAAAACCATAAAATTAGTTGTCATGGATAAACCCCACCCAATCAATAAACCACCTACAAAGGGGCCGACTATGCCACCTATCCGTCCGGCACTCATCGCAAAACCAACGCCCGTTGAACGGATTTCAGTTGGATAAAAGCGAGCAGCCACGGCATATAAACCCACAAAGCCCCCTTGAACCCCAAACCCTATCAAGCCAAACAGCACCAAAACGAGGACAGAACCTTTGAAAAAGCCAAATATTGCCATTAAAAAAGCCGTCATAGCTAAAAAGCCGAAAATAGTTCGCCGCAAACCAAAATGACTGGACAAATAGCCTTGTGTCATGATGCCCAAAAATGCCCCAAGATTAAAAACCGTACCCGCATAAATGGCTAACTCCATGGATAAACCGGCGCTTGATGCCAATTTAGGTATCCACGTGGTCAAAAAATACAAGGAAGCAAAAGCCATGAACAAAGCAAGCCATAGTTGCAGGGTTGAACGCCTACGTTCGGGTGTAAGCAAAGAGGTGACTGAAGGCTTTTCAAGTGTTTGAATACTGAGGGGGGGGAAGTTTTCGAGCGTTGGTTCATTCATTTTACTCAATATTGCATTGGCTTTTTGTAGCCCACCAGTCGGTTGTTTTTTCAATAAAAAATCAAGCGATTCCGCTAAGAAGAACCAAATCAGAGGCAATGTGCATAAAGTAGCCAGACCGGCTATTTGAAACATGGTATGCCAACCATAAACTGGAATGATTTGCGCCGCTACTAAACCCGATATAACAGCCCCAATCGGATAGCCACTCATCACGAAACTTACCCAAAAATCTTTAGTTCTCTTGGGTGCATATTCTGAGGTTAAAGTTGCCGTACTTGCCAACATACTGCCAATGCCCAAACCACTTATAAATCTGAAAAACAACAATATTTCAACAGATTGTGCCAAATAGGTGGCAAAAACCATCGTTCCCATTACCAAAGCCGAGAATAAAATTATGGTACGTCTGCCGACAATATCGGCACGGGGCGCAATAAATAAAGTACCGAGTGTCATCCCCAGCAAACCGGCACTGAAAACACTGCCCATCGCTTGCGGGCTGATGGCCCATTCTTTCCCAATCGCAGGGGCGGCGTAGGAAACCACCATCACGTCCATACCATCCAACATATTCATCAAAAAACAGATAAAGATGGTTGTCAATTGGAGAAAGGATGATTTATTGGTTATAAAAGGCGTGGTTGCGTTAGTCATCTTTTCTTTTTAAAATGTGGTGAAAAATTTTGACACAAGTTATAATTTTTCAGCCATTAAAGAAATAACTGAGAAAACCATTAAATTGGCTTTGACAGAGGCGAATCGCTTCATGGGAGTGAGTGATTTTAAATGCGTTAAAAACATACACAAAATTCAATCTTATACCCCCTCAGTAGTTTGGATAAAAGTGACGACTATCGGTACTTTTCAGACATATTCTTTTTAAAATCGGTAGGGGAGAGTCCCATTACTTTTCGAAAATAACGAGCGAAGTAGGCAGAATCCTCAAAACTTAAGTTATTTGAAATTTGATTGACGGTTAAATCAGTAAAAGTTAAAAGACGTTTGGCTTCCAAAACAATCCTATTTCGAATAACGTGCGTAAGGTTTTGATTGGTCATGTTTTGCACAATTCTATTCAGATGGCGGGGTGAAATATGTAAAGCTTGTGCAAAGTCGCTTGCTGACCATTTTTCTGAAAAATGCGTTTCAAGCAGCAGGATAAATTGCTTGAAAATTACCGCTTGGTGCTTACTGGTGTCCGTAGGAGAAACAGAATTGTATAGGCGATGAATTTCAGCGAGCAACAAAAATAAGAGCGATTGCAAGGCTTTTTGATAGCAGTTGTCTCGATTGTATTCTTGAAAAAGCAAATCAAAATAGGTATAAATAAGCTTATTTTTTTCAGAAGAAAGGGCAATAAAAGGGTTTTGATAGATATTATCCAGATGAATCAACTCAAATAAAAATTGATTGTTCATTTGATTCATCTGAAAAAAATCCTCCGTAAACATCAAACGATAACCCCGAATATTCTCTCGATTGGTCTTTGCCCAAAAGTGTAATTGCCCTTGTGAAATAAAGAAAAAAGTGTTTTCTTGGAGTTTATACTCTTGATAATCTACCGCCTGGATGGCTTCTCCCGACTCAACTAAAAACAATTCGTAAAAATGGTGTTTGTGCGGGGTGATAATATGTTCGGGCAAAGGTGGCATCTCTTCCAAACGGTTAATGTGAAAGAGAGTGCCACTCGCCGATTCATTGGGATTAAAAACCCCTGAATTTTTTAAAAAATCAGATATTCGATAGCTGTGAAACATCCTTATGAGTGTTTACATTTTCCAAGTATTGTTACTTATATCAGCATCCATAAAAATACCACCATTTAATTTAATGGATTTTATCACTTTTTTAGTCGCTATTTTAATAATTGCTTCATTTTGATTGGTAAACCATAGCTCAGGCGTTTGGTGCAAGGTTTCTTTACTCCCATCTGTATATTCCACCATCACATCGACAGGAGCAACAAAACCACCTATATTTTTAAGATTAATGGTATATCCTTTTTTTGCTTTCGTTACTTTATCGACTGCTAAATCAATAAATCCGTTGGTGAAAAACCAATTATGCCAAAACCAATTTAGATTTTTACCAGCGGCATCATTAAAAGAATAAAAGAAATCCCACGGCGTGGGATGTTTACCATTCCAACGATTCATGTATTCATGCAAGCATTTTTTAAATACAACGTCGCCCAATAGATCTTTTACCGCCAAATAACCCAAAGATGCCTTACCGTATTCATTGTTGCCTAATGCGGCACCATTTAAAATATTACTGGGGGTAATGATGGCAACATCTCCTTCTTGCGAAGAGTCATTAATCCAACCATTGACTCGAAATTGTTTGTATAGATTTTCGGCTTTTTCAATGCCCAAATCTGCTCTCCCTATAAATAACTCAAGAGTCGTTGCCCAACCTTCATCCATAAAGCCAAAGCGAGTTTCATTGATGCCCATGTAAAAAGGAAAATAAGTGTGAGCAATTTCATGTTCGGCTACAAATCTTGAAAATTCAATATTGGGCGTGGTGTTGTCATTGACCATCATGGGGTATTCCATATCTGCATAGCCTTGAACAATAGTTGTTTTTGAATAAGGATAGGGCACACCAGGCAAATTATTTGAAAACCAATCCAACGAATGCTTGCCAAACTCCACCATTCGGTGAAAATCAAGGGCTTTATCTAAATATGCTGCTTGCACACTCGCTCTGCGTTGGGTATTTTTATCAACCACCACACTTGAAGCATCCCATACATAATGATCGCTCAAAGCCAAAGCCACATCAGGCACATTGTTGCAAGTAAAAACCCAACTATTCATCTCGTTTTGAGTAGTTACTTTTTTACTATTCATATCCGATTGATTTGCGACATGTATGATGCTATCAGACTTCAAACTCGTTTGATATTTTGCTAAAAAATCAGCTTGCAAAACGTCTTTAGCATTTTGTAAATCACCCGTTGCCCACACCAAGTAGTTTTTAGGCGTATTCACCGTCAATTTATAGTCATTAAAATCACTGTAAAACTCTTTACTATCCGTAAAAGGCATTTTATCCCAGCCTGCATAATCGTCAAAAACGGCAACCCGCGGGTAAAAATATGCCAAGAAAAAAGTCGTGGAATCAAGCACCCCTTCTCGATTACTTTCTAAAGAGACCTCATAATGCCATTCAAAGGACAATAGAACAGAATCATGCGGCGCAAGAGGTTTTGGAAGCCGCAAAGGGTTATTGGTAAAGATATAAGGATTATCTTGCCATTTAACGGTTTGCCCGTTAGCACTTACAGCGTCGATGAGAATGCCCGAATTAAGATAATCGGCCGAAGCGCCGCCGTCACGGGGTGCCCCTGCTTTATGAATATTTAAAAAAAGTTTTATTATGGGATTTCGCAATGTATCGGGGCTATTATTGATGTACGTAATGGTCTCGCTGCCTTTTATGGTGCGCTGAGGTGGGGTAGCTGTAATATTGATGTTGTATCGCCCATAATTTTGCCAGTATTTTTTTCCGGGTTTTCCATCCATCGAACGCGTTTCGTTTTTATAGGCTTTTTGAATATCGCGTGGCATATACAGTTGTTGAGCTTGTAATGCCTGAAAACACACTATTAGTAGCGTTAAAAGTGAAATTAAGTGACGCATATTTTATTTTTTTTTGGTGAAATTAAGCTTAATCTTTTCTTAAAATTGAAGAATATTGCCACATACAAAGGAACACAATTACTTTTAAAATAGAAAAAAATAAGAAAAAAGATAGATATTCGTAAAAATAAAATGAGAATGAACATCCTCATCGCTTGTGATAGTTTCAAAGACGCTCTCGACGCCCCCTCAGTATGTCGGGCTATAGAGCGGGGATTGAAACTTGCCGACCCTCACATTGCTACTTATATTTTTCCGTTGGCAGATGGTGGAGAAGGAATGTCCGATATTATAAAATACCATTTGGGCTTAAAAACTATTGAAATCGAGGTAAATGATCCGCTTTTTAGAAAAATAAAAGCTAAATATAGTATTACCGAAGAGGCATCAACCGCCTTTATTGAAATGGCACAAGCCGCCGGACTTCAACTTTTGACCCATCAGGAGCGCAACCCTTTAAAAACATCTACTTTCGGGGTAGGGGAAATGATTCAGGATGCACTGACAAAAGGGGCAAAACGCATCGTTCTCGGTATTGGTGGTTCAGCGACAAATGATGGGGGAATGGGCATGGCAGCCGCTTTAGGCTGGCATTTTTTGGATAAAAACGGTGAGAAACTGCAAGCTGTCGGCGAGAATTTAATCAAAATCGAAAAAATAATTCCTCCTCTCCATTGGGAGGCTTTTGCGCTCGAAGGCAAACCAAAAGGCTTTACAGTGGAAGTTATGAGTGATGTTAAAAATCCACTTTTCGGGAAAACTGGAGCCGCCCATGTGTATGCCCGACAAAAAGGAGCTAAAAATGACGACATTGAAACCTTGGAAAACGGCCTTGTTAAACTTTGGCAAGTGTCCAATACTACCAAAAATGTAGCAGATACTGCCGGAGCGGGTGCGGCAGGCGGTTTAGGTTTTGGTGCTTTAGTATTTTTGAATGCGACTATCCAAAGCGGCATTGATACCATGATGGATTTAACCGAATTTGATAAAAAAGTCGCTTGGGCTGATGTCGTTATCACAGGAGAAGGACGGCTCGATACCCAAACGGCTCATGGTAAATTGATAGCAGGCATTATTTCAAGAGCGCAAGGAAAACCGGTTATTGCCCTCTGTGGGGCATTAGAAATGACCCCTCTGTATGTGCGTGATTTAGGCTTGAAAGCTGCTTTTTCAATCGCTCAAAAACCCTGTTCTTTGCCCGAAGCCTTAGCCATGACCGCCGAAAATTTAGAAAAAACGGCTTTTAATGTAGGGCAACTTTTGTGAGACTCATTATTTGATATCGGTTATCTAAAACCCTTTGTAAAATATGTCATGATAAATGAAACATGTTTTTTTTATTTTATGAAAAAAATAACGACTTTGTGTCTGTATTTTAAAAAAACCAACCAAATATCCTATTTATGGAAAAAAAACAAGGTCAATTAGTCAAAAGTATTACGCTGACTTCGGCGACGATATTAGTCGTCAGTTCGGTTATCGGGACGGGCGTGTATAAAAAAGTCGCTCCGATGTCGGCTGAGTTAATGTCGCCGACATTGGTATTGGTGGCTTGGATATTAGCGGGTGTCATCAGCTTATGTGGTGCATTGAGCAATGCCGAAATTGCGGGTATGTTGGCTGATTCAGGCGGTGAATACGTGTATTTTAAGAAAATATACGGCAAATTCACGGCTTTTATATTTGGTTGGAGCACATTTGCGGTGATAAAAACGGCTTCCATTTCTTCCATTGCTTATGTCTTTGCCCAGTCTTTTAATTCGCTTATTCCCTTGCCACATCTCGACCCCTCAGTAGAATCCATCAAAATCGGGGTTTTTCAACCCTTTGATAATTTTGGGGTGAAAATGTTGTCCATTTTGCTCATTATCATACTCACTTATGTCAACACAAGAGGCTTAAAAGGAGCCGAATTTTTGAGTAATTCTATCACTAAATTTGTGATAGCTGGTTTGGCCATCATTGTTATTTCAGGTTTATTTTTCGGCGGCGGTAGTTTTTCAAATATCACGACCCCCTCAGTAAAATACGTGGAACGCAGCTGGTTTGACTTCGATTTGATAAAAGCCTTATTTGGGGCTATGTTGGCGGCTTTTTGGGCGTACGAAGGCTGGAATACGCTGGGTTTTATGGGTGGTGAAATTCAAAATCCGAACCGTAATTTGCCTTTGGCTTTAGGTGGTGGTTTGGGAGTCATCATTGTCACTTACCTTTTGGTGAATTCAACGTACCTTTTTGTATTGCCCATTGACCAAATTATTGATGTAAAATTGGCTCAAAATAAAATAGCTGCCATCGAGGTTATTCGGCATTATGGAGGGACTATTGGCGCGTCTATTTTGTCGGTTCTAATATTAGTGACCACATTGGGTTGTACGAATTCTACCATTTTAATGCCTCCGCGCTTGTACTACGCGATGGCAAAAGACGGTCTATTTTTTAAAAGTGCAGCGCATATTGACCCTAAAAGCAATACGCCTAATGCCGCTATTTGGATTCAAGGCTTGTGGGCCTGCTTGCTCGTTTTGTCGGGCAGTTTTGACCAATTGACGGATATGCTGATTTTTGCCGCCTTCTTTTTTTATGGAGCTACGGCGTTTGCAGTCTTCATTTTAAGAGTTAGAGAACCCGATTTACCACGCCCGTATAAAGTGATTGGTTATCCGATAGTGCCTGCTTTATTCGTACTTTTTTGTGTGGCGTTGATTGTGATTACGTGCATCAATAGCCCCCGTGAAGCAGGTATTGGTTTGGTATTGATGTTGACAGGTGTACCTTTTTATTTATATTGGAACAATCAACAGAAATAATTGGCTGTTTTTAATGTCAATACTGAGGGGTATAATGTGATCTCTCAGTATTGACCAATGAATGCTTCGTAAAACAAAATTTGATAATAATGATAGAATGATTTTATTTTGTAAAAAATAAAAAAAATGACCATTTACGCTGCATATGATAAACTTGCTGAAATGATTGCAAGACTCGACCCTGAACAAGTCTTGAGTTTGAAGGCTTCTGCTGATATGCAGGATAGATTAAACTATCTTATTGATAAATCTAAAAATAGTCAATTGACTAAAAGTGAACAAGATGAACTCAATCATTTTATCAGTTTAGAGCGACTCATGCGATTGGCAAAATTAAATGTGAAACTTAATCAAAAATCCTTGTGAGTCGCTACATTTCCGAAACTCTCCGCCTATTTGTTGCCCAAAGAGCCAATTTCCGATGTGAATATTGCCTTTTACCCGAAGATGCTTCTTTTTACACTTTTCATGTTGACCACATCATTGGAATCAAGCATGGAGGTTTGACCGATAAAAACAATTTAGCTTTTGCGTGCCCTATTTGTAATATCAACAAAGGATCTGATATCGCCACTGTTTTAGACGATATAACAATATCAATAAGATTTTTTAATCCAAGACTTGACGTTTGGACAGAGCATTTTAGCGTAGAAGCATCTGGGTTGCTTGTTCCAAAAACGACTATTGGTAAGGCAACTTCTAAAATTTTAGAACTTAATCAAACTGATTCAATCATAGAGCGCAACAAAATGATCCGTTTGGGTTTGCTTTAACTGGAAAAATAAATTTATATCTGCAACGAATTCCAAATACTGAGAGATTTAAAAATGAGCAACTCGAATCCAACTAAACAACATTTCCATTCAATAGATACCTTGCGGGGCTTGGCAGCTTTAGCGGTGTGCTTTTTCCATTTCTCCGAAGGTTTTTTACAGCCTGAGAATTGGTTGCGCATAGTCAATCATTATGGCTATTTGGGTGTAGATGCGTTTTTTGTGATTTCGGGCTTTGTGATTCCCTATTCTTTTTCCTTAAAAAACTATGAAATAAGGCAATATTGGTCTTTTTTTAAAAAGCGATTTGTGCGGATAGAGCCAGCTTATTGGGCAAGTATGGTTTTAATGCTCTTTAAAGATACCTTGTCGAGCCTTTTGACGGATTATCGCTATTTCAAATTTCCGCCCTATGACCCCCTCAGTATTTTGGCGCATTTTATCCACGCCAATGACTTTTTAAACATGAAATGGATTATTAATCCCTATTGGACATTGGCAATTGATTGGCAGTTTTACCTTTTTATAGGTTTCATTTTTTTCATTGTGAAAAGACCTGAGTGGTGGTCGAGATATGCCGTTTATGCTTTTTTTATATGGATAAAATGGTATTTCGGAGAAGATATGAGACCGTGGCTATTCTATCATTCTATGTCTTTTTTGCCTGGAATTGTGCTTTTTCACCATAAAAAAGGGTATATCGGAAAGCTTGA
>JANPGW010000112.1:0-11919 GCA_031424115.1 Saprospiraceae bacterium | reverse complement strand
AACGTGCAAGAAGCCGTTGAAATCACTTTTTCTATACCGGTGCAAGCCGCGGCAAGTGAAGCCGGATTTTTGAGGTCGCCGATAACAATCTCTGCCCCCAACGATTTAAGGTGATTGACTTTGTCGGGGTTAGAATCCTGACGGACTAAAGCCCTAAAAGGTAATTTTTTGTCGGCAAGTTGATGACAAATTTCAGTACCAACTAAACCTGTGGAGCCAACTACGAGTACCATTTTTTAATTTTTTAGAGGTTTAGAAATAAAAGTTGAGGGTTAACAAATTGTTTTTTGGGGTTATATCTATTGGAATACTGAGGAGCCTGTCCCGAGAACTCGGTGGGGTATTGAAATACTTATTCTAAAACATCTGCCTTTTCTTTTGAAATCAACATCCCACTCCAAGCTGTAACGATGACCAATAAAAGGACGGTTAGCCAACCTAAACTGTTTTCATCGCCTCGTAGTAAAGCTCTAATGTGGACAATTGTGACCAAAGCAGCCGACACGCAAGTAGCAACAAGGAAGGCATATCTTGCCAAGGACGCTTTTGCATTGCGCATCATATAAGCCGCAATGCCTAAGCCAATAAGCCCTGTGCCATAGCCCCGAGCAACGATTTCAAAAGTTCCCGTTATATCCGTTTTTTGACTCCCATAAGTATCCACCATCATTTGAGGAACCAACAAAAGCCCAAGACCAAAACCGAGGTTGAGGAGGGTTTGATAAAGAAAGAAGTTTTTCGTTGTCATGATTTTGATTTTTATATTGTTAAAAAAGTGATTTTAAAATGCATCATTTAAAACATAAAAACAACTGTCTTTCAGAGAGCCATCTAAAAGGTTTATGCTTGGACTGAAACCAATCTTAGCTATTGCCCAATTATCTTTTGACAATAAAGCTAAATTAAGCTTCTACTTCATCAGTGATAAGTGTTTTTATCTGAGCAGCCATTTCCGGCGTCACCGTCACACCGTGTACGTCAAGGGCATGTTGGGCAGCTTGTTTCAAAACTTCTTCTTCTGAATCGGCGCGAACGACAGCAGGGCAATCAAACCCGGCATCGCAACAGTTTAATTTTTTCATGATTTGGATTTTATTAAAATGATTAAGCAGTAAAAAATAACTTGGATATTTTTAACTCAACACATAGGCACATAGCGCACATAGAATTATGCGTAACTTATTGATAATTAATTTTTTATAAAAAAAACTATGTGCTCTATGTGCCTATGTGTTAAAGAAAAAACAACCAATTTATTATTTGTCCATTACTTAGAATTAACAAAAATATTTTTTGGGTGAACAAATGGTTGCCTTTCAGAGCAACATATCTGATGTATTAATACCATATTTCGTAAAATGTAAACACTAATAGGGCTGTTTTTATAAATACTTACTCCGCCGTGGCTCTCTCAACACCCAATTGTTCCATCAAAGCCATTTGGTCAGCAACAAGCCAATGGCTGATAATTTTGCGGTTTTCAATAGTGTAGGTGACAACAAGAGGGAGATCTATTTTCCGATAACTTGGCTGAATGCCTCCAAACACGCCTTCGTGTTTGCCAATCATTCGGGCACGAACAACAATCCGATTGCCTTCGGAAGTCATTTCCTCGGCTACTAATTCATATTTGGGAAAAGCACTATCAAAAAAGAGGATGTGTTCGATAAGGGCTTGGTCGGTGATGTAGTGGGCGCACATTTCGTACGTTTTGTCCTTGCCGCTTAGGGCGTTCAGGTATTCCAAAACGAACTCTTTGTTATTCATTGCTTGATTCATTGTCTTTGTTTTTGATGGATTAAAAAATGTGTATGAGTTTCATGTATTAATACCTAATTGCTCTATCAATGCAGATTGGTCAGCGACGAGCCAATGTGTGACTATTTTATTATCTACGATTTCATAACTGACCACCATTGGAAATTCTACTTGCCGATGCGTGGGCATAATACCTTCCCAGGTGCCTTCGTGCCTGCCTTTCATCCGGGCACGCACCACCACACGATTGCCCTCGGAGGTCATTTCTTCGGCTGTCATCTCATACTTGGGAAAAGCACCATCAAAAAACGTGATGGTTTCTATCAGAATCGGGTCGTTTATGAATTGTTGAAGCATCTCCGGCGTTTTTATAGCACCACTCAAGGTGTTATAATATTGCAGAATAAACTCCTTATTTTTCATAGCTTGGTTCATACCGTTTCTTTTGTGGGTCAACATTTTTGTTTCAAATGATATTACAAAGTTAAGGTATGTACCCCTCAGTATTTAGCCTGTTTTCATCTATTTTTTGCCTATTTGTAACATTTATTTGATAATTGATTCTAACTTTTTCACTAATTCTTCTGGTTGGTCTCGCATAGGATAGTGTCCGCCCTCGAAGGTAATAATCTGCCAGTTTCTTGTCCTTGCTCTACTCGCTGATTGTTCAAAACCACCTTTACCATCTTTTGTCATTAAAATATACGATGTTGGTATTTGCTTAACAAGTGGGTTGTTTATTGTTAAAGGTTCGGTGGTAGTTTTTAATGGATGTGGGACATCTGTCGGCGGCGTTGGCTTTGTCGAGCCTGGATATAAGATAAATCCATCTTTCATATTAGGAACGATTACTTCTTCCCAAGTTGTACCACCATTTATTGTTTTTATACTTTCTCCATCATTAGGCACAAAAGCATCTAAATATATCAATTGTTTTATGCGGTCAGGTACTTGTTCCGCTACGCCAGAAATGACCATTCCACCATAGCTGTGACCAACTAAAATCACATCATGTAGATTTTCAAATTTAATTACGTTCACAATGTCCGTAATATGCGTGCTAAGATTGATTTCTTGATTAGCTAAATGCACTCTTTCACCAAGTCCGGTTAGAGTTGGGTGGAATACAATGTTGCCTTTAGTTCTCAAAATTGAATCAACTTTTGCATATTCCCAACCGCCTCCCCAGGCGCCATGTACGAATAGAAAAGTTCTTTTGATGTTAGTTTGCCCAAATCCAATTGTTGTAAATCCTAATGCAAGTATAAAAAGTAATTTTTTCATAATACTTGTTTTTGATATTGAAAATTATTATCGGTGCTGGCTTCCTTTTTTTTCCTGCTTTCTGTCAAATATCGGCTGAAAGTTGATTCCTTTAAAGTCTAAAAAATAACGCACCTGTAATCTTCCATTCTCCATTCTGTTTCACTAAAATCTTTAAATGCTTTGCGCTGGCTTTTTTTTCTTTTTTCTCTTTTTGATTGAATGTAACCCATGCTTTATCGCCTGAAATAGTTATATCGTAATTATAACAAATTTTTGGTTCAATAGGGGTAGGGCTGTCTGCAAAATAAGATTGATAACCTTTGTAATCTTCCTCCCATCCTTTTGCTATAAATGTAATAGCATCTCCCGAAACTGAATTTTCACTTTTAGCATAATAGCCTGCCATTTTCTCTAAATTCCGCTGTGAGTAAGCAAGGTGTTCAGCTTCTATCACCTTAATAATAGCTGTTTTCTCTGTGTCTTGGGCATTAACTGTCAATCCAATCAATAAGATTAAAACAATTAGAAGGTTGATTTTTTTCATGATTTTATAATTATTTTAATTTAAGAAATAGATTTTCAATAGGTAAACATGCGGTCACTTTCGAGCGACAAACGTAGCAATACCGTCGGTAGGGCAAATTCGGCAGGTTTTCCTTTTATATCTTCAGCGGTCATGCCTCTTGCTTTGCTTGAATTACCTGATAAATAAAAACGACCGTTATTTTTGACAATAGCATCATAATGCTCACGGAGTTTTCCGGTTCCTAAACCCGCTAAAGAGTTTAAAACAGAGTCTTGCAATAACTTCACCGCATCGCCTGCCAAAAAAATATCAACCGCATGCCCTTCTTCGAGGGCTGTTTTGGCAATAAGAAAACCCAGTGCTGCACATGTTGGGTTTTCAGTACCTTGTGTAATGTGGACTAAGATTCTGCTTTTTTTAACGCTGTTTACTGAGGGGGGGGTCTGTGCAGAAACTTGAGTTGTTAACAAGGAGAAACAAGCCAAGACAAGTACATTTTTCATCATGTCTGATTTTTAAAAAATGAAAAAAAGGAAAGTTAGTAACGTTTAAAAGAACGACTTTTTTTGGTTCTTTAACAATGTGACAAAACTACCCGCAAATTGCCTTAGCCTTTTAGTCAAATCTGTTTTTTAATTGGAATATTTGTGTTTTTTATTTACGAATGTCCGTCGGTTTTTTGCCAAACTTCTTGACAAAGGTTCTTGTAAAATGGGAGAAATCTTTGAAACCAACCAGTGCTGCAATCTCCCCAATTGGCAAATCGGAAGTTTCTAGGAGTATTTTAGCTTTAGCCAAACGAATATCTCGAATGTATTCAGCCGTGGATAGTCCTGTCAAGACTTTTATTTTAATGTGCAGTTTTGTGCGGCTTATGCCGAGTGTTTTACAAAGGCAATCCGTATCAAAGTCTTCTTGATTGAGTTGGGCATCAATTATTTCTTGAATGAGCAGAAAAAATTGTATATCTTTTTCTGTTCTTGTCTCTATTTTAGAGGATGGTACAACAGAACAAGATAAAAGAACGGCTTTATCGAGTATCATCTTTTGTCCTTCTTTTAAAAACAACTTATAATCATGAGTAGGCAAAATCTCTTGCAATTGAGATTCAATTTTTTCAACACTGTTTTTTTCAAAAATGGATAAAGGCACGCGTAGCTCTGTTCTAAAACGTCTGCAAAATCCCAATAACTTACTCGCCAAATCATATTGTTTATCGGAAAAAGCAAATTTTGCCAATCCCTCTATGTTCTGAACCAAATAAATTTTTTCCCCTTTTTTATGATTATGTTGAAGTGCTTTTTTAAACCATTTTGCAGCATTTAAATAGTTGTGCTTTTCCCACTCCAAATAGCCTAAGGTGCTGTAAAATTCCGAGATGCGATTTATTTTTTCTCCTCTAATTTTAAAAATATTTGAAGCTAACTCAATAAGCTGTTCGGCTTCCTCTAAACGATTTAATTTTAGACAGACTTGACTTTTACTACAATAAGTGAGTGCAATAAACACTGTATCATGGGTGTCTTTAAATAACTTTTCAGCAATATCAAAACATTGATAAGCGGCTTCAAATTGACATTGTGCGAAATAGAGCTTTCCTAAAATGTGTTTCCCAAAAGCGGTTAATTGTCCTTCTTTTAATTCCTCTAAATTATCCGTCGCTTTTGTAATTAATTCTAATGCTGTTTCATTAACGCCCATTAATAAATTTATCCACCCCTCTCTAATGTGGGCATAGTTAAGATTCCTCAAATCACCATTATCAAAATGTAAAGCTTTTTCTTTTTTGACATAAACAAGAGCTTCTGTCAAATTCCCTTTCAAGAATTCTACCCAACCAAGGTTACAATATGATAATGCCACACCTCGTGTATTTCCCTCTTGAAAATGAAGGGCATAGGCATCTAAAGCATACTTCTGAGATTCCTCGTAATCAGAAAACCGAAACGATAACCAGCTTATATGGTTCATTAGATTGGCAGACATAACAGGATTATCTAAATATGACCATATATTTAGGCTTTTTTTTAAGTACGCTAAGCCTTCCTCAGGTGAAACCGATTGTGCTTGTAATAAGCCAATGCCTTCTAAAGCATAGGCTAATTTAGCATTCAAAGGTAAGGATGAGGCAAGTTGCATCACTTGATTAAACCATTTTAAGCCTTCTTCTCTCATAGAACGGATAAACCAAAACCGCCAAAGAGCGGCACCCAATCTCAAGCCCAATTCTGTTTCTTTATTTTTTAAAATCCATTGCATCGCAAAGCGAAAATTGGGTACTTCTACTTGTAGTTTTTCAAGCCAAATTGATTGAGAGGCTCCCTTTAGTTCTGGTGCAGCTTTTTCTGCCCATTCTACATAAAAAAGAGCATGTAATCTTTCTAAATTTGAAAAGTGTTGAGCGTTGGATTTTAATAACTCAAGGGCATAGGTGTGTATTGTGTATAAAAAATAGAAGCGTATTTCGCCTTCACTATTTTCTTTATAGTTCAAAAGGCTTTTGTTGGTTAAGGCAGTCAGCCCGAGTATTGGATTGCATTTGGGTTCTTGTTGTTTGGCAAAAATAAACTCTAAAGCTTCCAGTGAAAATCCATTTTTGAATATCGCCAATGATTGAAAAAACGACTGTTCCGACTTCGTTAACAACTGATAGCTCCAATCAATAGTCTCTCTAAGACTCCTATGAGATACTTGCTGAAGAAATGAATCTTGATTTTGGAGGTCAAGAATAGTATTTATGCGTTCTAATAACTGTTGAGGAGAAAGTATTTTGAGATGGGTCGCTGCCAATTCTAAAGATAAGGGAATGCCGCCAAGATATTGACAAATTTTCACTATAGCATCTCTATTACCTTCATGGATACAGAATGTATGATTGATTTTTCTTATTCGGTCGCATAAAAGCATAATAGACTCACTTTCAAGAACATTAACCGTTTTTTCTTGATTTTCAAAGGATAGAGGTAGAAGAGAAAAAACTTGCTCTCCTTGTAAATTTAGAATAACTCTACTGGTAATCAATATTTTTAGATTGGGACAAGACTCTAAGAGAGACATCGGTAGAGACGTAGCAAAAGCTAATTGTTCATAATTATCAAGAATGAGCAGGCAATTCTTATTGTATAAAAACCGGGTAATTTTTTCCCAACTAGAATTTATAGGATAATCTCCTATGTTTAAAGATTGAGCGATGGCATCAGGCATATGGGACTCTTCAAAAATCGCCGAAAGCTCAACAAAATAAATGCCATCAGGGAATAAAAAGAGGACTTCCTTTGACAATTCTCTAGCGATTCTGGTTTTACCAATGCCACCGGTTCCAGTAATTGTCACCAATCGGTTGTTTTTTATTAAATCAACCAATTCTGTTATTTCTTGAGTTCTGCCAATAAAACGCGACAAATAGTATGGAGATATTGAAAAGTACATATTTTTTATATAGGAAAATCACAATGTTGTTTGATGCTATTTATTTGTTGACGATGCCGGTCTAAATGAAAAATCAAAAACTCCAATCGCTGTACGACATTCATCGGGCCAGAAATAGGATGTGGAGAAATAATTTGCTCTAAATCCAAGCCTATTAACATCTTCCCTAACTTTTCTAATACTGGCTGATTGGCTTGTAAGGCAGCTATCCAAAAATCCAATGTGCCTCCCCAATGTGGCTTGGCAATTTCTGGCGCTTGTTCCTGAGACCGCCAGGTTTTTTCAATGATGGTTTCTATAGATAATCCATCGTGAATCGGTCGATTTGCCCATACAACTGGATTTTTTTTAAAATCCTCTACGGACATCCACATTTTGCAAATACCTATTTTTTCCGCCCAGACAATATGTTCGGTATTTTCTAATATTGACCATTTATCAAGAGCAGTTTTAAATAAGGCTTGTTCATGATTTAAGTCTAAAATGTTTTGAATAAACCTAACTCTGGCATTTTGTACCCGCTGTATTAAATCATCAACTTTATTCATATTAAAATTTTTTTACGTGTTTTCTTGAATCATTTCAAAGATAGGAAAACTTTCTGTTATTGGATTGCCATTTTCGAGTTTTTACCGAACTTAAAAATGAACTAAATGCAAAATTGACGAGGACATACTAAAAAACTGTTTATGGCTTTTTTATGTTTATTTACCTCGCCGATATGCCGTCGGCCTCACCCCATATTTTTCAATAAAAGCCCTTGTGAAATGGCTTTGGCTTTGAAATCCCACTTGAAAACAGATTTCACCAATGCTTAAATCCTCTTTTTCTATCATCTCTTTAGCGCGTATCAGCCGGATATCGCGAATATAATGAGCCGGTGACTGATTGACCAAAGGCTTCAACCGCCGATTGAGGTGCATTCGACTCATCGCCATGGATCGCGCTAATTGTTCCACATCAAATGTTTCATCGCTAATATGCACATGGATAATAGCCATGACTTTTTGTAAAAAAACCGCCTCTTTTGGGTTTTGTGCTGCCAAAACAGCGATTCTATTCTCTTGTTTTTTAAAATGAACGCTCATTCTGTTCCGTACAGCCGCATAAAAGCCCCGCACGTCGTCAGGCGGATGCGGCATGTTGGGCGATAGAGTTCCGGCGGAACCCCGATCGGAAGGGGTAGTATCTATCGGTTTTTCTAAATGCCAATGAATTTCGTACGCCGTACTTTTTTCATTTTCCGCATGAATGATAACCGGATTGCGGGTTTGAATAGCGATTTCACCAATGCGCGCGAGATTAACGCCGGTATTTTCTACAACCAGTTTCAAATAAAATTGATCCGGCTCATCCTGCAAAGACGCTCTCAATGTGACGCTGTGGTTTTGTGGGGTAAATGTTACCACACGACAAATCAGTTGCAAAATATCCGCAGCGACTGTTTCGGGATGATACGTCAATTTTAAATTTTTCTTCCCACATTCAAAGGACAGTGCCACTGAATGCGCTTTAGCAAAAGGCTGTAAAGACTCGACTAAGTGCTTTAAGAAAACCAATACGTCCGATTCGATGGGGTAGTGTAGCATGTGTTTTTTTACAAAGTTAACACCTATTTTTCAAAACCGCTTTTATTTCATAGCGTGAAATTGCCCCTCAGATGCCATAAAACCTCCATATTCTTGCAAATAGGCTTTGCCTTTTGCCTCACCGTAGGTTTTTACTAAATAGTGCTCAATATCATAATCGCCATTTTCTATGATGGGATCCATTATAAAACAATACGTCCATGTTTTGTCTTCATTCTGTCGAGCGGGTGTCAACCAACGGGTGGCTGCAAATTGTTTTTTCAAAATGGGGTCTTGGGTGGTTTTCATGGGCGTCCAAAAAATGTCGGTCATCCATTTCTCATAATCCAGCTTTGCATTCTCTTTGACGTAACTGATGATAATCCAAACTTTTGCTTTACTCTCATTTTGCGCGGCAATTGTAGTCATTGTCACATTGAGTAACAAAAAAAGCGGTAGAAAGAATTTAATTGTAGCCATAACGATTTGTTTTTTTTGATTTAGAAAATTGATTTCATGTTCAAAATTCATCCATTTGCGTCATATACTGAGGGGGTGATATATGTAACGTCCGAATGACTGTGTGTACAGTGGGTTTCATTGAGCCTGCGTTTTGGATTGCTGTACAGATTCTCTTTACCTTTGCCTAATATTTAAATATCAATAACCAGATGCAATATCCTTTCCTTATTTTCATGATGGGTTTTAGTTTACTCATGTCAATCACTACCTTATTCAAATCCGCTTTGAATGAATGGGAACGGTCTAATTTGTATTGTGCTTTGATGTTTACTTGTTGTTTTTTCAATTGTTTATGTATTGTCATTGATTTCGATTTGGCGAATTATGGTTTTTATTCAAACAATGGCATGGATTCAACACCTGGGCTTTGGTTCAATCATTTAACGCCGACCTTTCTTCTATTTCTATACCGCGATTTTTTAAATATTAAGATAGAAAGTCCGCGTTTTTATCAATTTATGACTTGGGCTTTGAGGCTTATCTTGATTTGTATTTTTGTTGAAATCATATTAACTTTTTTACCAAAGTATAATTGGTTTTTTAATGCTGCAACAAAAGTTTTTCAAGTTATTTTATTGATTATTCTTCTCATTCTGCCTTTTTATGCTTTACGTTTTTGGCGGCATCCTATTTTTCGTTTTGCGGCTTGGTCAAGTTGGAATATCATTTTCATGTATGGGGGTTTTATATTATTGACCGAAACGGGTTTAGATAGATACCTGCCTCAATGGTTTATTGACCATATGCTTTTTATCATTATTCTCATTGATGGTATCCTTTTTATGTTGGCTTTAACTGTTCGGGACAGACAAATGGTAATTGAAAAAACACAACTCCAACAACAAGCCACCATAAGTGAACTCAAAGCTTTACGCACACAGATGAACCCGCATTTCATTTTCAATTGTCTGAATGCGATAAAAAGTTATACATTGAACCATGATACTGAGGGGGCCGATTTTTACCTCACTAAGTTTTCAAAACTCATTCGACAGGTGCTGGAAAATTCACGCAGTGAAAAAATTACTTTGCAAAATGAATTAGAAACCTTGACTTTGTATTTGGATATGGAAAAACTACGGGCTGGCGACAAGTTAGAATATGAAATACACCTACCGGACGATTTGGAAATGGATTTTATCGAAATTCCACCGATGCTCATTCAGCCTTATGTCGAAAATGCGATTTGGCATGGGTTGATGCATAAAGAGACGGGCGGTAAAATAATTGTGGATTGCCGCCAAAAAGATGACAAATATCTGTTTGTTACCATTTTGGATAATGGCATTGGTAGAGACGGAGCAGCAGCGTTCAAATCCAAAACAGCTACGCGGCACAAATCGTTTGGGATGAAAATCACTTCCGAAAGAATGGATATTATCAAGCAATTGTATAATATTGAAACAAAAATAACGATTGAAGATTTGAAAGATACGAGTGGTTTAGGTATAGGTACAAAAGTCACTTTAGAAATACCTTTATAAAATATAAAAATGAAAGCAATAGTCATTGATGATGAGCCCCATTGCCGAAATGTTATTGAACGTATTGTTGAAAAACATTGCCCTCGAATAGAAATTGTTGCCTCCTGTGTTGATGGCATCGAAGGATTAAAAGCCATTGTCAAACACCAACCCGATGTGGTGTTTTTGGACATCGAAATGCCCCGCATGAACGGTTTTCAGATGCTCGAAGCCTTAGGGAATGAGGATTTGAATTTTGCCCTCATTTTTACCACCGCGTATGATAAATTTGCGGTAAAAGCGTTCAAATTCTCGGCTTTTGACTATTTGTTGAAACCAATTGACAATGAAGAACTGATAGCGACCATCCATAAATTGGAACGGCGAGCACCCACATTCCCGACTGAATTAGGTTTTCATACCTCAACCGTCCAAGTCCAAGAATTGAAGGAGCATTTACACGCTCAAACACCGTTCAATAAACTGACAATTGCCACTACCAAAGGCATTCGTTTTATCGAAATCAAAGATATCATCAGCATTGAGGCAGACGGCAATTATTCAACCATTCATTTGCTCAACGGAGATTCGATTGTCGCGTCAAAAACATTGGGCTATTTTGCCGATTTACTCTCAGACCATTCTACTTTTTTCAGAACACACAAACAGTTTATTGTCAATCTCACTTTTATAAAAGAATACTTGGGCGGAGATTACAATCTCATCATTATGCAAAATGGTCTGAAAGTGAAACTGGCGCGCACCCGAAAAGATGTTTTCATGGAACTTTTTAGGATATAAAATCTAAATATGTTCATCAAAACCTCGGTAGCTTTGAAGGGGTGATAAAATGTATTACCGTTTAACCACCTTTTTTACCCATCTCTCTTTCCCATTGTCAAAATACAAAGTATAAAAACCCGGCGATAAATCTCCAAAAGGGCGCGAGACAGTTGTGCCGTTTATTTTATCAATTCGTATGATTTGCCCCAAAGAATTAACGACCCATAGATTGCCTTTAAAAACGCCTTTTTTAAATTCAAAAGTGAGGTCAGAAGTGAACGGATTGGGGTAAACGGACACCCCCTCTCCAGTGGAGTCCTTTTGGACAGTATCCGATGGTTTTTCGGTAGTGGCTGTTTTGTTGCAAATAACATGGTTCAGTCGTTTCCACACTTCATTGTTGTACGTGAAAGGCACAAGCAAATTATCGGGATTATTACCCATGCGGATAACCACCAAACCTTGACTGGGCACGACATTGATGAGTTGACCGTTTTTGCCCAAAGCGGCATACATATCGGCAGGGGCATTCGGGCTGACACTCGTCGGTAAAACTATCTGAGACTGTGGTACCATCAGAGCAGATTTGCCGTTGAGCCAAGTC
>JANPGW010000111.1:0-16743 GCA_031424115.1 Saprospiraceae bacterium | reverse complement strand
TGCCATCTTGCGTTTCTACCAAATCAGCGTGACCTTAGCCTTGAATAGGGCTCGTTTCAGCATTCATATTGACATGTGTTGCAATCGGATTAGCGGGGTTGCGGTTATAAGGACCTTCCAAATATTTACTTCGGGCAATGGTCTCTTTATGTCCGAATTCTGTTCCACCTTCTGCAATCATCAGATAGTAGTAACCGTCTTTTCTGAAAAGATGAGGCCCTTCGGGATAACGTCCGCCTGTTCCTTCCCACAGTAATTTGGGTTTGGCGAGCGATTTACCCGTTTTAGGGTCAATTTCAAGCAAATGAATACCCTCTTTGATATTAGTTCCCCAATTAACGGTAGAAGTTATGTACGTTTTTCCATCTTCATCGAAAAAAAAGCAAGGGTCAATACCTTCAGCTTCTGTCCAAATAGGGTCTGACCAAGGACCTTTAGGGTCTTTTGCTGTTACGTAAAACGCCCCTTGTTTTTCTAAAATATTGGTCGTTATCATATAAAATAGTCCATCGTGATACCGAATCGTAGCCGCAAATATGCCCATCGTTATACCAGCCTTATCAAGATTAACTTGATTCTTACTTGTCAAAACATAGCCTATCTGCTCCCAATTAACTAAATTTTTACTGTGAAAAATGGGTACACCAGGGAAATACCCAAAACTACTATGCACCATATAATAATCATCGCCAACCCTACAAATGCTTGGGTCGGAGTAAAAACCTGGTATGACAGGATTTTTGTAGGAGATTTGCGCATACATAATTGAAGATGTCAATAATGCTATCAGAACAAAGTACTTTTTCATAAATGAAATAATTTTTTAAAAAACAATACTTGACCCCCTCAGTATTTAACAATAAAATTTGCGATAAAACCTAAAATTTAGGACTAATCCCTAAAATATTTACCAATATACTCCAAGGCAAGGTCTAAACTTGTGCGCCAATATGTCCAATTATGCGCTCCATCACGCACTCTGAATTCAAGCGGAATTTTCTTTTCTTTCATCAAATGTACCAAGTTGGTATTCGTTTTTAATAGCCCATCATCATCGCCGCAATCAATCATTATATAGGGCAAACTTGGCGGATTCCAACCTGTTGGCGCTTTATATTCTTCCATGTTTTTGACCATTTCAAGAATTGAATGGGCTTTGTAATTTTCATGTAACCCTGTGGCATTTCTTGCACCCCACAATTTGACATACAAATTTTCAAACATAGCATTGGGCTTTTCATCTGCTTTCAAAGGTTCTATTTCTAAAAAAGCAGCACTCATCGTATAACATACCGAAAACATATCTTTGTATTTGAGGGCATGGTAAAGGCTCCCGTAGCCACCCATTGACAAACCTGCAATAGCCCGATATTGGCGTTTTGAAAAAACACGATATTTTTTTTCAACAGCAGGGATAAATTCTTTTTGAAAAAAATCTTCCCAACGGATTGATTTCTCATAATTATTAATGTAAAAAGCATCAAATAAACCATCGGGCATCACAATAATCATTTCAGGAGCTTTACCGCTTTGTATCGCTTGAGTAGCAATACGTGCGACTTCTCCTCTATTCACCCAATCGGTATTATCGCCTGTCATGCCATGTAATAAGTATAAAATCGGGTACGCCCGCTGCGATTTTTCATACGAAGGTGGCAGATAAACAGAATAATTCATATCCCGTTTAAGAATGTCGCTTTTGAGCGCATCAGTAATGACATTGCCATTTTGGGCAAATGTGATTGTAGCAATGAAGCACATTACAATCAGTATAGACTTTTTCATATTTTAATCAGCTTAGTTTTCATGGAAACATCAATTTCCAATCATTATTATACCCCCTCAGTATTTCACCGTTTTTTGTTTAAAAATAGAGCAATTCAATCAGAAATACTCTTTTCTAAATAAAACAAAAATGTATTGAAACGGACATTTTATCTATTTATATTTAAAAATTTTAAACCGAATGACCTTAAATTCTTCTGTGGCTGGAAAGGCAACCGTTGCGAGGGTTAGGTCATTTTTAAAACCAAAACCTGCATCGCCACCCATACAAGTAAAAGATTCATCGCCATTCAGTCGTCGGGTTGCTTTCCATGCGCCATTCTGAAAATAGCCTTCTTCTATCAACTCAATATCTAAAAATGGCAGTGAAGGATTAGGGTTATTGGGTTTTAGTTCAATATTAAAATGCTTACCGATCATTACAAACTCATCAGCACCCGTATTGATAAGTATGCCCCCTGCCACATCTGGTTTAGGGTCTTTCGAGGCAATTCCCGCAAAAACTAAGGAAAAATCTATAATAGTCTTGCCAATATTGGCTTTTATTTTATAACCCCCCAAATCAAATTCATGGGTTGGGTTGGTGTTATCAAGCAATATCCCCGTCATTTTGCCCGTACCTTGATAGGTCAAAATAGCGTCTTTTACTTTCGTTAAAACGTCATAAACAGGTCTGATTGGGGCTTCTTCTACGGTTCCGTCATCAATGCCAAAAGGTGAAAAACCGATAATATCTTGTTTGCCAAAAGCATACAAAGCTTCAAAAGCCGCCCGTTTGTCGTGTCGAAATTCGGGCACAAAAACAGGATTGCCCGTTCGTCTGTAAGATTCAATGACGGCAATGCCATCAGGAATATAAATATCGGGTGCAATCATATCAACCGAAGGCGCAGCCAAACGCCACATATCTAATGTGTGTGGAATGGGTCCACCACTCGGATATTTGCCTGGATAACTTAAACGAGGCTGTTTTACCCAAGCATTCACATACATCGGAATCGGATATTCTGCCTTTCCTGCAGCGGCAATTGTACCTATATATTTTGCATAATGATACACTGTAAATAATTCTTCAGTCAGATAAGCCAAATTTTTCCAGTCAGTCGTATTGGTATCGCTTTTTCCAAATATTTCTTCCCAATTGCCTTTTGTTTTGCTACCATTGGCTTTCCAAATTCTTTCTATTTCAGGTTGTAACTTGTTGTTTTTCAGATAGTTGATAACATCGTCTGGCACTTGCGATTGATATAATTTATCGCCCATGTAATCACGAGGCGTGTAAAATAAACCGACTTCATTTTGCACTTGTGCCATGATAACGGTTTGGTCTTGTGCATCAATCGCTCGAATGTGTTTCATCAAAGCCTTGAAAGCCCGAGCGTCCGCTTTTAGGGTTTCTTCACTAAAAGCCGATAAAATTTGTAAGTTTTTCCCCTTTTTATCCTTGGCGTAAAAGTATTTATCAGAATTTTGTTTTATCCAACTGGGTACATAAGTAGAATAACCGTTTTTCCAAGTGCCAAACCATAAAATCACTAATTTCATATTCTGCCTACGCACACCCGTTATCATGCTGTCCACTAAACTGAAATCATATACCCCTTCCATAGGCTCAATCAATTCCCAATAAACGGGAGCAACGGCTGTGTTGAGGTTCTTTTTTTTCAAGTTTTCCCATATGGGACGCATATAGTCCGCATTAGAGGTAGAAGAATTGTGCAACTCACCGCCTAATATCAAAAAGGGTTTATCATTGACGATAAGCTGTTTGGCGCTTTCATTTTTTTGAAAATGTGGAATAGTAGTGTTTGGCAACTTTTCCACCAAACGGTCTTTATTAGCTGTCGATTGAGCATTTAAGCCATTAAAAGCTAATATATAAACGATTATTACCCCTAATTTATAATTCATGTTTGAATTTTATTTATTTACCCCCTCAGTATTTCGATGTCGGATTTCAGAAATAACACTCCGACATTCGAAATCTCAATTCCGAAATAGTTTTACGTTGCAACATCCCAAGTAACAGGAAGTGCTTTTAAGCCGCGCCCTTCTGAAACAGGCATGTATTCTAATGTGTCATAAGGAACAGCTAATTTTAAATTAGGTAGCCGTTCTTTAATCACAGACAATTCAATACCCACTATGAGCCGAGCTAAGGGCGCGCCCAAACACGTATGAATGCCTCTACTAAACCCCAAATGCAGCTTTTCAATCGTTCTGTTAATATCCAATTGGTCTGCGTGGGCGAAATATTTTTCATCTCTACTGCCAGAAGCGTATGCCACAAACAGTTCATCACCCACATTGAGTTGGGTATTTCCAAGTGTGGTCGAAGCGGTAACTCGCCGCCTCATACCCATAATTGGAGATTCATATCGCAGCAATTCTTCAATTGTTTTGCCTCTTGTTATATCATTTGACTGCGCCGCTTCATACTGACCTGTATATAACAAATGGGACAATCCAGTACATAATAAATTGGTCGTCGTTTCATGCCCTGCGAGAATAAGACCAGGAAACATAGAGAGCATTTCAAAATCTGTCATCTCTACCTCGCCACGTTCTCGAACATCCCAAACATGACTGATAAGGTCGTCTTCTCGCTTTTTTTTACGATTTTCAATAACCTCTTTAGTATAATCATGCAATTCTATTAACCGTTGTGCCATGTCTTCTCTTGTCCCATAAGCCAAATCGGGATGCCCTCCGAAGAAAGCAAGATTTTCTCCCACCCATATATAACGCTTTGGGTCAAGCCCAACAAAAGTCGTTATTACCTTCAAAGGAAGTGGTAAAGCAAAGGCAGCTTTTAGATTTGTACGACCTTTGTGTACAAATCCATCAATGAACGCATTTGCCTCTTGACGAATTAAAGGTGCAAAACGCATCAGATTACGCGGCATAAAAAAGGATTGAACACTTTTCCGAAGCCTATCATGGTCGGGATTGTCAATACCCAATAATGTACCCCTTGTCGGAACACGCTCTTCAAACATTTCCTTATAAGGCGAGCGCATTTGCGGTATGGTTGCTTCCGATGAATAGAGGTTTGGTTGTTGCAACACCTCCATAATATCATCATAAGATGAAACAACCCAAGCCTTTAATTCATCGCTAAATATGAGCCTGTTCGCCTTGCGCGCGCCTGCAAAATCATCGAAAATTTTTCGAGGATTGCTAAATGGACAACCGTTATTTTGATTCACACCCCCTCAGTATTTAACGCATTTTATTTAAAAATAGAGCAACTCGCACATGAGTTGCTCCTTTAAAAACAACGCAAATTGTATGAAAAATTAATTTCCTCTTAGAATTTGTATCTCAAAGTCAAGAAGTACGCTCTTGGCTGAACGGGTATAATCTGATAATATGAATTTGGAATCGCTTTCCTTGTATCAGCAGTAAAACTATTGTGGCTGAATGCATTCACCAATGCAAATTGAGTCGTTGCCATCCAGTTCATGACTCCTAATGTATTGGTTAAATTGTTCACTGCTGCCGTAATTGAAATTTTAGGTGTAATGTCATATCCTGCACTAAAATTCAGTTGACCAAAACCTGGTAAAACAAATACATTCTCCATATTAGCTTGGCGTGCGCCCATATATCTGTATGTTAACATAGCAAATCCTTTGTTAAATGTGTAAAGAGGCGATACATTGAACATCAATTTAGGGACATTTTCGGCTGTATTTCCGTTGTTATTTATTAATTTATCATCGGCTTTACCATTATTGCCCATCACCCAACTCTGCCAAGTTGTGGCTTTTGTTGATTGAACAGTCACGTTGGCGTTGATGCTGAAATTTTTTGATACGCTGATATTTGTTTCGGCTTCAAGACCCAAAGTTGTGAGTGTATTGAGAACAACAGGTGAAAAATAAGCCACATTATTCGTATCTTGACCAATAGCTGAAACAGGTATATTGCTCAAGCGACTGTAAAATGGAATAATCGAACCCGATGCTTTTGCGGTTTTAAATTTATAACCGACTTCAAATTGTGTAATTGTTTGGGCTTTTAGTACAGGACTTGCAACTGAAGTATTATAGTTATCAAAATAAAACTGCATATCTGGTGCTTTTTGACCGTTTGAAAAACGGGTATAAATTGATGAATTATCATTCATTTTATAGTTGATACCTGCTGAATAAGAGAGCAGATTCAACTTAGTATCGTAAGGAATATTAGTACCTTTTATGAAATAATAATTATCGTACAAAGTCAAAGGGTTGCCGTCAACACCGCCTTTCGCCGCATCAGGGTTTTCTTTACCTCTATTATTACTGCCATTTACACCGATATTATCGTAGCGCAAACCCAAGTCAATATTCAATTTGTCAGTGGCTTGAATACCATCTGCTACATAAAAAGCGACTTGATTTTGTTTGGCTTCATACGAATTGAAAGAAAAACGACCGCCTGATAATTGAGCGTAACCTTGTGCATTTGTCACTTGCATTGTAGGAGCGCCAGGGCCTGGCAAAGTCAATTTAATATCAAAAGGCGAGGCTTTACCTTCTATGGGTCTCAACGACGTGTTAGCTGTTCCAGATGGGTCAGTCGTAATATGAGAAAAAGCTAAGTAAGAACCAAATGTGAGTGAGTGTTTACCCGCTTTTTTATTGAAACTGATTTGGTCAATCAATTCATTTAATTTTGATTTGCTATAACTTGTAAAATTGAACAAAACACCATTTTGCATGATTTGCTGATTGGGCAAATTGTTTTTAGTCACTTTCCAACTCGGTCCTCTTGAAAAATCAGCGTTTATTTCTGCCAATTGTTTTCCTGTTGCACGGTCATTCAATGAAATAGTACCCGGTGCAATAAAACCCATCAAAGCATAAGTTAACAGACTTTCTAAAGAAGTCGGCGTGGACATAATCGTTAAATGTTGCTCTGTATTTTTTATAGAACCTTTTATATTATTATTCATTGTCCAACCGTTTTTAAGGTTTAGGTTTAATTCAGCACCTAAAGTTTTATCTTGATTGTGAATCAGATTGGAAGGGTCAAAAGTATAATTTTGACTTGTACCCCACAAAGGCTGTACGGAACTACTGGCAGGCAACATATAAGAATCTGTGTTTGAAAAACCAGAAGCGACTTGTGGCTTATCATAGTTTTGAGCAGGCAATGCCTGTGGTTGCCCATTTTTATCATCTAAATATTTGGCATAAATCTTTAAAAAACCGCCATTATCAAGGGTTTTGATTAAATTACCTTTGAGTTGTCCGCCTTTATTCAATAAATAACCTGGATTACGTGCGCCATCTGATGCTCTATAAAAACCACCTATATTGTAATACCAACCATTGGTTCCCATTTTACCACCATAATTGCCGTCAATCCGATTGTATAAATTGCCGCCGTTGCCTTCCAAACCAACTTTATAAGCCAATTCTCTGACGGGTTTTTGACCAGTATTCGATACATAATTGAAGATACCGCCTGGTGCATTATTACCTGTAATAGAAGCTGAACCGCCTCTAACAGATTCCAAACGAGCCAGCGTTGCATCGGCTCTGTAATAAAAATCAGCCATAATATTTCCTGATGACAAGTTAGTCGTTGGCAACCCATCTTCCATCAAGGCGACATAATAATAACCATTGCCACCCGCTACACCAAACTGATTGGCATTCACACCACGAGAATACACGGTGTTATTAATTTCACCAACGGACGAGTTGACATACACACCAGGCGTATAGCTCAACAAATCAGCCGCACTATTAGGTGCTAATCGTGCAATCTGTCTGCTATCCAATTTACTAATTGCGATAGAAGATTCTAATGCCGTTCTTTTATCAAAAACGCCCGTGACAACCACTTCTTCTAAGGCATCGGCTGCTTCAAGTGAAATAGTTAAATTGCCGGTAGCAGATACTTCTTTGTTGGCGTAGCCGACAAACGACACAACTAAAGTGCTGCCTTTTGGCACATTATTCAAGGAGAAGCCCCCCTCAGTATTGGTCGTCGTTCCGTTCTGTGTCCCTTTAACAAGGACAGAAGCACCAACAAGGGGTTCATTTTTAGCATCTGTAATTTTGCCCGAAACGGTTTGAGCAAAAGTTGCTGTTGCACATAGCAAGGTGAGCAATGTCGTAAAAAGGAGTAGTTTCTTCTTCATCTTTTAAAGTTGTTTAGTCTGTAAAATTAAATACATCTATTAATTAATGAACAAAGGTGAGGCGAAATGAGGCTGGTAAGTTTATCAAAATACGGCTAATGATTGACAATTTCAATCATTATGCTGTATACTTGAATATAAACCTAATATTATTGTGGCAAACAATGTAAAATAATTATTTTACATTGCCTATGTAAATCACACATTTCCCACAGCAATTTTGAAAATCAGCATTTATTAGAAAAAGGCTTCAAATTCATTGTTTTTTGACGATTTGTGAAAATCAAATTATTATTTATTTAAATTTTAAAATATTGAACTTTAGAAAATTCTTCAAAAACAAGATTTTCTTGAGCAATTTTCAATAAATACAATTTTTGAAAAACACTGTGGGAAATGTCGGTAAATCAACATTTGTGCTTAATTTTCAGGTATTCAGTTCAAAACATTTAAACACCAAACATAAGTCCAATTAACCGCCTATTGCCTTTTAGCAAAAAATTTACTAACACGATCACCTTTCATGCCAGCAAAACCATTATTACTATAATACAATGCCAAAAACCGCTTCCCATATCATCAAATACAAGAAACGACTAAAGCTCTTTCATACAGATAATATTAATATTGTACTATTGGGTACTACCGACCACGTGTTAATAAATAAGAGGGAAAATAAAATGAGCTATAGTGATTTAAAAAGGCCAATGTTTGATTCTATTGAAACCCAAGTTAAAAAATTTGTTGATTTCGTTTTTGGAACACTCAATAGTCAGTTTAGCCTTATCCATAATCTCGGCATTGAAGGAAAAAATATTGCACAATATCAGCAATTATTAAAACAGCGTGTTAAGCAAAAAATTGTTGCCGCTGCGAATTTGAAAAAACAAGAACATACTAATCAAAATGACGCCATAGAAGAAACCCTCTTTTTTTACCGCCTTATCGAAGGATTTAGAGAATTAGCACAAAAAATTCATTCAGATAATACAAAAGTGACTACTCAGGTTATAAATAAAAAGTAAAAATCAATTTAAAATAATAGCGTACATATCAGTAAAACATTAGAATTAGGGGCATTACGAATGCACAATACTAATAAATTCCTTGTCAGCAAAACGTAGACCCTTACAAAATCTCAAAAATGAGAGTTTGAAAGTATCCGTTTGAGCGAGTACAGGATTGCAAAATAGCGTCATAATATAGCCCTCAACAAGCCTTTTTCAAGCAAAAGGCATGGTAAAAGCGCAGAATTAAGTTTAGTAAATTCAAATTAATCTGCATTAATGCGCATTAATGCAGATTAATTTGAATAAAAACGCATTTACACGGTTAAGTGCTATACTTTAGTGACCCTATGTGAGTGCTACTGCCCCATTTATGAGGCAATAGTTCATCAATTTGATTGATAGGATGATTGGTAATTCGACGGAGGACGTCGGTAAGCCATTCGAGGGGATTGAGGTGTCACTTTTAGTCAAATCTTGCCTAATTTTTTTAGTGCTATTTTGCGCGAAGGCATTATAAAAAATCACCAATTACTAAGCACTTTTTGGCAGCATCTACTAATTCTTTACTAATATTTGAGAGGTTATTAATTTCCTTAATTCGTTGCATTTGGTCAAATATTCGGTTTGTTAGCCTAAAATTGCCTTGCGTAATTTTGATTATTTCATTAATGGCTTCCACATCTATAAAAGTTTGATTATCAAATTGATGCCCTAATTCTTTCCATTTTTGTTCAAATAAAAACTTCATTTCATCCTTACCTAATACCTTAAACTCGTGAACAAAGCCAATTCTAGAATAGAATTGAGCATAGCGAGATAGCCTTTTTTCTATTCCAGGCATACCCATTAGAATGAGACCAAATTTGTATTCATCATACAATGCTCGAAGTTCTTCTAAGGAATTGAAAGATAACCTATCCGCTTCGTCCACAATTAAAAAAGGGCAATAATCCCAATAGAATCCCTCTTTTCTCTCTTTTCTCTCTTTTCTCTCTGGATTATTTTTAATTTTCTGAGCTATATCACAATAATTAAAGACCAAATAAAATACCAAATGTATCCTGTTGAAGCAGTATAAAAAAACGAGCGTTTGTTTATACAATATCACGACGAATCGTACTTGACAAAAAGCACTTAAAAATGGACATTAATCAGTAACTTTGCTGAATCAAAAGTACATTTAAATAGTATAAAAATCAAAGTATAAATTTCATTTTTTTTAGTTAAATAAGTCTATACAACATGAAAATTGGTTACGCACGTATTTCAACCAAAGACCAAAATTTAGAATTACAGATAGATGCACTCAAAAAAGCTGGCTGCGAATCAATTTTTACTGAAATCGCATCAGGTGCTAAAACGGATAGGATTGAACTCGAAAAGCTCCTATCACAGGTCAGAGTGGGTGATGTAGTGGTGGTTTACAAACTGGACCGTTTAGGGCGGTCATTAAAACATTTACTAGAGGTCGTTGCGCAGCTTCGAAAAATGGATGTCGCCATTCAAAGCATTTCAGATGCCATCGACACCACCACAGCACAAGGGCGATTGTTTTTTAATATCGCTGGAAGTTTTAAAATTGTTTCAGTTATCCTTTTGTTAAGTGTCAAAATCAATGCAGATACTGAGGGAGTAAAAGCTGAATTTATCTTGAGTAATTACCTATGTTATGCTATGCAAAAAATGAGTGTTGAAATACTTGAAAATTTGATTTATATTACATACATACACGTCAACCAAAAAATGTACGCCCTTTTTTTCAGCGTAAACACCATAACTACCCCCTTTCTACGGTAGAAAGGGGGTAGGGAGAATGTACACACGATGTAATGGTAAGAATTGGTAAAAGCGCAGTTCGATATTACATACATACAATGCATACAATACATACACGCCAACCGAAAAATGCACACTCCATTTTATTGAGGTAAACGCCAACACTACCCCCTTTCTACGGTAAAAAGGGGGTATGGAGAATAGACAAATGAAGTATTGGTAAGTATTGGTAAGAATTGGTAAAAATTGGTAAACACTCCTTTTACCATACATACATACACGACAATCGGAAAATGTACACTCAATTTTATCGAGGTAAACGCCAACACTACCCCCTTTCAAAGTAAAAAGGGGGTAGGAAGAATAGACACATGAAGTATTGGTAAAAATTGGTAAACACTCCTTTTACCATACATACACGACAATCGAAAAATACACGTTCAATTTTGTCGAAGTAATCGCCAGCGCTACCCCCTTTCAAAGTAAAAAGGGGGTAGAATATATAAAAGGTTTGGAAAACCGCTCCCCTACCCTTCCGTCATATCCGTTATACTATCTATCTGAGGCATATTCTTCTGACTTTAAGCAACTCTCTGATATGCTCGATGTCCAATTCAGGACTACAATTAATATCTTTATATCTTTATATCTTTATACCACACTTCACTCATTTCGTTGGCTCGGTGCTGAATATTGGCTATATTTTTCTCAATATCGAAATTTTTCAAGCCGGAATCTTTATAAAACTGGATATAATCATTTTTCGCTTTTTCGTAGATTTTTTGGTATTGTTCGGTGTATTCTGCCTTGAATTTTTCAATATCGAAGGGTTGTTTCTCTGGCTTCACAAAAAGATGAGCAAGACTGTCCTTCAATGGCACCGTTTGATGCAGTGACGGTTTGGGGTTGTTGAGGATGGCCATTTTCTGTTCGGCCAAAGCTTGCTCTTTGAATACAGCGTGGGATATGCTTTTTGCTTTCAACCTGTTCTGTTGCTCGCTTTCAGTCATTTGTTTCACTCGGTTGATAACCCCCTCAGTAAAACGGGCGTGCAAGGCACCATCTGTCAGTTTGCCATCTTTATACCAATTGACAAAAGCACCGGCAGGTTCTTTTGATTTGCTTTTGAATTCAAAAAATTGCCACATCAATTGCAAATAAATGTCTTCAAAGCCTTTTAAGGGCTCATACTGCGTCTTGCTGTCGGCAAATATTGTTTTCACTATCCAACCGCCATTTACGCCCTTATCCTGCAAAAACTGAAAAGCTTTGAATTGAGCATAAGTGAGATTGTCCGTATCTGTTTTTGCGCCCGTTGTTTTTTTGGGCTTGATTTGCTCAACTTTTATCGTTTCTTGATTTTTGGTTTGCCCCAAAGAAAGGCGTTCGCTCATGCTCGCCAAAATATTCAATGAGGTCGGTTTGTCTTTAGGTTCGTTGTCATATATCGTGAATTGCAGGCTCAATATTTTTTTGCCCTCTTTTTCAGCTTCCGTGTAAGTGAACCGAATATCCGTATATTGTTCCAATTCAATCCTTGACGGTTCCAATACCCACCTTTTGAACTCGTAGTACTCAGGATATTTATCCTCAATTTGCAGCCAAAATTTCAAATCTTTAATAGTCAGAACAATAGGCGTTTTTTTATACTGATGGCGCTTCAAAACTTCATAAATACGGGTACTATGACCGCTCAAATAGGCGATGTTGCTGATGTTATACAACGTAAAATGCTCTTTCAGTTGTAAAAGGAAAGCTTTAAGTTCCGAATCAAAGGTGAAAGTAAATTCTTGCGTGGGTTTATTGTACCGCAATTTTGAGATCCAAACCATCTGCACATCTTCATCGCCATCGGTGAATCGAATAGGTTGCGTGTTCAAGTTATTCATCATCTTGAATACATCGTCTTTGTTGGCTACTCTGCGGCGACCATCAAAGTTCATCAACTTTGCAATGTCTTTGTAGTGAATACGGTATTCCTTAAACTCTGTGTCCTGCGGCGTAATCCGCGAAATCAGAAACAAAATGAAAAATTGCTCACGAGAACCCAGCTTATACCCTGTTTCTATGAGTTTATTGGATTTGACGACCGCTATTTCAGAATTCATAGTTGAAAAGATTTATGACACAAGATACAAAGGTTTATTAGAAAACCGTAAAAACAGGTTTGATATTTTTCTACGGTTTTTGATTTCTACCCTATTCTCCTCCATAACAATCTTTTCAAAATGATATTTTTCTACGGTTTTTGGCTCTTCTCTGTAATTAAAAATTAACGATATGGATATTTTTCTACGGTTTTTGGCTCTTGATACTCTCGCACAACTGCTGATTATGGTCTTAAAAGGGGGGAAACCGTAGAAAAATATCAAAGGATTCCACAAATTAGCAATTTTGATATTTTTCTACGGTTTCTTGATATTTTTCTCGGAGTTATAGATATTTTTCTACGGTTTCTTTGATATTTTTCTCGGAGTTGCGGATATTTTTCTACGGTTTCTTTGATATTTCACTACGGTTTTCAGTTCGTAACTCATTGGTAGTCAATATTTTAGACGGCTTTAAAATATAAAATAAGAAAAGATAAAAACTAAAGAACACTTAAAAGGTTAGGTGTTTTTACAATCTTTATATCTTTATGTATTTATATCTTTATGCACCTTTAAATTTTTTTTTATTTTTGCCTTAAATTTAAAAAAACTATGGCACAAGTAATTGGTATTATTTCTCAAAAAGGAGGTGTCGGGAAATCCACCCTTTCAAGATTGTTGGCAGTTGAGTATGCGCGCAATGAATTCACCGTAAAAATTGCCGATATGGATTTATCGCAAGCTACTGCAACAGAATGGAATCGTTTGCGACTAAGTAAAGAAAACAAACCTTTAGTTCATGTCGAACAATTCAACAGCGTAGCAGAAGCTTTAAAACAGCGAAATAATTATGATTTAATTATTTTTGATGGTGCGCCTCATGCTACACGTATGTCGTTAGATATAGCCCTGCAAAGTGATTTTATCCTTTTGCCCACAGGAGTCACGCTTGATGATTTACGCCCTACTATTCGGCTGGCGCATGAGTTGGTTGGAAAAGGGATTGACGCTAAAAAAATCGCTATCTTGTTATCACGGGTAGGTGCGAGTGTGAATGAAATCAACAGCGCGAAACGTTATATCACTGAGGCTGGTTACTTCTTCGCGGGTGCAGTACCTGAGAAAACGTCTATTGGGCAAGCCCACGATATCGGTAAGGCGGCGAACGAAACGACTTATAAATCCATCACCCAGAGTATTGATGAAATTATTCAAAATATAGTTAATAGAATAGAAGATATTAAAAATTAATCCAACATGGCTAAAATTATTAAACCGGATAATAAAGGCGTTCCGCCGAAATTTGATGCTAAAGGCGAACCCCCTCGCTTCATTGAACAAAGTCATAACTTGACAAAAGAAGTGGCGGTTAAGCGGGTAATCATTAATTTTAATGCGACGGCAGAGTTCAGAAAAGAATTAAAAATATACGCGACCGAATTAGGTTTGACTGTTACCGACCTCATCATGGAGGCAATCAAACTGCATAAAGATTTAAGAAAATAGCTAAATATCGTCTTTATATCTTTATGTCTTTATATAAAGATGTTGTTTGAATTCAGGCCACTACCGTAAATATAGACTTCTGAGCCATTTTTTATGAATAGATTGGTCTTTTTCAAAGACCGTATTGAAAACGCCTCATACTCCGAAAATTCGATATTCTGCTGGCTGATGATAGCCGGCAGAATGTCAGAATATTAGATTGGCTATCTTTATGAGTTTGTTTTTATCTTTATATCTTGACATCTTTATATAAAGATACCTTTAAAAGCATTATACATCTATTATTCAATCAACATTTAACTATGGAACAAAATAACAAAATCGTCCTTTTTCAAGAGAAACAGATTCGCAGGATTTGGGACAATGACCAATGGTATTTCTCAGTCGTGGACGTAATAGAGGTTTTGACGGACAGTAAAGACCCGTCGGATTATTGGACTACGGTTAAAAGGCGTGAAAAGCAACTTCCGACAATTTGTCGGAAGTTCAAATTTATGGCAGCAGATGGTAAATTGCGTTCAACGGATTGCGCTAATACTGAGGGCATGTTGCGCATTATCATGTCTATCCCATCCCCAAAAGCTGAGCCGTTCAAACTGTGGTTGGCACAAGTGGGCAGAGAGCGTATAGAAGAAATCGAAAATCCCGAATTAGGCATTGAGCGGATTAGAGAGATATACAAATCTAAAGGCTATTCCAACGAATGGATTGATACCCGTTTGAAATCCATTGACATTCGTAAACAACTCACCGAAGAATGGAAGGGTAGGGGCGTGAAAGAAGGACAGGAGTTCTCTATCTTGACTGCTGAAATAGCGAAAGCGACTTTTGGATTGACACCTTCCGAACATGCCAAATTTAAAGGTTTGGAGCGGCAAAACTTACGCGACCACATGACGAATCTTGAGTTGATTTTTACGATGCTGGGCGAAGAAGCAACCCGACAGGTGGCCATCAAAGAAGATGCCATAGGCTTAAATGAAAATCAGGATGCTGCTCAAAGAGGCGGTGCGATGGCAGGTGATGCCCGAATCAGCTTTGAAAAAAGAGAAAACATGACAGTCGTGAGTCCGGATAATTTTATAAATCAAATAGAAGCCTCTCAGATGAAAACGGAACTTCCGGAGGAAAAACAACCGGAGATATAAAAAAGGGTAGGGGATATATTTTTAACGTTGTCCCGACAAATTTATGTTTACAAAGGAGGTTCGAGGCAATGCGCCTCGAACCCTTTTTACATTAGCCCAATATCCTCAGATTATGATGTCCGATAACTGAATTATTTTGCCTCCGGAAGTTTACCTCCCGACCGAAGGAGCAAATTTTCTTGCTTCAATTTTTTGTTTTCCTTGTTTAAAAAATAGATGTATAGAGAGATGATGAAGATTGTAATACCTCCCCATATAAGGATTTTGTAAAATGTTTCGCGTGTCATTGTTGACCTCCTTTTGATTTTATATGTGTTAAGAAATGTGGTTTGTGTTTCCAGAGTTTATCCAGAGTAGCAATGATAAACAGCGGCTTGCTTTCGTTGAATTTTGCTAAACTCACGGCAGATAAAAGTACTTCTTGGTGGGTGTGCTTAGGATACTGCTTTTGGAGTTCATTCAACATCTGTATGAATAAATTATACCCGTCATCACTCATCCAATGGGGGATCGGCTTGCCTTGCATTTTCATGATGACATCTCGTTCTTTCAAAACTTGATTGAGTTTCAGCACTAACTCGGCATTCTGCTGTTTGAGCATTCGGTTTTCGATACCCTTTTCCGATATTTGATTAGATAAATCGGGTGTATCGAGTGGCGAGGAGTTGTCAGTTTCAGTCTTTTCTGCTCCTTGTTGACGGAGTTCAGCCACGGTAGCTTCCAGTTCAAAAACCTTTTCTTTCAGTTTATCAATATCTGCTGAATTGTGCACTCTATTGATGATGAGCGTTTCAAGATATGCCGAAAAGGTCATATCTCTTTCTTGGGCTTCGACTTCGAGCACTTCTCGCAAGTCAGGGTTCATCCGAAACCCTACCATGGCTTTTTGATGATTTTTTTGTTTAAGCACGACTGTGAATTTAAAACATAAAAAAATTAAGATTTACACATGCAAAGATACTACCCCTCAGTAGTGTTCACTCAAACTTTCCGCGATAGCTATTTTTATATCATTTTTTCGGCAATTAAAGAGCTCTTCGGCTCAACACCATCTTTGAAGCCTTTTAAAATACGCTGCGCTATGGCTGGTGGAAAATAGTTTAAAGATTTGAAAACAGCGGGCGATATGAGGAAATAGTCAGGATATTTTTGAATGGCTTGTCGGAGTAGCTCGTATGAACCGTCGGCTGCTTCAACGATGCCACTTTTGGACATGGTGGGCGTAGCATCAGAAGGAATGCCTAATATGCATTCAATTTGATGACAGATAGGCCCGGATAACTTTTTCC
>JANPGW010000110.1:0-3038 GCA_031424115.1 Saprospiraceae bacterium | reverse complement strand
GTGAAAGAATCTACGCGCGATATATCCAATGTGACCCGCATTCGCAACGCTTTCGGCAACCGCCTAAAAATCCTATGCGGCGTGGACACTTTAGCGATGGAAGAACTCGTAATGGGTGCAGATGGTTGGGTAGCGGGCTTAGTGTGTGCATTTCCGGCTGAAACGGTGGCTATCTATCGCCTCGTCAAAGCAGGTCGTTATGACGAAGCGATGGCTATTTATCGCTGGTTTATGCCCCTTTTGGAGTTGGATATTCACGCCAAATTGGTTCAATACATCAAATTAGCCGAACAATTTACGGGTATTGGCACCGAAATCGTGCGCGCACCACGCTTGACATTGGTAGGAGAGGAGAGAGAGCGAATTTCAAAAGTTATCACCGATGGCTTGTCGAGTCGCCCTGTTTTACCTGATTATTTGAGTTTGAAAGTTTAAAAGTAACCAGAGCGAGGTCTTAATTTAAAAATAGAAATATTGTCCCGCTAAAAATTTTAGTACTTTGCAATTTTAATTCAAAAATTTCAATTAAGACATGACTAACAAAGAAATTAACCCAATTCTCGCAAAATCAAACCAATCATATAAAACCTATCGCAACGTTTCAGGTAAGCAAAAAGCAGCCTTTTTAAGAGCCATCGCTGAGGAAATTGAAGCCCTCGGCGATACTCTTATCGAAACAGCCAGTCGCGAAAGCAACTTACCTACCGCTCGATTCATGGGCGAACGGGGACGTACAACTGGTCAACTGCGTATGTTTGCGGATTATGTAGAAGAAGGCTCGTGGGTAGATGCAATCATCGACACCGCTATACCTGACCGCCAACCAATCCCGAAAGTGGATTTGCGTAAAATGCTCGTACCCATGGGACCCGTGGTGGTTTTCGGGGCGAGTAATTTCCCTTTGGCGTTCTCAACTGCGGGCGGCGACACGGCTTCTGCCTTAGCCGCAGGCTGTCCTGTGATTGTAAAAGCACACCCTGCACATCCCGAAACCTCGCGTTTGGTGGCGTCTGCCATTGAAAAAGCAGCGGCTCGTACCAAAATGCCCGAAGGCGTTTTTGCTCATGTTGAAGGTGGGGTAGAAGTGGGTACTTTTTTAGTAAAACGCTCTTCCGTAAAAGCGGTGGCGTTTACGGGTTCTTACGGTGGTGGAAAAGCTCTTTTTGACCTTGCGAATAAGCGTAAACAGCCGATTCCGGTTTTTTCTGAAATGGGTAGTGTCAATCCGGTTATTCTTTTTGAAAATGCTTTGGCTCAACGGGGCGAGACATTAGCGACGCAATTAGCGGATTCCGTTACGCTCGGAGTTGGGCAATTCTGTACCAATCCAGGCTTAATAATAGGCATCGAAAGCGACAGTTTTAATGCCTTTTTAGATAGTTTTAAATCTAAAATGCAAGCTAAAACGGCTGCACCGATGCTCCACGAAGGCATAGCGAATACCTATAAAAAAGGTGTTAAAAATGTTGAAAGTCAGTCTGAAACAGAAGTTTTAACTATTTCAGATTCTAATAAAGCCATCAATGGACACCCCTCAGTAGGTGTGGTCAGCGGGGCAACTTTTTTGAAAAATAAGGCATTGCACCATGAGGTTTTTGGTCCTTTTTCATTGGTCATAAAATGTAAAGACAAAGGCGAACTCAAACGCATCATTGAAAAACTCGAAGGTCAACTCACGGCTACTCTCATGGCAGAGCCCGCGGATTTGAAAAAACAATCCGTTTTGATAGATGCTATCGGTGAAAAGTGTGGTCGTTTGATTATCAATAATGTGCCAACAGGGGTAGAAGTGACTCACGCTATGCAACACGGAGGACCTTTCCCGTCCACAACGGATGCTCGTTTTACATCAGTAGGAACAAGTGCGATATTGCGTTTTGTACGCCCGCTGTGTTTTCAAAACTTTTCAAATGACTTATTACCAGATGCATTGAAAGACGGTAACCCCCTCAGTATTTGGCGTAGAGTGAATGGTGAAATGACTAAATCAGGGATTTAATTTTATAAAATTGGCGAAAATTGAAAAAATTCAATTTTAAAAAACTGAGGAGAAAGATGTGAAAAATCATCATCAGATGTTAGCAGTGTTGCATTTAAAAGAGAGGTAGTCGCAGCAATCCATAAATTATTTTTGCCCATATTTCGGGCAGATTGGCGAGGCGGAAGTTTAAGATTTGGATGATGCCCGTTGCTATAAGCATCTAATTCTGAGTATAAAGCGGTTATATCATCCCCATCAATCGGAAAGGGACGGAGGGCTTGTAGAAAATAATTCATTCTCTTTAATTTGTTCTCTCCCCAACCGAACTGGTAAGCTAATGAACGAATTTCTCCTACTGAGACGATTGAAATAAAAGCAGCATTTTCGGCAGAAAATAAGGAAAACTGTCTATCAAGCTGACGAATATATTCATCATTGCGAATGAAATAGACTAAGATATTAGTATCTAAAACGAAATCCATAAGTTATTTAGAAAGGCGTTGGGTTAATTCGTAAGCAGGTGGTGTATCCTCAAAAAGTTCTTGGAGAGGGAGGAAGGCATCTCGTTGAAGAGCATATTTATGCCTAATTTCGGTCATATTCAAAGGCATTTTTTTATCCGAAGATGATGAAAGAAATTTGGCAAGCAATTCTTCCAAAAAACCTTGTAACTCTGGATTACGCTCTTTGAGCATATCCTCTAGTACAGATTTTAATAGGTTTTTATCAATTGATTTTTGATGCATTTTCAGATATTTTATTACAAATTTAAGATAAAGTAGATTAAAAACAAATAAAGTTTCATTTCTCATTCTACATGAAACAACATATTGCAGTCATAGGCGCAGGCGCATTTGGCGGTTGGACGGCTTTGATGCTCCTCAGAAATGGTTATAAAGTCACCCTCATTGATGCTTGGGGTGCTGGCAACTCCCGTTCAAGTTCAGGCGATGAGTCGAGGGTGATTCGCTCCGTGTATGCTGATAAAATATACGCTGAAATGGCACACCGTTCGGGTCAGATTTGGCGTGAAAATGAAAAAGCATTTAATGCTAAA
>JANPGW010000109.1:0-12667 GCA_031424115.1 Saprospiraceae bacterium | reverse complement strand
TAAAAACAATGTCATTATAGGGCCCTATTGGGGATTTCAAATATTGGGAGCGGCTCAGCAAAGCATAGATAGTGTTAAAAATTACGCTTTGCGGACACCTTACACCGCTTCTCCCAGCTTTTTTATTCCTCAAAAATTAAGTTTGTTTTCGGATACGACCGCCTATACCTTGTCAGCCACATCTGCTATTGTAGATTGGGGAGTTAATATGTCTGCACAGGGCATCACAACAGATAGGTTGGGTACTGCCCGTCCGCAAGGTGCGAATTTCGATATTGGAGCCCATGAATTGCTCTATAGCCCACCACCGGCACAACCGCTGGTCAGTTCTAAAAGTCCGGGGAATGTTATGAGCGTTTATCCGACCATTTCAGATAATACCATCAACGTCAAAATGCCCCCCTCAGTACAATCTGCTCGGTACGTGGTTTTTAATGCTCAGGGTCAAGTGGTGATGACTGGTCAATATACCCCTTTAAAGGGTTCTGAATTTTCATTGGACATAGCGGACTTTCAACCGGGTGTTTACATTTTGAGTGCGGAGGATTACAACAATAGATATACCGCTAAGTTTATTAAGCAGTAAAGGAAGTGTTTAAAATCCTCGATATTGAATAACTCCATCGCTTTAGCGTGGAGAACTTTGGATAATAGCCGTATGGGCTTTAGCCAATCACCTTAAAATTATTGGGTGCGTGGCTGAAGCCCTTTCCTCTCTCACGAAATTTCGTACACTCTATTCGGCTGCATCAGCGCCAACAAGTCTTGTGCACGTGCACGCCACGCATTTTTGGCGGCAAAATCTTGCCTTTTGGCGGCATTTTGATAATTTAATTTAAAACAGTGGCACATATCTTCGGCGTTTTCAGCAATCGAAATCACCGATTCAAAATCCGTCAAATCTGAAAAACGGGTGGACACGACAGGCTTTCCGGCGGCCAAATATTCATTGATTTTTAAGGGATAAATACCGGCAGTCAATTCATTTTTAATGAAAGGAATCCAACACACGTCAAATTGTTGCACCCAAGTCGGCAAGACTATCGGCGGTTGCGCACCGATTAAAACAACGTTCGGATATTGTTGTAATCGCTTTTGATATTCGGCTTGGGTAACGCGACCCACGAAAAGGTATTGATACTGAGGGGTCGCTTGGACGACGTTTTCTATCAAATTATAATCCAATCGCTCGTCAACCGAACCGAGATAACCAATAGTTTTAGCATAGTGCGGTGACAATACAACGAGTTTTTGAATCGGTTGCGGATGTGGCGAAGCGAATAAGTCAAAATCTACCCCGTTTTTTACCAAATGACAATTGGGATGCTGTTTAGATTTTTTGTTAAAAAGCCCTTGTGATGTCACCACTACCCTATCTACCATTTTGAGAAAATGCTTTTCGAGTCTTGCGCCGTGTTGTTTTGCCCAAGTGGCGGCGCCGATTTCATCATAGCAATAGTAAATCAATTGCTTCTCGCCCAATTGCCCAGCCAGATGCACCCCAAAAAAAGGGTTAAAAGCATTGACTACTGAGGGGGTTTCCATATTCAATTTTAACTGCGCTTGATGAATGATTTTCTTCATAAAATACGCATTGATATAGTTCATTGTATCAAATACAAAAGCATTGGTGATAAAATTGGTCGGTAAAATCGGCGGTAAAGTCAAAACATGCAGTGTTGCACCGTTTTCAACGGTGAGTTCCCGCAAACGCGGTTCCCAACCAATCATGCGGCGCCAAGAAGCAAAGCCTTTGCCCAGCATGCTCTGAAAAAAATCTTTCCAGGTGTAGGCATAATCTACGTACAAGACGCGGTGGCTGAGCGCCATTTCCTTCATCAATTGCACGGTGGATTTCAGATAATTGCCTTCCCAAGCGGGAAAAGCGAGGCAGATAATGTCCATAATCGTTAATTCGTTACTCGTTACTCGTTACTCGTTACTCCGTTATTCTTTAGTCAGATGTGACAAACGAATAACGGAGTAACGAGTAACGAATCATCGAATCAGTACAACAATTTCTTTTGAAACCAAATATTTTAACGGGAATACGTTTGGATTGATACCCCTCAGTATCGGCAACTTGCGGATAAGGCTATGGCTCAATCGTCTTCTAACGCGGAAACCGGCTTTTTCCGTCACGTCCATCAATTTATCATGCGTGAGATGATTCAAGCCTTTGTAGGCTTCCAAAAGGTCACTTTCATGTTCTCCGCTGATTTTGACATTCTTTTTTTCAATCCATTTGAGCAACAATTTTTGGGGTAAAAACTGACACCACGGCAAGTGCGTCACCCGCGTCACGTGTGAGGCATAAGGACTTTGCCACGGCGGATAGCTGACAAAAATGCGCCCTTTAGGACTTAGCAAGCGGTAAAACTCACTGAATATTTTATCTAAAACCGGATACGGAATATGTTCGGCGACATCATTCATAAAAATAACGTCAAAAGTGCCGTTCATCTCCGCCGGTAGCGGCTGACGGGTAATGTCGCGTTTTTCAAAAACGGTGTTATAAGCGTGATGTTTCTCTTTTAAAGCATTAGCAATGGCAACGTGTTGCCCGTCAATGTCCACGCCATACACCTGACAATCCCAATTTTGAGCGTACCAAAGGCTCATGCCGCCCATTCCGGAACCAAAATCCAGTATTTTTTTGCCGTTTAAATCAAAATTTTGACGGATAAAAGCCTTGTCCACGTGTAAATGTTTGGCTTTATCATCTATGAAATTGTTTTCAGCATAAATCATGCTTTGGTTGAGTAATTCAATGGGCAAATTTGCAGTCATTTCCAATTGTGTTTAAATTGTTAAAAAATTATAGAGTTTCGTCTTGGGCGGCTCGTTTTTTGGATGATTTTGTCAAATTCATGGATATGACTTGCTTAAACCATCGGCGCATACGGCTGCGCTTTTTCGGAATTTCACCTAAACTGGATTCTAAATGGTCAATCTTGACGCCATTCAATACCAAATGACAGGGTTTTTGTGCCATTTTTGAAATAGCCGCGATGGCTTTTTTATCGGCATTATTCCAAGTACTATCGGCATGGCACACGAGCAAAATGATGTCTGGTTCGCCTAACATATCCGATGAGTAATCTTCTGAAAGCAACGGCGGCAATTCATTGAATGCCACATTATCAAGGTTGTTCCTTTTAAAATGGCTGCTCAATCGCTCCATTATCATCGTTTTACCTTCCCCACTTCTGGTACTCACAACTGCTATACTGAGGGGGTCTGTTTTGGACTTTCCCTGTTCGTGTAATATGATATTGATGCTTTGCAAAAGCTGGTTGGTCGCTCGGCGCATCGTTGCCACGTAGTCAATAGAAGCGTGTGATTGCCACTTTAAAGGCAGCTTAGGGAACGCGGCTGAAACCTCCAAACCAATAACTTCGGCGGCTCTTTCAAGAGTGCGCAAAGAACTGTCAAGTAGGTACAAGGCTAATATGACCGCTAAGGGCAATATAAAACCCACTAAAAAACCTACCGCAATGAGCATTCCCCGACTGGAAGGTTTGGGTTTATCGGGGTAAAGCGGCGTGTCTATAACACTCAAATTGGCTGTCATCAAAGTATTGTAACGGTGCAAGCGCGCCTGATTGAAACTGTGTAAGTTTTCGAGATAGGCTTTTTCGGCAACATCCAAACTGCGTTCCAATCGTTTTATGCTGGAGCCCCAGGGCGCAAACTTGCCATATAAACGGTCAAATTCTACTTTTCTACCTTTGAAAACCGTCAGTCGAGCCAAACTTTGCTCTACCTCCACGGTGTGGTTGAGCCACAAACTCAATATGTTTTTTATCTCTCCGCCTTCCGGCGTGTGAATGGTTGAATATGTGGCATCCGCTTGTTTTCGCAACTCTTTTTTGATGCTTTCCGTTTGTTTATGCAGTTGACGAATATCCTGATCTTCTGCCGGTTCTTCCGAGATTTCATCAAATGAACTGATTTCGAGATTGGCTAACCGAGACGAGACTTTTGAAAGATTCTCCCGTTGTTTTAAAATACTCTGATTGATAGTCGGAAGATTCACGTATTTTGACAATTGGTCTTCAAGGCTTCGGCGGGCAGAATCTGCGGCTGCCAGTTGCATGGTTTCTTTAAAATACATCTCATCCAAATCTTCCTTTTTGGCGGCGATAAAACGGGTCTGCTCGTAGTAGTTGATAATTTTGTTTTGCTCCATAAAAGCGAGCATATTATCTTCTCGGTGATTCAAAGTCCCTGCCGCTTCTTGAGTAGCTTTATCAAAAAAATCAACCACGTCGGCAGATTGTCCATCTTTAATACTTCGATATTTTGCTTGAAAAACCTCTATTAAAGTCACCAATGTATTCCGGCAAATGGCGGGATCATTCGTACTATAAATCATGCGAATGGCATCGCTGTTTTTATCTTCTCTTTTGATGACCAAGCTTTGAATATGCTCTATACCAAAATAAGGGTTTTTACCACCTAAAATGGTTTTAATTTGGTTATCATCCAAGCGTTTGTTCCAAGCTTGGACGTTCGCCAATGTTTTTTCAAATGACAGATTATCGACCACTTGATTGCGAATATTTTGAGGGATGTCTTTTTTCAAATCGTTGAAAGCCGAAGCCTCAATGATCTCGATAGAAGGTTTCACTTGCATCAAAGCATTGGCTAATAAGCGCTCAGCTACTTCTTCTTGCGTGGCTCGACTTTTAGCTATGCTCATGATGTTTTCCATCTCGTAATTGGCGTAACCGAAATCTATTTTTTTACCACTATTGGCTTCAAGGCTATAACCTGACACCAAACCCGTGTTGATAGTGGCAAATGATTCATAGACTTTAGGGGTATCTTTGGTGAGGTGAAAAACCACCGAGGCCGTGATAATTGCCATCAATAGAAGCCATCTGAGATTGCGGGCTATCAAACGTAAAAACGTAATTAGATTCATTTTTGTAGTTGTCTCTTCTTTTTTTAAATAAAAACCCTTCTATGGGGATAGTAACGAGTAAAAAACAAGTTGTTTTTTTTGCAACACATAGGCACATAGTACACATAGCATTATGCGTAATTTATTGATTATTAATTTTTTGTAAAAAAACTATGTGCTCTATGTGCCTATGTGTTAGATAAAAACTTCAATTTGACTATGTTGTTTTTATTCGTGACATACAGATTAAGCTGGTTCTAATTTTCTAAAACAGCCCCGCCGACAATATTTTTCAATATCAGTATCAGCTTTTTCGTCTCAGAACGCGCCTTTTCGTACAATTCTTCCGCTTCATCCACTTTAGTGAGCACGGTGCTAAATTCGGAAGGCTGGTATTTGCCTTCCTTAAAAAATTTCTCTGCCACGGTCAATATCACCCGTTGATTTTCAAGGGCATCCGTTTTGAGTTTCAAAATTTTCATAGCCAGTTCCAGTTGGGTATATAAAATGGACACTTGCTCATTTATTTGTCGTTCAGTCAGAATCCGGTCTTGCTCCAAGTGGTCAATCTGAAGACGTTGTATTTCCGCTTTTCTGCCGCGATTGGTGAAATCGCTTCCCGACAGCCGCACGCCAAAGCTGACATTGAAATTCAAATTTTGACGACCACTTAATATATAGGTAGTGCTCGTGCCCGTACTATTAGCATCAATGGCGCTGCCGTTGCCATATACTGCCGCGCTACTGAGCGTGAAAATATCCGCCAAACTGCCTTTTTGCACCTTCCACGTTAGGTTCTGACGAGCAGATTCTATTTGGTTGGCTTTAATTTGCGGCGCATTTTGGATGGCTAATTCTATCAAAATATTGAGCGGCCGAAGTTTAAGCGTTTTGATTTCGGTAGTATCATTGTATTGAGCATGAACAGTGGTCGCTACCATAACTAAGAAAAATAAGGTGGTTATTTTCTTTTTGACGCCCGCCAAACTGGAAAAAAACAAACTCAATTGGATATTTTTATACCAATGCTTTGTCATGAAAGGTTTTTCAAATAAAAGAAAAAACACGACGGCACTCAGGAATACAAAAGGTAACACAATCAGAGATTGAACCAATAAGTTAACCCCATAAACAGACGATATAGCCAAAGGAGCCGTCAACCGCATAAAACCCTCAAGTAAGGGCAAATGCATCAAATAAATCGTGTAGCACATGCCCCCCGTTATAGCAATCCATTTTTGGGATAAAAAATGACTGAACAACCGACTTTTGAAAGCAGAAACAAAAAATAAAGTAAGCAGGATATTGAAAATCAACGTTTTAACCAATTCTTCCGTCCAAGTATAGCACATCAAAACAAATGAAGCAATGGCGATAACATCCCAAAGTAAGCTTTTATTGAAAACGCTCTCACGGGCATTCGGCTGCGTTGTTGCCCATTCATTTAAATAAAAATCAGCTATTAAAAAGCCGACTAAAAAATTGGGTAAACGTCCTAAAAGGGTTGCTTTCATCGGAAAACTCAACCAACCGAGGGAATATTGTACCACGATAAATGCCAAGGCTATCACCACAAGGCTCACCCGCCTAACTGTTTTGTTTTGGACACTGAAATATGTCGTTGCTAAAAAAGGCGCAACCAGATAAAACTGAATCTCGATTTCAAGCGACCAAGCTACAGGATTGATAATGGAATAATCCTTGAAAAACAAAAAGTGCGTATAAGTAACACTGGCGAACCAATGCGGCAGTATTTCACTTAAAGAGTACGCGCCTTTTACAACCAACACGAGAGCAAAAAAGGACATCCATATCAAATAAGGTGGCTCAATACGCTCCAAGCGGCGCGTGTAAAATGCTTTCAGGGTGGCTACACTGAGAGCCCGTCTCGAGACCTCGGAGGGTCTGTTTTTAGAAAAAGGCAATGCCAGAACAAACCCACTAATAGCAAAAAATAAAAATACTCCAATAGTGCCTCTACTGATGAAGAAGGTAAAATCATCTTTTTCGATGGTGTGGGTCGAAAGGCGCAACATACGCTCGCTCAGGTGTTGGAGGACAACAGCACATATGGCGATGAAGCGTAAGCCGTCTATCTGGGCAATATACCCCCCCTCAGTAGGGCGACGTTGTAAGCGATTTTGGATAAATTGCAAAATGGTCATGGGTCTCTTTTTTTCTTCTTTTTCTTCGGTTCAAAAATGCCCTATAAATGCCACTGATTGTGGGATTTTTCGATTTTTGGTAGTATTGAAAGGCTTTTTGGTAGTTTTTAAGGTTTTTATAAAAATGAAAAAAACCGATGCTTTTTTTTCAAGAGCATCGGTTTTACATAAATTATAAAAGAAGAGACCTTTTATCAATAGAGTTTTTCGGCATTGCGGTAGCCTATGGTAGTGTTGAACCAATCGGCAAAAGCATGTCCGCCACTTTCCGCCCAAACATTAAATTTCAAATAAGCTTTATTAATAGGCATTTTTTCAATCGGATATTTAAAACTCGTTGGCAAATTGATAGCCCATGGAAGTTTACGCTTTGTTTGATAATATCTTTGTCCTGTGCCCGTGTCATCATCACCCGTTTGAAAGAGGCTCAAATCTGCTAAGTCGGTAGGCGTTTTGCCCGCTAAATGTACTTCTTTCCCCCTTTCTCGATTGACAATAATAAACGGATTGTAGGGTGCATTACCCAATTCTGCGCGGGTAACCGGTGTTTTTAAGTTTACAATAAATTCAAAGAGGTACGATGGAATCTTAATTTTCTCTTTTTCAGTATTAACAAAACCACCATCAGGCGCGGACAATAAGGTATAACCATTATCAAATGCTATAATAACGGCTTTTGATTGCCCGGCTTCCGTACCATTAGCGTTGCGCTTAATATAGGTGTCTTTGATTTTACAGCCTTGCACATCCTGAATTTTGCCCGCAGCAATAGGCAACTCAATCCCAAATCCATTGCGATAGCCCGCACCCGTTGCCCGAAGATTCAACTTGAATTTTATTTTTGTAATTTTATTGGCGGCATTCATCCATTCTTCAATATGATAATCCGCGACTAAATCATTCATGTCATAATCCCCTTTTTTCGGAAACATATCTTCGAAGGCCAAAGTTCCGTCTTGATTGATAGCGGGATAATGACTGCTAAAAGCCACGTTGGGGTCTTCAGGAGCAAAATCCTTGCTGTCAGGCACACCGTCACCGTCCGTATCTTTAGCATAATCCGTGGTTTGAGCCATACCGGTTGTTTGAACGGCTCGGAAAGAAGAGACGGTGGCATAAAAAACAGCGTCATTAAAATCTTGGTCACCGCCAGGACGGTCAAGATCTTCGAAGCCTACAAGGAAGAGTTCTCTTGAAGGATCCACTAAGGTGACAACGTGGTTTCGATAAGCTTCTGAAGTAAAGGTGTTGAGGTTTTTATCAGAATAATGCCGATTATAGAGCGTATTACTCACTTTTTGCGTTGATGGATTCCAACCGTCGGGTACAACAAACCAAGCCACCGTTGTACCGGCATCAAATGTGTCGAGCAATACCTTGTCGCCGGTTCGTAAACCTCCGCCACTGCCATGAAAAGAAGCATTGGGGAAGATAACATTCAGGTTTTGAATATCATCAACTGTAGTGGGCGGTTTATTAGTAGGGTAAGTATAATACCCCAATGCGTTGCGATAGCCGGCGCCTTCGTGTACGAAAGTCACCCATACCGCAGCCCGTTCAATCAACCTGATATTTGCTTTCACCGTTGAGGCTAAGTATTCGGGGTGCGATTTACTGAGGGATGAGCCTTCCGGCAAACTGGCGTTTACAATATTTAAAATGTCTTGACTCACAACATCCCCTTTGGGTAAAAGGTATTTAGGCACACCGTTGGCATCGTATTGCCCCATGTATGTATAAGCAGCTACCTCTACTCCGCGCGTTGAAAGACCCGATGCCGGTGTATTCACAAACAACCGAGGTTTAGTCAGGTCATTGTTTTCACCAATAGTCAGATTAAGGCGGTCGGAATTAACCACTATCTTTTGTGTACCGGGTAAACCGATGTAGGATGTATTAGCTATGATGTATTTGACCTCGGGGCTGAGTTCCAAATCGGTTTCGAACACCCCCTCAGTATCGGTACGTCCGGAAAGTAAAAAAGCACTGTCAGCCGTATTCTGCTGGATAAAAATTTCGAAAGGAATCTCAGACAGTATTTTGCCGGAATTATCTCGCGCTTTTAACGTGATGTGCGTTTTTGTAGTGGTCTTAAAAGTAAAACCATCGGGAATTTCCAGTTGATCGATAGATTTATCGGCAACATCTACCATGTTTTCGGCTTGTTCCGGAATGTCGAAAGGTTTGCAAGAGGCTAAAACCACCAAGGCTAAAAAGAATATTTTCTTCACTGTTTTTTTTTTATATAATTTAGAGATTGAATTAATGTTAATGTGTATATTTGATTGAATTAAAAGCTCATACATTTTCCTGCTGCAACGCCGCCAACGGCGTTTTAAATAAAATCCATACATCCAGCTTAAAAGAATAACGTTTCGCATATTCAACGTCCAACTGCTTTCGGCTATCGGCACTCACGCCTGCTTTGCCACGCTCGGTGACTTGCCACAAGCCGGTAATGCCGGCGGGAGCAGCAAAACGAGAAATGGCTTCGTCGGTAGTCAGATACTCCGCTTCGTAAACGGGTAGCGGGCGATTACCCACCAGCGACATGTCTCCTTTGAGTACATTAATGAGTTGTGGTAATTCATCAATACTGGTGCTGCGGATAAATTTGCCGATGCGTGTGATGCGCGGGTCGTTGGTGATTTTCAAAAAAGGTTGAGCGTTTTCTTGCTTTGCCAGCCACTTTTCTTCACTTACCCATCCTTCATCACTGAATAACTCTTCCATATTTCGGTCATTGATTGGAAGGGCTTCTTTGACTTCAGCGTTTTCTTTAGTTTCATATTGATTTAAGTGCTGCATTTGCGCTAACAACTTGTCAGCATCCGTTCGCATGGAACGAAATTTATAAAAATCAAAAACCTTGTAATGTTGACCAACTCTTTTGGACTTGTAAAAAACGGCGCCTTTACTTTCTAATCGAATTAAAATGGCAACAATGATGAGCAAAGGACTCAAAAGCAACAAGGCTGTCAAAGCGGCTGAAATATCAATACCGCGTTTCACATAATCGTACGTTTTTTTATTTATTTGCATAATATTTCTTTTAGGTGGGATTAAAAAATAGCGGCTACCCGTGCCATTTTACCAATAAAAGAGGGTTTCATGTTGAGAACCGGCGCTTCTTCCTTCACTAACTGTTTCTGAATACGGATATCCAATTCTGCCGGATGAAAAGGTTTTGCCATAAAATCACAGGCACCAGCTTCAAGGCAATTCAACCGATATTTGCTCTCCTTCATACCACTCACGACTATGATGGGTGCACTACAAGCCGCTTGGCGAGTTCTTTTAATAAAATCTAAACCGCTCAACTCCGGCATGTCAAAATCCGTCACTACCGCATCCGGCGAAGCACCATTCTTAATATCCTCGATGGCTTCAAGTGGGTTGTGATAAGCGACAACTTGGTATTTTTTTTCAAAAAAAATGGTTAAGAACTGAGTCATCATTGGTGAGTCATCAACGATAAAAATTGTTGGCTTTTGCATTGTCTATTTTAGGCTTTTGTAAAATGGTTAAAAATTATAAAAAAATGTAAGTATTGAATCGATGATGCAAATATGGGCAGGCTTTTGCCCCCCCTCAGTAGTTTTTCGGTTTTTGGTCAGAAAACTTCGGGAATTGGTCGGTTTCAAGGTTTTTACAGAAAATGTTGTAAAATCGATCGTGAGAGCCCCCATCTACCAATCATTTTCAATTGTTGGGCAATAGCTACCAAAAACCCCTCAGTTATGACCAAACTCCGAAAATATCGCACAATGCACTATAATATGTGTCAAATTTGGTCTTAAATAAGAAGAGACAATTCCCATGCATATCGAAACTGACATTCGCTTTCAATACATCCGCCGATTTTTCATCGGTATTTCCATCATTGCCTCAGCACTGTTAGTCGGCTTATTGATAGGAAAAGGTGGCTTGACGACCGGCATCGCTTTGATGGGCTTACCATTTGTCGTTTTTGGCTTGGCTTGGTTTTTCAGCAATGCGCAAGTAGGTTTGTGGGCATCTGTATTGGTTGGTTTTTTTTCTTCGGGACTGGCTCGCTACATGGATGCGCCATGGGGTTTGATGATGGATATTTTTCTTTTCATATCATGGCTGGCTTTAGCTTTCAGTGTCAAAAAAGTGAATTGGAAAGGGCTTAACAACAATGTTTTCCGCATTACACTGATTTGGTACGGTTTAGTAATTTTAGAAATCGTCAATCCTGAATCCAATGGCTTTTTGTGTTGGTTTTATGCTATGCGCGGGGCCGGTTTTTATCAATTGTTGCTTTTTGGGCTTGTGTTTGTTCTGTTCGACAAAGCCAAATATTTGGATATTTTTCTCAAATGGATGGTTATATTATCGCTCATCGGTACTGCTTGGGGGCTTCGCCAAATGATATTCGGGGTGGATGCGGCTGAATATCGCTGGCTATACGTGGATGGATTTGCTTTTACGCACATGTTAGCCGGCGTTTTACGGGTTTTCTCTTTTTACAGCGATGCGGGTCAATTTGGTGCTTCTCAGGCTATGGTCGCACTCGTATGTGGACTGATAGCGGTAGGTGACGTTCCCAAAAAAGACAAGATTTTTTATGGCGTGGCGGCGTTGATTACGTTCATCGGTTTCGCCATATCAGGCACTCGTGGGGCATTGGCTGTTCCGGCTATTGGTGGCATTATGTATTTAGTTATCAGCCGAAATTTTAAGATTTTGACCCTCGGATTTATCGTCATTGGTTCCATTTTTTATACTTTAAAATACACTTTCGCTTTTCAAGGCGTTGAACAAGTCCGCCGTTTTCGGACAGCATTAAACCCCGAAGACGAATCCTTTCAAGTGCGGCTTCGCAATCAAAAAACCTTCGGGCGTTATTTGGAATCTCGTCCTTTAGGTGGTGGGATTGGAGCAGCGGGCTTTTGGGGTGCTCGATTCAATCCCTACAGCCTTTTAGCCAATACAGCTACCGATAGCTATTATGTAAAAGTTTGGGCAGAAACGGGTATCATAGGCATTAGCTTGCACCTATTCATGTTCGGATTTTTTATCGGAAAAGGGGGTGTGGTGGTCTGGAACTTACGGGACCCTGCGCTGCGCATCAAAATTTCGGGGCTCTATTGCGGCATGTGCGGCATTATGATGGCCAGTTACGGCAATCAGGTATATAGTCAAATGCCCACGGGCATCATTATGGGCATGGGGATACCATTAATATTCCTCGCCCCACAATATGATTCAGAATAGCTACTATCTAACTCATTAACATATAACCATTTAAAAACTCACAAATGATATTCTTACAATTGCTCAACGGTTTACTATTGGCTTACCTCGCTTGGGGTGCTATGTATCAATTTACTTTTTCGTTAGCCGGGGTTTTTTATAAAAACAAATCGGTAAAAGCCGCTAAAAAATGGCGTCGAATAGCCGTTTTTATTCCGGCATATAAAGAAGATGGTGTTATTGTAGAGACCGCCAAAGCGGCTTTGCAACAGCGTTATCCGGCAAGTTTATACGAAATAATTGTGATTGCGGATAGTTTGAAAAAAGAAACCGTTGCGCAATTAGGAGAATTACCGATTCGCGTGGTCGAAGT
>JANPGW010000108.1:0-45271 GCA_031424115.1 Saprospiraceae bacterium | reverse complement strand
GTAAACACCACTAATCTTGTTATTGCTGCGACACCAACAGTTACCGACGCTTCTTGCGGTCAAAATAATGGTAAAGTCGTTTTTGCCTATGCCGGTGGAACAGCTCCTTATACCGTCAAATGGTCTGGTGGCAACAACAGTGAGAACTTAGCGGGGGGTAATTATAATTTTACTATCACAGATGCCAACGGTTGTCAAACGACACAAACCGCAACTATTGCAGATAAAGGAGGTATAAAATCTTCTTTTATAGCAACACCAACAGTGAATAACAGTAAATGTGATAGCATATCCTATGCCTTTGCGAACACTTCTACCGGTTCAACTGTCGGCGCTACTTATAAATGGCTTTTCAGTGATAACCGCACGTCAACTGACCAAAATCCAACCACTATTTTTGGTGGTGTGAGTGGTGAAGCGCGTTTGATCACCACAAGTATTGAGGGGTGCTCTGATACATCGCGCCAAGTGTTTAATTTGAACACTTTGAAAGTAGATGTACAAGATACGGCTTTGACTTGCCAAAATAGCGGCATTTCTGTTTTAGCTAAAAATAACAATCCTAATTTCCCGGTAACTTATAGCTGGACGCCAAGCAGCATTGTTACAGCAGGTGCATCAACTGCTAATCCAACTGTCATACCTACCGCTTTAGGTCGCAATGTGGCATATGTGGATATAACAAACAGTTTGGGCTGTACCGTTAAAGATTCGGTCATCGTTAATTCGATTGATAAATCTGCCTTAAAATCATCCGATATTTCTTTCAAACAAGATTGTGATACACGTAAAATTTCATTCACCAACACGAACCCTATTGCCGATTTATACGGATGGGTTTTTGGTGACCCTACAAACCCAGCTGCGGGTTCTAATCAAACTAATCCTACCTATACCTATGGTCAAGGAGGTGAAGTAACGGTTACATTAATACCTAAATTAGCTTGTTTAGATACTGTTCGTTTGAAAGTGCCAATCAGAAATGGATCAGCAGTTTCATTGACGGCAAGCAACGATTCTATCGTTTGTAACGCCAATGCCTTAAACTTGGCGGCATCAAGCAACGCTTCTAAAATAGAATGGTCAACTAATAGAAATTTTGTACCCCTCAATACCGGTGCTAATTTTAGTGTAACCCCTAATGATAGAAGCAATATTTACTATGTCAGAGCAACCGATGCTAATGGTTGCATTGCCAGTGACAGCGTCATTGTCAATAATTTTGCGATTAAAGTAACCTATGCTACAACATTTGATGTTTGTAAAGGGGTGGGTAAACAGATTACAGTTACAAACCAGACTCCTGATGTCTTAACTGCAATATGGACTCCGGCTACGCTCATTGACGGCTCGAATACAGTTCTTAATCCAACTATTAAAGCTTCGGCTGATGGCACTTTAGCTGTTCAATTCAAAAATCAATATGGATGTTCACTTGCTGACAATATCGCCGTAAAATCTCATGAAGTTGTGGCTAATGCTAAAACAAGTGCTAATTATATTTACGTCGATGACCAAATAACTTTGAACGCAGAACCTACTGGTACAGGATATACCTACAAATGGACTCCAGCAACGGATATCGTCAGTACCACTTCCGCAACAACAACTGCAACCCCTAAACAAACGACAACTTATATAGTGGAAGTAACTGATGCATTCGGTTGTTCGGACACTTCTTCCGTTATCATCAATGTGGATATACCACTCTGTCAGGAACCCTATATTTTCATTCCTCGAGCTTTTTCACCAAATGGCGATGGTTTGAATGATAAAATGTTTGTCAGAGGCGATTATTTGAAAGAGTTAGAGTTCGCTATTTATAACCGTTGGGGTGAGCGGGTATTTTATTCTACAAGCCTTGAAAACGGCTGGGACGGCACATTTAATGGTAAGCCAGTTGCACCGGATGTATATGGTTATTATGTAAAAGGCACTTGTAAAAAAGGAGAAGCTTTTTTCTCAAAAGGCAACATTACAGTACTAAAATAAGACTAAGGCAAATATTTTAAAAACAAATGGCACTGTCGTAAACAGTGCCATTTGTTTTTAAAAAAAATATTTCAGTCGGGCATGTCCCAATCCCAATCCCCAATCCCCAAAACCCAAAACCCTTTATATGTTGAGCCAATAAGACAATTTAAAAACCAATGCACGGTTTTTTACCTGAAAAGGTCTGAATCGTTCTATACCAAAAGCTTCTTCGCGAGCGAAATAATTATCGGTATAGACTACAAATAGGTCAGACATGGGTTTATAGCGCCATTGAAAACGGCTGTTGATATTGATGTTATTCGCTTGTGTATTGAATTGAAACCACGTAGTCCAAGACATGGTTCGGCTGAAATTAAATTCCGTTTTGGGGCTGAAAATTAGAAATGAGGTAGTCGCCATTTGAGCCTCTTTATCTAAAAGTGAAACACTATTCCAATCAAACTTAATGGAGAAATTGCCCCAAGGTTGTGCCCGATACGCAATTCCTCCTTGCAAACTTGTCCGATTACCATTATAAAATTTTCCTGTCAGAGTTCGGATGTCCCACGAAAAAACTTTTCGCCGATCCGAATTGTATTGAAGTGTCCCGTAATAATAGCGGTATTTTTGCGGTTGAAGGAGAGCAAAATCTTCCGAAAAACTATACGGGAATGGCAGATTTTCGGTTGTTACATCAAATCTCAGTTTCAATTCACTCGTATTTCTAAAAGTCATAAAATACCGAAAACGGTCAAACCATTCATTCAAACTATTATCGGTATTGAAAACCATGAAATTTTCTACTCCCAATTGATGCAATGTAATGCGCCTCTTTTGCGGTCTGACGTAATAATTGAGCTCGTTATAATTTTGCTTAAATCCTAAGCGAATGACGGTATCTCTCAAAGCATCATAATTTTCAATGCGGTTGATAAAACCCATATCCGCATAATAATTGGCTCCAATAGTCAGAAAATCCTGTAAAAAGTCCCATTTTTTATCTTGCCACATAAATCCCGTCGAAAAAGCATTGTTTTTAGTTTGAATATTATGCTTAAACGAATGTTGGGCTTCACTCCAAGCCATCAATCGGTTATCCTTAGACACAAATAAACCCGAAAACAAAGCATTCCTTCCGTAATCGGTTTTTGAAGGCTCTAATTTATTAAAGCCCTGTTTATTCAAAAAACCTAATTTCATGTATGAACGCCCCCATGACCTTTGCACAGCCGCTGCTGTAAAATTTTGTCCTAAATTATTCCCTTTTTCCTTCGTATGCATATTAAAAACATTGATGCGCACCTTATTGGTAAGATTACCGCTCAAACGCAGACCATACAAGATAGGTACTGGTTGTGCATTTTCATTTAATCCAATCGTGCGGGAGAAAAAAGGGCGGGCGGGCGGAATCCCAAAAGAACCTAATACATCACTATTTTCTAAGAAAAAAGTACGTTTTTCGGGATAAAATATATCAAAACGGGTTAAATTCGTTACTTGTTCATCCACCTCAATTTGAGAGAAATCAGGATTAAGCGTTGCGTCCAAATTCAAGGAAGACGTTAGCGCAATTTTTGCATCTAAACCTACATGAGGCACCCCCTCAGTATGGCTTTTGTTTTCATAATCTTTTGACAATGACCCACTTGTGTAGGGAACCAACGCAATATTAGATTTTTCAAGCGGCGGATTGTTATCCCAATTGAGTGTTCCCGTATAAGCGAGTGAAATACCGTCGAACTGCGGTGGTATCTTTGTCCATGTATAATATTGTCCTCTATTCAAGTCGTTGCGGATAAAATTGATTTTCCAACTTGTTCTTGAGGCATCGTAACGAAGTGTTTTGAACGGTATAGCCATTTCAGCTGTCCAGCTTTCAGCTGAATATCGGGCTTCTGCAAACCATTTATTGTCCCATTCAAAAGCAACATCATCGGTAATCAATGCTTCTGATTGTACACCTTCTGGACTCACGCCGAACATAAAACCATTAATTTGTTGCCCGGTGGGATCAATAACTACACTCACCCCATCCGATTCAAAATAATCCACATCTCTTTTCAGCGTTTGGATGATATGTTTGCCGGAATCCTGACAAGAAAAAGCTATGTACAGGAATTGGTCGTCATAGGTCACTTTAGCTTCCGTTTTGAAACGAGCCGGCATGCCATTTTGAGGATAATGCACCTGAAATCCGGCGGCTATTTCTGCATTTTGCCAATCCATCTCATTGAGTTCGCCGTCCAATTTGATAGGTTGTTGCGCTTTTTTGATATGAATTTGAAAATCGGTGGGAGTTATGAGTTTTGGGTTATCTTGACAACGCAGTATAACAGGGGAGAGTGTCAAAAATGCCATCAATAATTGGGCTATCTTCTTTTTCATGGTTAGGTTTTTAATATAATTATTCAAAAACAAGTGCAAAAATACAAAAATTAAATTGTTTTTAATATATGATTAAATTTGCTTTAATTTATAACGAAAATCTGATAGTCCCAATATTATAACTTCTTACCGGACACAAAAAGTAAGTATTAGAACTAAAAATTTAAAGAGATATTTTACTTTGTTAATTCCAACAAAATTGAAGAATATATCTACCTTTATTTAATGACACGTCACTTATTGATTTAAAAACATATTTGTATATTTAAATACTTTATAACCATGAAAACAATACTTTATACAGATTAATTGTTTGAATATTTTAATTTGGCATAGTTATTGGATTATTTACAACAATTAAATGAAACACACAACTAACTTAAATTCCCACGAACTTCATTTTATTTTCGCATGAGAGCGTTACTTTTTTTAATGCACTCACAACAGCAAAATTCCCATAACATACTATCAATTCAAGAAGAAAACTTAATAGTTTTAACAAATAGTTGAAATATTATTTTTTTCATTTGTTGTTTTATCAATGAAGCTTGATATCAAATTTTTATTAAACGAAATCTTGCTTTTAGTGAATGAGAAAACCAAGACGTGTTCATTTTTTAACATCATAAAACACTTGTAGTATGAACGGTCTAGTAACAAAATCAAAATTCGGCTCACAGTTGGGAGAGTATGTGCCGATTTTAGAGTACGTGTATGGGATAATAGATTCTAAAATCGATTTCATTGAATTGAAAACCCGAAGGATTTTAGATCAATTCAGATCTATTGAAGTTAAAGGAATGCATAACAGTGATGCTAATTCTGATATTCCTTCAATGTCTGACTTATCAATTGATAACACTGAGAATGAACAGTTTTTTGTTCATCTCGAAAGCTTAAGTCGATCAATTTACCTCTTGGAACAGATGAAACTTTCACTAAATGAGAGCAATGCTTTTGCCGTCATGCAATTACTTAATGATGATAATTATTTGAAAATCAACGATATACAGTTTGGTGAAATATTAAAATTGAAACCTGCTGCGTGATTACTTGACATACTCTATCAAAACAAATGAAATCCCTACGAATGCGTCATTTTTTCCTTTCTACCCGGTAAATTAACGCAGATTTTATCTCCCCTATTAAAAGCGTCCTGAAATATTCGGGACGCTTTTACTTTATGAGCGTACTCCCTAAAGCCACTCATTTAAATAATCTTCTTTTTTTTTCGATAAAAACGCATAAAAAACTACCTTTGCCGCGATCAATATTAAATACAAATGAGAGTAATTATCAGTTTTTTGTGTTTATCCCTTTTTTTGAATGCTTGCAATCAAAGTGAAGGTAAAAAAGACAACGGCTTGGAAGAGGTCAGAATTGACGGCAAAACAAGCAATGCAGATATTGTAAGGATGCCTATCAGTGCAGACAAGCCCTTAGATACCGTCAACATTGCCAAGATAATTTTCGACGAAACGGAATTTGCTTTCGGCGATGTTACTGAAGGGGTGCTTATTAAGCATACTTTTACATTTAAAAATAAAGGAAATCAAACTCTTTTAATCTCAGATGTTCGCACAACATGCGGTTGTACTGTTCCTGAATGGAATCGAAATCCTATACCGGCGGGTGGCAGTGATAAAATTGATGTATCATTTGATACTCATGGCAAACAAGATATTCAAATAAAAAAAATAACTGTTATTGCCAATACTTTTCCCTCCGAAACGGAAGTCGTCATTAAAGGGTTTGTCAATCCCAAAAAATAATTGTGTTCCATTAATGCCTAACCAATAGCCTCAATTTTTAAATTAATTTTGTAACCAATTAGAAATCAACGCATTATGGAAATTTCTCAGAAACTTAAAAGCCTTTTTCCGACGGCTAACGATATTCCGAAAGAATGGGATATCACTACGCCTATCCACCAAAGGGACTATCTTTTGGATGGCAAAATCGTCCATTGGGAAGGGCCTGTTCAGGAAGTCTATTCACCTATTTTCATTCGGGAAGGGGAGGAGATGAAACCCAAACTACTGGGTAGTTATCCACTCATTGGAGAAAAAGAAGCACATGAAGCTTTGGATTCAGCGGTCAAAGCCTATGATTATGGTCGCGGCAAGTGGCCCACGATGGGGGTTGAAGACCGTATTAAATGTGTGGAAGAATTCACCAAAATGATGGTGACCTATCGCAGCCAAGTTGTTAAACTCTTGATGTGGGAAATTGGCAAAAGTTTACCCGATGCCGAAAAAGAATTTGACCGGACAGTTGATTATATTTATGCCACGATTGACGAATTGAAAAAATTGGATCGCGAAAGCAACGGTTTTAAGATAGAACAAGGTATTATCGGTCAGATTCGCCGGTCGCCGTTAGGCGTGGTTTTATGCATGGGACCCTTCAATTATCCATTGAATGAGACTTACACCATGTTGATTCCAGCTTTGATTATGGGCAATGTGGTCATGTTCAAACCGCCACGTCAGGGCATTTTATTGCACAATATTTTTCAAGAAGCCTATAAAAAGTGCTTTCCTAAAGGGGTTATCAATTTTCTCTATGGGCGAGGAAGTACTGTTGTGCCTCCTTTGATGACTTCGGGAAAAGTAGATTGCTTGACCCTGATAGGATCCAGCAAGATGGCGGATAAATTGCAGAAAATGCACCCCAAAGTGAACCGTTTGCGCTCTGTTTTAGGGTTGGATGCCAAAAACGCGGCTATTGTTTTGCGCAATGCCGATATTGATTCAGCCGTTAAAGAAGTTCTTTTGGGTTCATTGTCTTTCAACGGACAGCGTTGTACGGCTTTAAAAATCGTTTTTGTACATTCAAGTATTGCCGACGTATTTTTAGAAAAACTCAGTGCGGCTGTTTCAGCTTTGAAATTTGGTATGCCATGGGAAAAAGGAGTGAATATCACACCCGTGGCCGAACCTGAAAAGCCTCAATATTTGGCGGATGTTATCAACGAAGCCATCGGATACGGGGCAAAAGTGGTCAATACTGAAGGGGGGACACAATGTTTGTCTTTTGTTCATCCGGCGATTGTTTATCCGGTGAATGACAAAATGCGGATGTACGAGGAAGAGCAATTCGGTCCTTTGATTCCCGTTTTGCCTTTTGATAAAATAAAAGAACCGATTGAATATTTGATTCATTCCAATCATGGGCAGCAAGTCTCTATTTTTGGAACGGATGCCGACGAAATTGCACATCTGATTGACCATTTAGTGAATCAAGTATCAAGGGTGAATATCAATGCTCAATGTCAGCGAGGACCCGATTCTTTCCCTTTTACCGGTCGGAAAGATTCGGCACAGGGCACGCTTTCGGTTTTTGACGCTTTGCGCAGTTTTTCTATCCGGACGATAGTTGCCACAAAACAAACTGCTGAAAATAAGGAGCTTTTGAATGAAATTATCAATGAAGATTTGTCTAATTTCCTTTCAACAAGATTCATTTTTTAAATCCAATCATCTTTAATTCATATTTTTTAACTGAACTAAGGTTCTGTAATACAATTTAACTATGAGCGCATTTTTTTTACAAGCCGGCGGCGTCGGCGGAGCTCTCGGTGGTGTTCTACCGATTCTGATGATTATAGTCGTTTTTTATTTTTTTATGATTCGCCCCCAGCAAAAGCGTCAAAAAGAGCAAAATGTATTTGCTGATTCACTTGAAAAAGGGAAAGAAGTCGTTACGGCAAGCGGCATGATTGGTAAAATTAATAAAATAGAAGGTTCAGTCGTGACTTTACAAGTTGCAAACGGTATTTTTATTCGAGTGACTAAAAATTCTATTTCAAAAGAAATGACTGAAACTTTTGCTTCAAGTCTAAAAGATGAAACTAACGGATAAATTTCGACAGTTTTGGACAAAGGATAGAGCTGTGCTGATGACTTGCATCGGCATAGCTCTTTGTTTTTGGTTGTTGAATAAACTGTCCATGTCTTTTGTGAAAAACATCCAAATCAGCATTTATTACAATTTGCCCGAAGGGAAAACTTTGAGTAGCATACCCCCTCAGTATGCTTTCGTGACCGTTCGGGGAACAGGTTGGGATATTTTATCTGGTCGCTCCAATAATGAGGTGCGCTTGGATCTTTCACCTGATTCAATGCAAATGTTTTCTTTGCGGAATGCTTTTGTCCAAAATACCTTTTCCGAAATCGTGACTATCAACCCCGATATCATCGGCTTGGAAATTGAAGATGCTATCTCAAAAAAAGTCAAGATTGAACCGGTTATGAATATTCATTTCGAAGAAGGATTTGATTTAGCCGAAGACATTCAATTGAAACCATCAGAAGTAACTATATCTGGCCCCAAAAACTTAATTGAAAAAATAAAAGCTATCCGAACTGATACTTTAGTTTTTGATAATCTGAAAGAAAAAATCATTAAAAAAGTGCGTTTGTTACCACATCCTATCCTCCGTTATGACATCCAAGAAACAGAGGCAATCATCACTGCGGAACAGTTCACTGAAAAATCTTTGTTTATCCCTATAGTTGTTAAAAATGCGCCGGAACAATTGACCATTTTTCCCAATAAAATAAAATTGGATTGTACAGTCGCTCTAAGCCATTATGCGCAATTAAACTCTTCAAATTTTGTGGCAGAAGTAGATTTAAAAGGAGTTGCTTTAAATTCCGCAAACAATACTGTAACTATTATTCTTTCCCATCTGCCCGGTTTTGTTCGCAATGTGAAATTCACCCCCAAATCTGCCGAATATTATATCCAAAAATGACCTTCTTCATTTTCATCAATTAACATTTAATTCTGCTTCTTTTATTTATTCGTTTTACCTTTCCATTTTAAATATTTACACTTTATGACCGCATACATTCTCACAGTCGGCGATGAAATTCTCATCGGACAAATTACAGATACTAATTCCGCTTGGATGGCGCAGCAACTCAACTTGCAAGGTATCCAAATTATTGGAAAATTGAGCGTCGGCGATGTACAGGCCGAAATTGTGAATGCTATTGATTACGCTCTTCACCAAGCCGACTTAGTGTTAATGACCGGCGGGCTGGGTGCCACTAAAGATGATATAACCAAAAAAGCTATTGCTGATTATTTTGGAATGCAAATGGTTTGGCATCAGGAGACTTTTAATCGGATGGAACGGTTTTTTAAGCGCATCAATCGGGAAGTTGGCGATTTGAACAAAAATAGCTGTTTCATGCCTTCCGATGCTCTTATTTTAAACAATGATAAAGGACTTGCCCCGGGTATGTGGTTTGGGCACGGCAAAAAAGTATTGGTTTCTATGCCTGGTGTACCTTACGAAATGCAACATCTGATGCAAGAACGCGTGCTGCCTCGATTAAAGGACTCTTTTCCCATGTCGCCGATTGTACATCGGACAGTCCTCACAGCCGGTGAAGGAGAAACCATGCTTGCCGAAAAACTCGCTGCTTTCGAGAATAAATTGCCCGAAAACGTGAAATTAGCTTATCTGCCGTCGTTGGGTACTGTTCGCCTTCGTTTGACTGCGCGGGGAGATGATGAAACTTTTTTGAACAAACAGGTGGATGCTTTGAAAGCTGAAATGGAAGATATTGTCTGCTATGCCGTTGCGGGTTACGACGATGACACGATGCCCCAAGTCATCGGTAGAATGCTGCTTGACCACGGATTGAAAATCGGTTCTGCTGAGAGTTGTACCGGTGGTTATTTGGCGCATTTGCTGACAAGCGTGGCGGGTAGTTCTCAGTATTTTGAAGGCAGTATTATCGCTTATTCTTATGATTTGAAAGAAAAATTGTTGGGGGTCTCATCGGAAGTCTTGAATAGTGAAGGGGCAGTCAGCGAAAATTGCGTCAAAGAAATGGTTCAGGGTGCGGTTGACCGCATGCGAGTGGATATTGCCGTAGCTGTTTCCGGCGTTGCTGGCCCCGGTGGAGGGACGCCCGAAAAACCGGTGGGAACCGTTTGGCTGGCAGTAGGCAACAAGGAGCGGGTGATAACGACCAAATTAGGGATAGATAGAGGGCGACTCAAAAACATTGAATATGCCGCCAATTGTGGTTTAAACCTTATCAGAAAATTTTTATTGCAAAAAGAAAAAGTGTAACTTTGCCAAAATTTTTAGTGGTATATCGGCATTTTGCTTTTGAAAAATTTTGAATAAAAAAATGCCTTAAAGCCCAATCTTTATGAATATTTCTATAAAGAGTTGATAATCAATCAAATATAAACCAAATTTTAATTTAAGTTTTCAAAAATAAGAAATGGCTCAAGTAGAACTCGTAATGCCCAAATTGGGCGAAAGTATAACGGAGGCAACTATTCTGGCTTGGAAGAAAAAAGTTGGAGACCGTGTTGAGGAGGAAGAAACCATCCTCGAAATTGCAACGGATAAAGTAGATTCTGAAGTGCCCTCGCCTGCGGCCGGTGTTATCACTCAGATCCTCTTCGAAGAAAATAGTGTAGTGCCTATTGGTCAAACTATTGCTATTATATCCACGGAGGTTGGCGAAACCGTTCAGATGGCACCAAGTACCACTCAGCCGCCTGCCAGCGCCGAAATGATTCATCACTCCACTCAGGCTGCCGTTGTTAGTAATGGTGAAAAGGGTATTGCGAATGCCCCTGTTGTAGTTCACGAGACTACTATTGTTGAAGATTTGCCTAAACCAAGTGATAGCAACCGTTTTTACTCGCCTCTTGTTCGAACCATCGCAAAAGAAGAAAATATCAGTGTGGCTGAATTGGATGCTTTGCCGGGCAGCGGTCAGGGTGGACGAGTGACCAAATCCGATGTTTTGGATTATGTTCAAAATAGGTCAAAAGCCCCCGCTGCTTTAACAGTACAAGCGCCGTCACAACCGAAAGAAGCCTTAAAACCTACCCCTCAGTATATTCAACCGGCGATCAGCATTTCCGGGAATGTCGAGATTATTGAGATGGACAGGATGCGCAAACTCATTGCCGATCATATGGTAATGTCTAAGCAAACTTCACCGCATGTTACCTCATTTGTTGAAGCGGACGTGACCAATATGGTGAATTGGCGCAATAAAATAAAAGGGGAATTTCAAAAAAAATACGGTGAAAATATCACTTTTACACCCATTTTTATTGAAGCAGTTTGTAAAGCATTGCGCGATTTTCCCTTGGTTAATTCTTCGGTAGAGGGCAGCAAAATCATTGTTAAGAAAGATTTGAATATCGGGATGGCAACAGCAATGCCCAATGGCAATTTGATTGTCCCTGTGATCAAAGGCGCCGATATGCTCAACTTGATTGGATTGACCAAACAAGTCAACGATTTAGCCAATCGAGCGAGAATCAACCAACTGAAACCAGATGAGGTACAAGGTGGTACTTTTACCTTAACCAATGTGGGTGGTTTCGGCAATGTGATGGGTACACCCATCATCAATCAACCGCAAGTGGCTATTCTGGCCGTGGGTGTTATTAAAAAGAAGCCTGCAGTCTTGGAAACAGAATTCGGTGATGTCATTGCTGTCCGTCAAATGATGTTTTTATCGCTCAGTTATGACCACCGAGTAGTAGATGGCTCACTGGGTGGCTCATTTTTACGTCGAGTAGCTGATTATTTGGAGCAATTTGATGCAACCAGAACGGTATAAAGTTCGTTAACATACAATATAATGATTGCCATTCAAGTTCATTGAATGGCAATTTTTTTATTATTTATCAGAAATGCTTGTTAACTTTGTTCGCTTTTTTTAAAAGCGGACATTTCTAATTGAATCTCAAAATTTTACAGGAATCCCCGGCATAATTACCTGTTGAACATTTCTTAAACTATGAAAGTGAGAATTATTTTTACACTCTTATTACCGATTTGCATCTTTGTTTCTCTGAAAGCACAGCCTTTATCAAAATTGAAAAATGATGCATTAGAGCTGTTTAATGCCGGTAAATACAATCAGGCTCTTGTCCTTTTACAAAATTATCAAAGACAAAAAAACGATGATAAACAAGTGATGCGGGCATTAGGAATTTCAGCTTATTACTCTAACCAATTGCCTTTAGCTAAAGAGATGCTCTCCGCTCTTTCTGACGATAAAAAAACCGACCCCTCAGTATGGCTCTATTTAGGTAAAATTTTTCACGCCAATTTAGATTTTAAAAGTGCCGTAAAAGCTTATAAAGAATTCTTAAGAAAAACAAAAGGTGATGACCCCAAACGAAGAGCCATAGTAGCTGACATTAAACGGTGTTTTTCTGGTTTAAAAATCATTCTTCAAACTGAGTTGGCATTGGTTGAAAATTTGGGCGAAAATGTGAACTCTTTACACGATGAATTCGATCCTATTCAAAGCCCAAATGATGATGATAAAATATATTTTTCCGCTTCCAGAGAAGATTCTGAAGGCGGCATGCGCAATGAAGAAGGTTTAGCCGATATGAAAAACGGCAAATACGTGAGCGACATCTATTTTACTTATTTCGAAGGTGGCGATTGGATAGTCCCTCAACACCTTGAAAATGGTCTTATCAACACGGCTCGTCATGAAGTATTGCTTGATTTTGCCAATGAAGGTAAAACAATGTATTTTTTCAGAGGTTTATCTCAATTCAGTGGCGAAATTTTGGTTGATACTTTTAAGGTTGGCAGCGATGTTCGCAGTTTGCCGCCTCAATTCCAAAGTCCTTTGAATGCAGCGGATGGCGATAATTCACTGTTTTTTTTCAACGATTCTATTCTGATTTTTTCAAGCCGAAGAGCTGGCGGTCATGGTGGTTCGGATTTATATTATTCAGTTTTTTCGGACCAAAAGTGGTTACCCGCAAAAAATTTGGGTTCGCCTATCAATACTCCTTTTGATGAAATAACCCCCTTTTTAGCCAAAGACGGTAGAACTATTTATTATTCCTCCAATTCCACTAAATCAATCGGTGGTTTCGACGTTTTTAAATCCACTTTTAATGACGATAGTTTGCGTTTTATGCATCCTCAAAACCTCGGAATTCCCATCAATTCAGCGGGCGACGACACTTATTTCAGGCTGACTGGCGATGGGATGAAAGCTTATTTTAGCTCAGATCGACGCGATGTCGGATTCGGTCAGCGTGATATCTACACGGCTTTGTTTAAAAATTTTCAACAAGATCAAAATACATCTGAACCCATTAGTTTTCATTTAGTACAGCAAGCAAAAAATTCTGAAGCGGCTAATTCCAATGCCTCAAACGCCGCTAAATTCGTTTCTCTCACGGTATCGCCCATTTTTTATGATAGTGATGACGATATACTGAGAGCTGATAATTTGAACCAACTGAGAAAACTGGCTAATGAAATCAAACAATATTCAGCCCTTAAAGTGATACTGATTGTGAATAGCAATGAAGGCGAAAAGGCCTCTTTTGATCTTTATTTCGGAATGAAGCGGGCAGAAAAAATTGCTAAATTCCTGATTGACAACGGTCTTCGCAGCGACAATATCTCCATAAAATCTGTAGGAGCGAATTATCCCATAGCAAAGGCTTTTTTAGACGGCTCTCCGAATCCAACGGGCGAAAAATTGAATAGGCGGGTTGATATGCACATTGCTAAAATCACCACTGAGCCTGTTAAGATACAATATGATATGCCTATTGTTTCACAGTTTATGATTGAACCGGCAGGAGACAAAATCAATATTCATCTCAAAGGATTAAGCTATAAAATTCAGATTCAAACTACCAAACGAATTTTTGATACCGAATTGTTCAGCAAATACCCTGAAGCGATGATGGAAGCGGTGGGCATTGAAGGCATTTATAAATATTCAGTAGGTTTAACAAAAGATTTTATTTCCGCTGATAAATTGAAAATGGAACTGGTAAAAGAAGGTGTCCGCGATGCATGGGTGGTGCCGTATGTAGATGGGATTCGGATAATGGAAGATGAAGCAAAACGATTTGCCAACCGATATACAGATTTACTCAATTATTTAGCGTCTAAGAAAAAACCTTAAACACAGCATTTTAAACTTGTTGATAGGTATTTTGTGAATTTTTAAAATTTTATCAACATGAAAGCCCCCCCCTCAGTATCTTTGTATTAGAATCAGACTTTAAGCCTATTGAACAGGCTCGTAATCAAAAAAACTAAATCAGGCTTTAGTGAAAACAACACTATCATTTTTGAAAGAGAGCATACGCAACTTGCGGACTACTGGGGCAGTCGTCAGAAGTTCAAAATTTCTTGTAAGAGAGATGTTAAAACCTATTGATTTTTCGCAAGCTAAAGTGGTAGTTGAATTGGGAGCCGGTGATGGTGTCATGACTTTCGAGATTTTGAAAAATTTACAATTCAATGCTCGACTTTTGTGTTTCGAAATCAATCCTCAATTTTGTGAAATGCTCAGAGAAATCCATGACGAAAGGTTTGTGCTCATTGAAGACTCTGCCGAAAAACTGGGCGATTATATGCTCCAATTGGGTATAAAAGAAGTAGATTATGTTATTTCTGCCATTCCATTTGTGGCTTTATCGGATGAATTATCTTATGCCATAGTCAGAGGTTGCTTTAAAGCTTTGAAAAAGAAAGGTTTATATATTCAGTTTCATTATTCTACGATGATAAAAAGAATGTATAAAAAAATATTTGGCAATATCGATATTAACTTTGTTGCCCTCAATATTCCGCCTGCTTTTGTCATGATTTGTGAAAAAAAATAATCATTAGCACCGTTCAAAGATCATTTTTTTTCAACCGTTTTGAACGAGTCTATCAATCCGCAACATGAAATTATATAAAACTGATACCCTGAATTTTATATCAAAACTCACTTTTCGTCGCGTTTGGAACGCCTATAAAGTCTTTTTATCCTATTTTTTAACGAAATGGACGCGCCTCCCTGTCCAATGGGGCATGCCTTTTACGGTTTCTCTCGAACCAACCACTGCTTGTAATTTAAGATGTCCCGAATGCCCAAGCGGCTTGAGGGCTTTTACGCGCCCAACCGGCAACCTGAAAGAAGATTTTTTTCGCAAAACGATAGATGAATTGCATCAAAATCTAATGTATCTTATTTTTTATTTTCAAGGTGAGCCATATATCAATCCAAACTTTTTAGATATGGTAAAATATGCCCACGACAAAGGCATTTATACCATTACCAGCACGAATGGTCATTTTTTGAACGATAAAAATGCTCAAAAAACCATCGAAAGTGGCTTGGATAGGCTCATTATTTCGGTGGACGGAACCACTCAGGATACTTATGAAAGTTATAGAAAAGAAGGAAAATTGGAAAATGTATTGCGTGGTGCACATAACATAGTGAAATGGAAAAAGCAGATGAACTCCAAAACGCCCCATATCATTTTTCAGTTTTTAGTGGTCAAACCCAATGAGCACCAGATTCCTGAAATCTATAAATTAGCGGAAGAAATCGGGGTAGATGAGGTCAAACTCAAAACAGCGCAGGTGTACGAATATGAAAATGGCAATGACTTGATACCCACCATTGATAAATATGCCCGTTATAAACAAAACCCCGATGGCAAATGGGTTTTCAAAAATGCGCTCGTTAATCATTGTTGGAAGCTTTGGCATTCGTGCGTCATTACGTGGGATGGGCTTGTGGTGCCTTGTTGTTTTGATAAAGATGCCGAACACCGCTTGGGTGATTTGAAGCAAAGTACGTTCAAAGAAGTGTGGCGAAATGGCTCCTACAGCCGTTTTCGAAAAGCCATCCTCAAAGGGCGCAATCAGATAGATATTTGCACTAACTGCACAGAGGGATGTAAAGTTTGGGCTTAATTGGATTCAAATTTTGATTTTTCCGCAAAAATCAATACTTTTGAACAAGTAAAAACCAACACAGAACAATCTATGATGCTAACAAGACTCCTTTTACTAATTTCAACTCTTCTTTTCCTGTCAGGTGGTAATAAAATCGATAAAATCACTGTATCTACCCCTAAAACAGAGGAAAAAAAAACTGCGCCCTTGCCTCAAAAGCTCCGCATGATGTTTGCGGGTGATATTATGTCGCAACTGGTTCAGATTGAATCCGCCCAAATAGGCGAAAACGAATACAGTTATGACCACTGTTTTCGCTATATTCGACCCATTTTTGAACAATCCGACCTTGTTATAGGCAATCTCGAATGTACTCTTATAGATGAACCGCCTTATACGGGGTATCCTAATTTCCGCAGCCCAGAACAATTAGCCGAGGCTTTGAAAAAAAATGGCTTTGATGTTTTGGTCACTTCCAATAACCATTCATTGGATGGCGGTTTGAAAGGCTTGAATCATACACTCAATGCCATCCGGAATGAAGGTTTTGTCCATACCGGAACATTTAAAAATGAGGCGCATAAGCAATTATTATATCCTTTAATTATTTACAAAAACGGGTTTAAAATTGCTTTACTTAATTATACCCACCATACTAACGGTCTAAACACACCGGCACCATCCGTGGTGAACCGATTGGATATGGAAGTCGTGAAAAGAGATATTCAAAAAGCCAAGCGAATGAAGGCGGATTTTATTATTTCCTTCTTGCACTGGGGCGAAGAACATCAGCTGGATGAAGATAGCAACCAAAGAGTTTTAGCGAAAATGATGCACAATTGGGGGTGCGATTTGGTGATAGGCTCACATCCACATGTGGTGCAACCCATTAAAAATGAAGCTGTTGTGATTGCTGGAAAACCTTACAATTATTTAACTGCGTACTCTCTGGGCAATTTTATATCCTCTCAACCTTTCGTCCATACTGAGGGGGGGATAGTTTTTGAAGTGAATATCAAAAAAGAGCACAACCAGACATCCATTGAAGACTATTTCTATATACCCATTTTGAGATATACGCCTCGCGAAAAAGGAAAAACCCGTTATTATGCTCTACCGGTTTCGCCTTTTGAAAACAGTGAAAATTCATTGAATATGCCTATTGGCGAAAGGGAAAAAATGGCGAATTTTGCCCGCCGAATTAGGGCGCAATTAGGCGCATTTGGTGCGAAAGAAAAGAAATTTGCTTTTGGAGAAGTTGTTTTAGAATAATAAGATTTGAATAATAATAATGATACTATCTGCCATAGTTGCTACTGCCCACAATGGGGTGATTGGAAAAGATAATGAAATACCTTGGTATTTGCCGGCGGATTTCGCGTATTTCAAAAAAACGACTTTGAACCACCATATTATCATGGGGCGAAATTGCTATGAAAGTATTGGAAGACCATTACCCAAACGAACAAATATTGTTGTGACACGCAATCCGTTCTATATCGTTTCTGGTTGCGTGGTTGTGCATTCGGTTGAAGAGGGGTTAAGAATAGCCGAAAACAATGGTGAGGAGGAGGTTTTTATTATCGGAGGCGGTGATATTTATAAACAAACGATGCATTTATTGGATAAATTATATCTGACTGAAGTGAACCTGAATACTGAGGGGTCAGTTTTTTTTCCTGAAATCAACTCCGATCAATGGCATTTGATTTCAGAAGAAAAACATGCTAAGGACGAAAAAAACGAATGGGACTATACTTTTAAAATTTTTGAGAGAAAAAAGTACGAATAAAGGATGCCATTTGTAATATTTTTTTATTTTTATACCTCAAACAAAAATTAACATACCATGCACGAAAACTTCCTACATTACTTGTGGAGAACCCGTCGTTTCAATATGTCTCAATTAGAAACCACTGACGGAGAATCTCTTGAAATACTCGACTTCGGTGAATACAATACGAATGCTGGCCCCGATTTCCTGAATGCTCGTGTGCATATCAACGACTTGATGTGGGCGGGCAATGTTGAGATGCATCTGAAATCATCGGATTGGTTATTGCATGGGCATCAAAACGATGTTGCATACAATAATGTCGTTTTACATGTAGTTTATGACAACGATGAGCCTGTTTTTTACAATAATGAAGGGTATCCGGAGAGGGTGAAATGTCTTGAGCTCAAAAACCGCATTCCCGAAGGCATTTATAAAAAATATTGGGCATTGTTGAATAATGAACATTGGATTCCCTGCCAACACCACTTATATCAGGTATCGGATTTAGTGAAAAATGCCTGTTTTGAGCGGGTATTGATAGAGCGATTAGAGCGGAAAACTGCTGAAATTGCCGTTGCTTTAGAGCGAAATATGAACGATTGGGAAGAAACTTTTTACCAATTTACAGCGCGCTATTTTGGTCTAAAAGAAAACACTGAACCCATGGAGTGGTTGGCTCGATTGCTACCCAATATTATATTATCCAAGCATAAAAACCAACTTTTTCAGATTGAAGCCTTGTTATATGGGCAGGCGGGGTTGCTGGAACCAATGTTTGAGGATGCTTATCCTACTGCTTTGAAAAAAGAATATCAATTTTTGCGACATAAACACCATCTTACGCCCATTAACTCCGTATCGTGGAAATTTGCGAGACTTCGACCCGCTAATTTTCCAACAATCCGATTAGCTCAATTGGCTCAATTGATTCATCAATCTTCGCATTTATTTTCCAAAATTATTGATATAGAAGAAATAGTAGACATCCAAAAGTTGTTTGAAGTGAAAGTGAGTGAGTATTGGCAAACCCATTATGTTTTTGATACCCCCTCAGTATCCATCACAAAAACCTTAGGCAAAGATACCGTACGCTTGATGCTTATCAATGTGGTGATTCCTTTTTTATTTTATTATGGCAGCTTTAAAAAAGAAGACAAATATATTGAACGGGCTTTCGATTTTCTCCGAAAAATCCAACCTGAAAAAAATACTATTACCCAAGAGTGGCAAAAGCTGGGTATTCAATTAGAATCAGCGCACCGTACTCAAGCTTTGATTCATTTGAAAACGGCATATTGTGAAAAAAAACGGTGTTTAGACTGTGCTATTGGCAATGCTGTGATAAGCAGCAAGTAAAATAAATTATATCAAAATGACAAAACAGAATATTTGGGAGTAAAATAATATAAAAAGGGTATATTTTTTACTTTTTGAGCATAATTATTGCCATACTCTTTATCAAAAAAAGGAAAAGTTGTACCTTTACGGTAGAAATCACCTATACCATTAATTTTATTTTTTTACATGAGAAAAACAGTATTAACCTCGATAATATTAGCCTCACTATCTTGCAATAAAGCCGAAAAAACCACGATAACTCAAAATGCCCCTTCGTCTTTAGCTGTAAAAATAGAGTTGCCTAATACGCCTGAAAATGTTGTTCGTGCATGGGAAGAAGCAATCAATAAAAATCAATTTGCTTTTGCAAGGATGATTAGTTTTGGACCCGAATTGGAGTTTGTAAAAGCTTTAGAAGAATCAAATAGTATCGAACAAGCACAGGATACACATTCGGACATTCAAAATTTGAAATGTGTTGAGGAAGCTAACGAAACAGCGACTTGTAAATGCACCATCAAATATGAAGATGGCGCCTCGGCTTTCAAATATTTCCTGATTCGAAATAATGGGCAATGGCTCATCAACGATGTTGTGCCGGACGAAAACAAAGGACGTGTCAATCAAAAACCAACTCGGGTTGTGCAATAAATAATGAAAATAGGCTTGTTTTTCGGCTCTTTTAATCCGGTACATATTGGGCATTTAATCATTGCCAACTATATGGCAACGCAAACCGATTTGCAACAAGTGTGGTTAATTGTCAGTCCACAAAATCCATTAAAGCATAAAAGCACTCTCGCGCGTGATCGCGACAGGCTGAATATGGTTAAATTGGCTATTGATGATAACGCTTTGTTGCGCGCAAGCGACATCGAATTTAAATTGCCGAAACCTTCCTACACAATAGATACACTTACTTACCTCACAGAGAAGTATCCTCAACACCAATTTGCCCTCATAATGGGTAGCGATAATCTCGCAACGCTCAATAAATGGAAAAATTACGAACTGTTACTGAAAGGATATGATATATATGTCTATAAACGACCGCAATACGAATTGGGAGAGTTTGCTCAATCTCCTCGAGTCCATCTTTTTGACGCCCCTTTGATGGAAATTTCCGCTACCTATATTCGTAAATGCCTCACCGAAGGTAAGTCCATTCAATATCTTGTTTCTGACTCGGTGATGGATTATTTGATGCAATCAAAAATCTATAAATGAATTATCAACCCAAAGTAGTACTTATAACAGGTTGTGCGAATGGAATCGGTCGCCATTTAGCCGAACAATTTTATAAGCGAAATTATAGAGTTATAGCGACCGATATAGATATTGACAAGCTAAAAGATGAGTTAAAAGATTGGGATACTGAGGGGGTGTTAATTGAAAAATTAGATGTCACACAGCTAAGCGATTGGCAGAATGTGATGACTAAAATTCAGGATAATTTTTCTCGGTTAGACATTTGTATCAACAATGCAGGTGTTATTACTCCCGGTTTTATAGAAGAAATATCTTTACAAAGTATTGATTTTCAAATAGATGTGAATACGAAGGGCATTATGTACGGCACAAAATACGCCGCCAGTATGATGATAAAACAGGGGAATGGCCATATAATCAATGTTGCTTCGCTGGCAGGTGTTGCACCTATACACGGTTTATCGGTTTACTCTGCATCCAAACATGCAGTGCGTGGATTCACACTCTCCATTGTTCCTGAGTTGCGCTCAAAAGGTATTAATATTTCTGTCATATGTCCTGATTTAGTAGATACTCAAATGCTCGTTTTGCAATTAGACTATCAAGCGGCGGCTCTGACCTTTTCGGGTAATAGGCATTTGACTGTTAAAGATATCGAATACGCCGTATTTGAAAGGGCGTTGAATAAAAAACAAACAGAGATATTAATACCACAAGGTCGTGGCATAATTGCTAAAATCGGCAACTTTTTTCCGTCTTTAGGATTCACTCTTTCCCACCTTTTAGAAAAAAAAGGGTTGAAAAAACAATTAGAACTTAAGAAATAGAAAATATATTTTATTTAATAAATAACCTAAAAATGGCAATTTTTGCTAAATCAAGCTAAGTCGCCAGTTTTTAATTTTTATTTTAATGATATGGTTTGATTTTTGGTTTCTCTTTATAAATCTTTTTTTAGACTAAAACTTTACACGATATGCTCATTTTTAAAGGACTTTTTACTATCTTCATTTTGATAGTAGCTGCGCTTTCATCAACTCCCGCCATGACCACACTTCCTGGTGAAAGGAATAACTTGAAACCTAAAACGCCGACAAAACGCAAAACGACGACCAACAACCTTTCCAAACCCAATCAATCTGTTACTGATTCTCAAAAATCAGCCAAACGATATGATTCAAGCCAAAATAAGCTGCATGATGTTGTATATAGATTGAACAAGCCGCACATTTATACCTCTATAGTATTTGTTTTTGTAATTTGTTCATAAAAGCGGGCAGCTTCGGTATCGATTCTATCTTTTGTCTCTAAATCTACGCGCATGAGTCCGAAATGATAAGTGGGTCCTAAATCCCATTCAAAATTGTCAAAAGTTGACCAATGAATATAACCTTCGATATAGATACCTTCTTTGATAGCCGTTTGAATGACCGTTAAATAATCTTTAATAGCTTGAATTCTAAATTGGTCATTGTCTGTGCAAACGCCGTTTTCAGTGATAATAATATGTTTTTGATACTTTTTATGAAAACGCCGCAATATATCGAGCAGCCCTTGGGGTTTGTACGCCCACATTTTGTCGTGTTGGATACCTAATTTATCCAATTTACCGGGACTATGCACCTCAGAAATGGGGCGAGGGTCGAAAAGAATTTGAGCGTAATAGCTCAATCCCCAAAAATCGCAGGTTTCAAAAAAACTTGCGGCATGAGAGATAAACCACCAATCACTAAATTTTGCGGCAATTACCCCTAAAATATTTTTTGCCTTAAAATCGGCGGTATTGAGAGAAATACCAACGGGGATTTTTTTATTGTACACTTTTAACATCGTAAAAACCGTCTCATGTGCGATGCTCATATTTTGTAGCACCTCATTGGCTTTGCGGTAACTTTTTATATGGGGTGGAAAATTACCCATTAAATATCCACATAGGGCATAAACATTCGGCTCATTGAAAGTATTCCAATAACTGACATGTTTTCCAAAATGATGGATGCACTGTTTGACATAATCAGAGAAAAAACCTATATTTTCTTCATATAGCCAGCCACCATTTTTTTCAAACCACATCGGATGGGTAAAATGATGCAACACAAACATGATTTTGATGCCTTTAGCTTGTAGTTTTTTGAAGAAATGCTGATATTCAACAACGACATCTTGGTGAAAATTACCAAATGGTTCGGTTTGTAAACGTGCCCAATCCACCCCACACCGATATACAGTTCCGAACCGTGCAATATGTTCAACATCTTCATCACGGCGTTTGTCGTGGTCACTTGTTCGGTCAAATATATTTCCGTCCCGAGAACGTAAGCCTTTCCAATTATGGTTTGAAGCTGTTTCAATCTGAGCGGCAGCAGTCGAAGTACCCCAAAAAAAATCGTTCGGAAAATGTAATGTCATAGTAGATGTGCGTTTTCTTTTTGCAATAATAGCGTTTTTTCAGTTATTTTATAAAAGAACGTATGAAAATTCTAAAAAATTAATAAAAAACGTAAAAAGCAAAGTGTCGGAGCGACTCAAAAGCCATTCCGACACTTATGTAAATCTAACAAGCAAAAACTTAAAACTTCGGACAATCGCCACTACCTTGTTTGAATCCGCGATTTGCGGCATTTTTACCACCACCAAAAGCTTTAGTAAGTGTTAGACCCGAAAACACATATCCATCCGGACGTTTAGGATTGCCCAGTTTCGAAATGCCATCCAAGTAGTCTGTGAATGTTTTGCGATAACCGATGTCCAATGACACATTGAAATTTCTGGGTAGTTGATATTTCAATCCAAATCCCAGCGGTATGATAGGTGTTACTTTTTTGTAATTGGCTTTTGAATCGACATTAATATCCGAATAGACATATGGATTCGGTTCATTGTAGTCCGTATTCGGATTGAAAAACGTGGCTCCTAATCCCCCAAAAGCATAGGCCGTCCAATTTCCTTTAGTATAAAAAGTCCATTCCAAAACCGCAGCCAATTCTGTCATTTTAGATGTAAAAGAAAAACCCCGCTGCTGCCGCCATGTTTCGGGATGATTTTTTTCAGAAGCTCCTAATTTGCCTCTTAAAACATGCCCCCTCAGTACGAAGTTGTCTGTAAGTCGGTATTTACCGACCAGTCCGATAGCAGGTCGAGACGAGGGTAGGATTTGGCTGTTAGCAACATCAATATCGCCACTGTAAGAGTTGAAGCCAAGGGTTAGTCCAATTTCGAAATTTTGAGCAAATAAAGAATTGGAGATTAAAACAAGTGAAAAAAGAAAAATTATAGGCTTAGGCATATTCATCTCTGAGTTTAAATTGAAAAATAAAAAAACAAATACAAATGTAGAGAATGAATCATATATAATGTAATCTTTTATAGGCATTTTTATATGCCAATTAATTTATTATCAAAAAAGCCTTTATCAATTTCAAATGTTAAAACCTCTTAACGCTTTTTATTTCCCGAAATTATATGTTCGACAAAATTTAATTAAAAACTAAAGCTACTTACTTGGGAGGCAAAGATGGCCTAACCTCAATTTTACTTGGTAAGGTGCGCGCCGGCATTTTTATCAAATCGGATACAATAATTCCAATGTCTTCGGGTTGGATTTTCCAAGCGTCTTTTTCGTCGGGCGTATGATTATTGAAATAGGTGGCAACCGAACCGGGCATAATCGTAGAAACCTTAATGCCTTCTTTGCGTAAATCCAGCATTATGGCTTGTGAGAAACCCACCAAACCAAATTTTGAAGCATTGTAAGCTGATGCCTGCTCAAAGAAATTGGCACCTGCCAGACTTGATATAGTGATAAAATACCCCTTTGTGTCTCTCAATGCCGCCAATGCTGCTTTAATGCCGTAAAATACACCAGTCAGATTGGTGTCAATGGTTTCCTGCCAATCTTCAGGGCTGAGATCTTGAATTGGCGCAAAATGCCCAACACCTGCATTGGCAATAAAATAATCCAATCTTTCCCATTTTTCCAAAACAGTTTTCACTGCATTTTGCTGAGAAGCCAAATCGCGAACGTCTGAAGCGATGCCAATAGCAGATCCTTTTTTGATTGTATTCAATGAAGCAACTGCTTCATCTGCTGCCTCTTGCGTGCGGCTTGTAATAGCTACTTTGATACCTTCTTTAATCAATACTTCCGCAATGCCGTAGCCTATTCCCTTAGAACCGCCGGTGATAAGTGCTGTTTTTATCATTTTCTTTATTATTGGATGATGTTAAATATTTTTCATTCAAAGTTACAACAAAAATGACCCCCCTCAGTATGAACCTTAAATCTTGTCTTATCATTTTACTGAAAAAAAGTGTTGAAGTTACCAACTTTTAACATTGACTTATCGTTGATTGTTTAGCTATATGAAAGATGAAAACAGAATTTTACCCTGTTTTAACCTTTATATTGAATTTATTTTTTAAAATTGTGAGTTAGAAATTTTTCCTGTAATAAATTGCACGCAAAATAAGTTAAATAAAAACTACTATTTTGAATTGTAAGATATTGTTAATCAACATTTTAAGTAGTTCCTAATTCCTCATTTATAATTTATTATTATCAAATTATGCCTCAAGACATAGAAAAATATATCAATCGAGATGTGAGTTGGCTGTCCTTCAATTATAGAGTTTTACAGGAGGCTAAAGATCAAACAGTTCCCCTGCTCGAACGCATCAAGTTTTTAGCCATTTATTCTTCCAACCTCGATGAATTTTTTCGTGTTAGGGTAGCTCAACACCGTAATTTATTGCGCATCAACAAAAAAACGAAGAGAGAACTCGAATACAATCCGCGAGAAGTCTTAAAGTCTATCCACAAAATTGTCAACAAGCAGCAAGAAGAATTTAGCCGTATTTTTATAGAGGAAGTGATTCCGGAACTTCGAGAACACAATATTTTTATTCTTCGCCGTTTGGAATTGGATAAAGAACAAAAAGAATTTGTAGAAAATTATTTTCGTGAAAATCTTCTGCCTTTCGTTCAACCGGTTATTTTAGTCAAAGATAAAATCCGTATTTTTCTAAATAATGCCGCTTTGTATCTCGCAATTTCTTTGGTTTCAAAGGAAAATTATACCCATAAAACAGAATACGCCATAGTCAAAATACCTTCTGATTATTTACCCCGTTTTATTGAACTACCATCAAAAAATGGACGACACGAGTTGATTATGTTGGATGATATTGTACGCCAAACGGTATCATGGCTCTTCCCGGGTTATGACATAGTGGATACTTATTCTATCAAATTGACACGCGATGCAGAATTGTATATTGATGATGAATTTTCGGGAAATTTAATCCAAAAAGTGAAGGAAAGTCTCCAAAAACGCAATATCGGCCCTGCTTCCCGTTTCGTTTATGACCGTACTATGCCCAAAACATTTCTCAAATTTCTGACAGAAACTCTTCACCTTGAGAGTGTGGATGTGTTGCCGGAAGGTCGATATCACAATAATTTCGACTTTTTTAAATTCCCTGATTTCACTCTTTCTCAACTGAAATATAAGCCGTTGCCACCTATTCCATATTTACCCCTTGAAAATGCGATTGACTACTTCGGGGCAATCGGTGAGCAAGACCATTTGGTGCATGTGCCATATCAAAGCTATGAGTCCGTTGTGAAGTTTTTTGAACGGGCTGCGATTGATCCGGCAGTGACGCACATCAGAATTGTACAATATCGGGTGGCAAAAAAAAGCCGCATCATGCAAGCACTGATGCAAGCCGTGAAAGCCGGAAAACAGGTAAGTGTTTTTATTGAAGTGAAAGCCCGATTTGATGAAGAAGCCAATTTAAGATGGGGTGAAACTTTACAAAAAGCGGGTGTTGCGGTGTATTATTCGATGCCCGGTATCAAAGTACATTCCAAATTAGCCCTTGTTACCCGACGAGAAGGGCGTCGAAATCGCCTATACGCTTACCTCGGAACCGGTAATTTTAACGAAGATACTGCCCGTATTTATGCCGATATTGGCATTTTTACCGCTGATACACGCCTGACTATTGAAGTTTCACGCTTATTTAACTATTTAGAAACAGCCAACAAAAGCGAATGTGATGAACATTTTAACCACCTTTTGGTGGGTCAATTCAACCTGCGATCAGGTTTAGTTGAAAAAATTAATCGTGAAATCGCCAATGCTAAAGCCCATAAACCGGCTTCAATGATTATCAAACTCAACAGCCTTGAAGATTATCCTATGATGGATAAGTTATATGAAGCGTCACAAGCAGGGGTGAAAATTCAAATTATTGCACGAGGGATCTGTTCAATTGTTCCCGGTGTGAAACATTTAAGTGAAAATATCCATGCCATTAGTATCGTTGATAGATTTTTGGAACATACGCGTGTTTTTATTTTTCACAATAGAGGCAGTGAGGAAATATATCTCTCTTCAGCCGATTTTATGACCCGTAATCTCAGCAACCGCGTTGAAACGGCATTCCCGATTTATGATAAAAAACTCAAGACTATTATCAAAGATATTATTGATATCCAACTTAAAGACAATGTGAAAGCGCGTATTCTGAATGCTCAGTTGGATAATCGATATAAAAAAGACGATAGCGACTTCGCAATTCGGGCTCAAACTGAAACCTATTATTACTGTAAACGCTTAGCTGAAGAAACTGCAGCTTTAACGGGTGATGTGATTGACTTGAAGGTAACTCCTTTATACAAAGAAAAGGATATTGTGAAAAAGAAAAAGAGGGTCTGAAGACTTTTTTTGTAGAACAGCTTGTTTTCATAAACTAAATGTTTTGTCCTCCAAAAACGGTTCTATTTTTTTTGCCTTTTAAAATAAATATAAAATGGAATGCCCAATCCCAACACGATTAAACCGGCTAATGCTTGTTCAGACGAGTTTTCTGCAAACAGCGTTTTTAACAAAAACCAAGTGGCAATTGTACAAAAAATGATGGGCGTGATAGGGTAGAGCCATGTCCGCACTGACCGTTCAGCCTCAGGACGCCGCCACCTGAAAATAAAAATAGTGAAAGCTGAAAGCAAGAAAAATAAGCCATCTGTAAAGGTGATATATGTCAACAATTGCCCGAAATCTTTATAAAAAAGCAGCGTTAATGCCCATACGGATTGGACCACAAATGCCACTATCGGCGTTCTGAAAATTGGGTGAATGTATGCCATTTGTGAAAAAAAGTTGCCGTCTTTTGCCATTTGAAAATATACGCGCGGCAGAGACATGGCGTAAATAATCAAGGTTCCGAAGGTAGATGACATGATGAGCACGGCAATCCATTTGCCTCCGTTTTTAAAAACACTGCTCATGGCGTCGGCTGCTACGGCAGTAGAGTTAGCCAGTTGAGGGATGGGCAATAAACGAACATAAGCATAGTTGATGGAAACATACAGCAGCATTACCATTGATGCACCCGTTATCATCGCAAGCGGTATGTTCCGACTCGGGTTTTTCGCCTCGCCTGATAAAAATGAAACATGATGCCAACCGCCATAAGACCATAAAACTCCAATAAAAGCTGTTGCAAAAGCCGACCATATATCAGTTGTTAAAGGCATGGTTTGTGAAATACTCCCTGAGATTTCGGGATAATACCCCTCAGTATGTATCATATTTGTGGATAAAAACAAGCCAACCAGAACAATGATGGCAATACCAATGATTTTTAAGGAAGTAAAGATGGATGAAAATATCTCGCTGATTTTGACCCCAAATACATTGACAATGGTTACAAATACGATAATTGACATAGCTGTAAAACGTTCATTGACGGGGGTTAATACATTCAGATAACCCGCAAATGTCAGTGCCAAACCTGCTATCGAACCGGTATTGATAATAAAAATATTACTCCAGCCATACAAAAATGCGACGGGTTCACCATAAGCTTCGCGGAGATAATGGTAAATACCACCGGTGCGCGGGAACAAACCGCCCAACTCCGCAAAAGTCAAAGCCCCACAAAGCGTATAAACTCCACCGAGCGCCCAAACTATCAAAATAAGTTGACTATCCGGCAGGGATTTGGCTACCAGACCGGGTGTTCTGAAAATGCCGGAGCCAATACTCGCCCCCACACCTATCATGACTAAGCCGAAAAGCGTCAGATTTTGTTTTAATTGTTCAGACATATAGATTTTCGTTGTGCGAAAATTTTAAGCTCCTGCTTGGTTTCGCCGTTATTGTAAATGTGGAAATTATGTAGCTGTTTTTTAGTAATAAAAATCTTAACTTTGCATCGTTTAAAGGTATAAAGAATTGACTTATTTTAAGCTATATCACTTTTTAAAATGAAAAAAAATGCAAGCAGTAGAAGTAAGATTATCTGATAAATTAGAAACTCTACCCGATTCAGCGCGTGTCTGGATATATCAAAGTTCAAGTCCTTTCAATGAAACAGAGTTAGCGGTTATTAGAAGCCAAATCAATGCTTTTGTTGGCGAATGGACGGCACATAGCCAACAATTAGCGGCGGCGGGTGATGTGCTTTTTGAACATTTTATTGTTTTAGCGGTTGACGAGAATCAAGCCGGAGCAAGCGGTTGTTCAATTGATAAATCCGTTTATTTTATAAAAAGTATTGAAAATCAATATAATACGCAATTGTTCGAGCGGATGAATTTTGCTTTTCTCGACGAAGGTGAAGTCAGGGTTTTACCATCCACTGAGTTTTCTAAGCGCTATACTGAGGGGGGGTACCCCGATACTTCAGGGGGGATATCAGACGACACTTTGGTTTTTGATAACCTCGTTCAGAGGATTGGCGACATGAAAAAAGGGTGGATTAAACCTTTATCCAGTAGTTGGCATAAACGTTTCGTGTAATGTAGAGCGGATTTTAATCCGCCAAAAAAAAGCATCCAATTGGCTTTCTAAACTAAATAAAGTGAATAGCTAAAGCCTTAAAATGTTTAAATATCCGGCTCCACCTTGTCGGTATGTGGTTAATCAATTACAGCATTTATTCCACTTTAACATACAGTGTGACAAACACCTGCCCCACCCATTTATATTGTCCAAGGGGGCTGTCATGGAAAGGGGGATATGCCGGTAGCGTTTTAACCACTTTCCAATTTTTTTGCAACTCGTCCAATTCTGCCCGATTAAAATCATTCATCACATTGGAGTAAAAGATGTATTTGTTTTTCTCAAAATCTAAAGGTGAAAGTGATTCAGTACTTTCTGTGAGGTCAATATATTTAAAAGAGCTTAAATTAGGATATGCCGTTCCGATATCCTTGTATTTAATATGCTGATTATCAATGTATTGCATCATTTCAGTTCTCAGCCTGTAATACGGCAGTTGAGATAAAGTTGTATCCCAACTCGTGGCGATGGGTTGAGGATAAATCCAAAAATGACCTGACAATAATCCCACAAAGACAATTGCATGAAGCATTGTTTGTAGCTTTCCCATTTTTAAATCAGATATTATTTTTAAGCATAATAGATTTAAAATCAAATAGATAGGTAATAAATATCGATGTTGTAATAATCCTTTGTAAATAACCAAAGTAGGAGTGAGGACGATAATTGAAATGACTAATAAGATAAAGAGCTGGCGCGTGTTTTGGAAAATCGTATCCTTTCTTTTTTTATATAAACCAAAGATAATAACAAACCATAATAATAAATGACCGTTATCGACTAAGCGCCAAATGTATACGATGCAATTTTTTATAAAACCTTGGAAATCAACAATTTGAAAGGCATCAGCCCATTCTGAACCCGCATGATAGCCAATCCATCCTTTTTGGTAATAATGAAAAACAAGAAACCCGAATGCACTCAACCCGCTCGGCAAATAAGGCATTACGAGTCGAAATATTGTTTTAGGCTGCGTTAAAATGCTATTCTTAAAAAGATATAACTGAAAAACAAACAACATTGCTGCCGTCATCATTCCTCGCATACTGATGAGCGATAACCCCAATAAAGCAATTGAAAGCAAAAAAAAATTATTTTTAAAAATAGCATTTAAGCCTAACAAAAAAAAGAAAACTAAAACCACATCAGGGGACATCATTACAGATTGCCCAGCCATGATAGGATTAACTTTTAATATAAGAATAAAAAGCGGTGCTTGCCATTCTCCTAATGTTTTTTCTCCTAATTTTAAAGACTGCCAAGTGGTACCCCACAGGAATGGCAACGTAGATAAATGACTGACAATCAATGTTTTACCAAAAATTTTCCATGCCAAAGCCAAGTACATGCCATAAAAAGGCGGATGACCACTATCTATCTCATCAGGCAACAATAATGACTGAAACGACGTTTCATAAAAAAAATGTGCATGTTTAGACCCTAATTGAATGGTATCCCAAAAGAAAAAATTGGAACGCACTGTCCATGTCAACCAAACGTCATAAAGCCAAAACGGTAGGCAAAAAAGGATTCCCCTCAGTATCGGTTTTAACACAAACGCCTGAGCGAGCGGATACATAAACCGCGCAAAGTAAGAACGGAACAAATTTTGTAACATCGTTATATGTATGTAGCGAATTTAATAGCCGTTACAATGTACAAAAAATTGTATCTTTGTCTATCATTTAAAATTCAGAACGTATAAAAACAATTAAAGCAACCCATCATCTCGTCGTGTCAGGAAACCTCGTCATCATACCAACATATAATGAAAAGGAGAATATCATCAAGATTATTGATGCTGTATTCTCACTTGAAATGCCTTTTCACATCCTTATTGTTGACGATGGTTCGCCCGACGGAACAGCTCAAATGGTGAAAATACACCAGAGAGAATATACCGATTCGCTTTTTTTGATTGAACGGAGAGGAAAACTGGGTCTCGGAACGGCCTATATTGCCGGTTTTAGATGGGGTATCGAACGAGGATACGATTATATATGTGAGATGGATGCTGACTTTAGCCATAAACCCACGGATTTAGTGCGCTTAGTTCAGGCGTGCAGGGTAGCGGGCGGCGATTTGAGTGTTGGTAGCCGCTATGTCAAAGGTGGCGATGTTAAAAATTGGTCGTGGGATAGGATTTTATTGTCCTATTGCGCCTCATGGTACGTACGCCTCATTACGTGGATGCCTGTCAAAGACCCGACAGCAGGGTTTGTATGTTATTCACGCCAAGTTTTGGAAACGATTGATTTGGATAAAATCCGTTTTATAGGTTATGCATTTCAGATTGAAATGAAATACGCCGCTTTTTCACTCGGTTTTAAAATTATAGAAGTGCCAATTACTTTTGCGGATAGAGTAGAAGGAGTATCAAAAATGAATACAAGTATTGTCAGCGAAGCCTTAAAAGGGGTATTCCAAATGCGTTGGGCGAGTTTTTTCAATACTTATAGAAGGAATGAAATGGCAAAGTCCATGTTTGAGGTATAGTTTTTTATTTTCGGGAATAGCTTTTAGATTCTTCAAAAAAAACTCTCCACTTTTTACCACCGATACATATATTTTACCCATAAAAAGGGATAGTTATTTCTAAACTATCCCTTTTTTCATTTTTATACCTCAAGTATAGACACAATATCATCATTAAAATTGAAGAGGAAACCGAAATTGACCGAACTCTAATATTTTTTCCCACTTTCATTTGTACCTTTAAAAAGAAAAATTCTCTATTCTTTATCTTTTTATACCCTAATTTAGTTAATTTTTTAATAAAAAAAGCTTTTTTTCTAACAATTTCTTCACATTGTTAAAATGTGGATAACTTTTTGTAAAAATAAAGTGGGAAAAAGTGGTAACTTGTGGTAAAAGTTTTTACTTTTGAACCATGAAACAGATGGAGTGAGTCGTGAACACTTTTTTTTAGATGAGAAACTTCACTTCTCACATTATGAAACACCTAATTTATTTTTTTTACTCACGACTCACTCCACCGCTTTCATATTAAAACCTGAAACGAAGATGCCACAACTGCTCGGAGAATTTAATTGCACGATGGACGCGAAAGGACGCGTTCGGTTGCCGTCGGGTTTGCTTAAACAACTCGGAGAAGAGGGGCATTCATTTGTGATGAATAAAGGTTTTGAGAAACATCTGACTTTGTATCCTCAAAATGTTTGGGATAAAACAGTCAAAGAGTTTGAAACACTTAATTTTTATAATAACGATACCCGCAATTTTCTACGCCGTTTCCATAATGGGGCAACACCCATTGAGGTGGACGAGCAGGGAAGAATTTTGATTCCTAAACGGTTAGCGGAATATGCGGGTGTCGAGAAAGATGTCATTCTCAACGCTTTCGGCGATAAAATAGAAATATGGGATGCCGCTGTATATGAACTTATGATGAATGATGACACTGTGAACATGGCTGATTTGGCGCAACGTGTGTTAGGCGAAAATCAGTAAACAAAGAAAAAATTGCCAACAGAGATGGCAATCGTACGTTTTGGGTATCCGGAGCGAATAATTCTCTACCAAAATCACACACACACACCACACAATGAAACCTGTAATCTTGCAATTTTAGAAAAGAAGGCGTTGAAAGGCGCCTTCTTTTCAAAACTTTACATTGGCGTTTTGAGTTTTGGGAGGTCTCACATTTATTTCCCAAAACTCAAAACAAAAACAAACACTTTTTTTCTCCCGAATTTCGGATATTTGCTGCTCATTTAAATGCCGATTCCGGCAACCGAAATCTGAGAATGTCTAATTCAAATTATCATACTACAGTTTTACTGAAAGAAGCAATCGAGGCTTTGGCTATTCAGCCCGATGGTGTCTATGTTGACGCTACCTTTGGTGGTGGCGGTCACAGCCGATTGATTCTTCAAAATTTAGGAGAAACTGGTCGCCTTATCGCCTTCGACCAAGATGAAGATGTCCGGCAAAATTTGATTGACGACCCTCGTTTTGCTTTTTACAACCATAATTTTAGGGACTTGAAACGGATGCTGCGCTATGGCGGATTTCGGAAAGTCACTGGTATTCTTGCCGATTTAGGTGTATCTTCACACCAATTTGACGAAGCAGACCGAGGTTTTTCCTATCGTTTTGATGCGCCGCTCGATATGCGGATGAATCAAGCCGAAGGTAAAACGGTGGCTTTTATTCTCAATACCTACGATGCCGTTCATTTGCAACAGATTTTCAGCGAATATGGCGAAGTGCGCAATGCGCGAACGCTGGCGCAGGCTATCGTGCAAGCCCGTGAAGGCAAAAGATTTCAAAATATCAGCGACCTGATGTCGATTTTGACCCCCCTCAGTATAGGCGATAAAATGCGGTATCTATCGCAGGTTTTTCAAGCTTTGCGCATTGAAGTGAATGATGAAATGGGTGTGTTAAAAGATTTTTTACAACAGTCTCTTGAAATGTTGGCAACTGGTGGACGTTTGGTGGTGATAACTTTTCATTCTTTAGAGGATAGATTGGTGAAAAATTTCATGAAAAGCGGTAATTTTGAAGGCGAGTTACAATCTGATTTTTATGGCAATATCACTCGCCCTTTTAAAGTTATTACTAAAAAACCGATTGAGCCTTCGGCGGCGGAAGTGAAAGCGAATCCGAGAGCCAGAAGTGCCAAGTTGAGGATTGCTGAAAAGCTGTAGTCAATAGCAGATTTCTAAAAGCTAAAAATAAATTTTTAAAAATGGCAAGACCATTAAAAGATTTTGTACACATTGGTCCTCTAATTTCTGAATGGTTATTCGGGAATCTGCCTTTTGTGTTTTTTTTGTTTTTCTTAGGATTGATTTACATCGCTAATGCTAATTTTGCGGACAAACAAGTGCGTAAGATACAAGCTCTTGAAAAAGAAATTAAAGATTTCAAATGGCGCTACAACTCCGCTAAAGCAGATTTAATGTTTGATACCAAACAGTCTGAAGTAGAAAGAATAGTGGAGCCTTACGGTTTGCGCGCGTCTAATCAAAGAACAAAAAGGATTGTAATTGAAAAATAATAAGAAACAGTGGCTTTAGTCAATTTTAAAAATGAAGTATTGATAAGGGTTTATCTGGTTACCCTTTTTATATTAGCAATAGCAGTAGTTATTATGCTGAAAGCCATTCGTTTGGTCTTTTATGAAGGGGATTATTGGCGGCAGGAATCTATAAAAAAAAATATCACCATGCGGGATATGCCCGGTGAACGAGGGAATGTTTTGTCGGAAGATGGGTCATTGTTGGCAACATCTATTCCTTATTTTGATGTTTTTTGGGATGCAACCATTGCTAAACGCGAACTCAACGATAAAGAAATCAAACAAGGTTTAGATTCTCTTTCTTTATATTTGGCTTATTATGTCCAACCTCAGTCAACCCCCGGTGCTTGGAGCGAATACCTTTGGCAAGAGATGAAGAATAACTCAAAGTATTCCATGATTGCGAAAGGTCTGACCTACGAGCAGATGCAAATTATAAAATCTTTTCCTATTTTTAGAAATGGCAGATACAAAAGCGGTTTGATTGTTAACAGATTGAATAAACGCGTGCATCCTTTCAAGATGCTGGCTTTGCGAACTATTGGGTACGTGCGCGATGGGGATAATCCGGCGGATAAGGATATCAGTGTCGGGCTTGAAGGGCGTTTTAATAAGGTGTTAACCGGTGGATCGGAAAAAGTTTTGATGCAGAGAGTTGGAAACGAAATGTGGATGCCAGTTAATGATCTTTCGGACATTGAACCGCGAAATGGAGATGATATTGTCACGACCTTAGATATTAACATTCAGGACATTACTCAAAATGCGCTCACACGTACCCTCAATACCTTCCAAGCAGAACATGGTTGTGCCATAGTTATGGAGGTTAAAACCGGAAAAATCAAAGCCATTGCTAATGTCGGCATGACCAATGAAGGGTATTGGGAAAATTATAATTATGGTATCGGTATGCCTATCGAGCCGGGTTCTACTTTCAAACTGGCATCTATGATGTCGCTTTTGGAAGATGGGCTAATTAAATTATCAGATACGGTAGATATTCAAAATGGTCATCGAGAATATTTTGATGTTGTGATGGAAGACCACGAACGCACCAATAAAAGATTGGTCACTATTAAAGAAGCTTTTTCAGCCTCTTCGAATGTAGGTGTATCAACTCTTATTTTTGATAACTATCAGGCAAAACCAGCCGCTTACATCAAGCATTTAAAAGATTTTATGCTGACAGTTCCCACCGGTGTCGAAATTGAGGGCGAGTTAGCGCCTTATATCAAAGATCCCAATAACCCTGCTGATAGCTGGAGTGGCATCACCCTCCCGTGGATGAGTATAGGATATGAGTTGAAAGTGACACCTTTGCAGTTGCTGACTTTTTATAACGCGGTTGCCAATAACGGCACGATGATGAAGCCCTATTTGGTTAATTCCGTTCAGCGATTCGGGGAAATTAGACAGGTTTTCAGACCCACCATTACTAAAAATAAAATAGCCTCCAATGGAACACTTGAGCAGGCACGTGAACTATTGGAGTCGGTAGTAGAAATGCCAGGCGGAACAGCTTACCATTGGCGTACCCCTCAGTATCGCTTTGCCGGAAAGACCGGAACGGCTCAATTGAATTATGGTAAAAACAAAGGAAAAGACCATAAAGGGGGCTATCAAGGCTCATTTGTGGGTTATTTTCCCGCTGAAAACCCCATTTATTCATGTATTGTGGTCATTTCAAAGCCTAAAAGTGGTTTTTATGGTGGTATCGTTGCCGCCCCTGTTTTTCGAGAAATTGCGGATAAACTCATGGCGAGCAATGTTGCTCTTAGCGAACCACTCAATGATCGGGGCAAACCTGTGGCATCGGCGGCAACCTTGCCGGATGATTTGGGCTTTAAGGACGATTTAGTGAATGCGCTAACGGCTTTTAAAATGAAATACGAGATTGGCGCCAGGGATGAAGATTGGACATTTATCAGAGCTAAAGGTGACACTATCAATATACTTCCTCGTAATTTGTTGACGAAAGAATCGGTTCCATCGGTCGTCGGTATGGGGTTGAAAGATGCTTTATATCTCTTAGAAAACAGAGGTTTATCGGTACGTTTTAGTGGATATGGGAAAGTGGTCTCTCAATCTCTCAATCCGGGAGCACCGGCTAAGAAGCAGACGATTGCGATAAAGTTGGAGTAAAACTGTAATAAAATATGCACAATTACATTCCCCCTACTATGAAAAGAGACGACACACTATGGAAAGCTATTCTGGAGGATATTTTTGATGATTTTCTTCGCTTCATGTATCCTAATGCTGACGAGATATTCGATATATCTCGGGGTTTTGATTTTTTAGATAAAGAACTTGAAGATCTTTTTCCACAATCTGATAATGAAAACATACGATATGTGGATAAATTAGTCAAAGTTTGGCTTAAAAACGGAGAAGAAAATTGGATTCTTATCCATATTGAAGTCCAAGGCTCGCCCGATAAGTCTTTCCCTGAACGAATGTATGTTTACGGATACCGCATACGGGATAAGTATAAGCGTAAGGTAACAGCGTGGGCAATCTTAACGGATAAAAATAAGCAATACGTTCCAAATGAATTTTCTGAATCTTATTTGGGAACTACTACGTCTTATCGTTATAATATGTTTAAAGTTATTACTCAAAATGAACATATTCTGCGGTCAAATGACAACCCTTTTGCTATCGTGATATTGACTGTGTTGTTAGCGTTAAAAAGAGATAAGGTGCCGGAGACTCAACTGGTAGATCTGAAGATGGACATTGTCAAGCATTTACTTCAACGGCAAATTTCTAAAGAAAAAATATTAGCTTTAATGAAATTTTTAAAACATTATGTCCGTTTTAATTCAGAAAATACACTTATATTTGAACAAAAATTAGATCGATTTACAGGAAAAACGTATCCAATGGGAATAGAACAATTTTTATTGCAACGAGCTCAAAAAGAGGGCATGAAAGAGGGCATGAAAGAGGGACGAAAAGAGGGAAGGAAGGAGGCGAAAGATGCCATTTCTCGAAAAATCATTGAGAGATTGAGACTCAATGAAGGTATGTCTATTGAGAAAATAGCGGTCATAGTGGATTTGAAGCCACAAAAAGTCAGACAAATACTTGATGAAATGAATATTGAATAGAAAAAAATTATTCTAAATATTGAATGGCTTTTTTGCACCATTATGAGGTGTAAAAAAGCCTTTTACGTTTTTTAAATATTATTAAAATATTGTATTTTGAAAAATTTAGTTGACATACTGAACGCCATAGAGTCAAGTGTAAATATCAAACACATTCAAGGCGATACCCATAAAAATATTTCTAAAATAATTTTTGATAGCCGAAAAGCCGAAATAGGTTGCCTTTTTGTGGCAGTTCGCGGAACACAAGTGGATGGTCATAAATTTATAGATAAAGCTGCCGCTGGCGGAGCCATTGGGATTGTGTGTGAGGAATTGCCCGACGTCATTGATGCTGATTTGACCTATGTGGTTGTAGAGGATGCGGCGGCAGCATTGGGCGAATTGGCGGCTTGTTTTTACGATAATCCTTCCCAAAAACTCAAACTGGTCGGCGTCACCGGTACCAATGGCAAAACCACCATTGCTACATTATTATATGACCTTTTTACCGGATTAGGCTATAAATGTGGCTTGATTTCTACGGTTGAATACCGGATTGCGGGTAAAATCGTGCCTTCTACGCATACTACTCCAGACCAAATTGCGCTTCAAAGCTTGATTGACGACATGGTTACTGAGGGGTGCACTTATGTGTTTATGGAAGTCAGTAGCCACGCAGTTGAGCAGAATCGGATTGCTGGATTGTATTTTGTGGGTGGTATTTTTTCCAATATTACCCATGACCATTTGGATTATCATAAAACGTTTGATAACTATCTGAAAGCCAAAAAAGGTTTTTTTGATAGTTTGCCTAAAGAATCCTTTGCCTTAACCAACGCCGATGATAAAAACGGCAAAGTGGTGTTGCAAAACACAAAGGCGGCAAAATATTCTTACGCCTTAAAACGAACGGCACATTATAAAGCAAAAATACTGGAAAACAGCATTTTAGGTTTACACCTTGACCTCGATGGACGTGAATTTCATGCTCGGATGATTGGTGAGTTTAACGCTTACAATCTTTTAGCCGTTTATGCCGCAGCGGTTTTATTGGGCGTTGACAAAGACGAAGCCTTGCGGATTTTAAGCAATTTGAAAGGCGCAGAAGGAAGATTTGATTATATCCACAACCCTAAAAGAGATATTGTAGCCATTGTGGATTACGCCCATACGCCCGATGCTTTGGAAAATGTATTGGAAACGATTCAGATTTTAAGAAAAAAAGGTCAACGCATCATCACCTTGACGGGTGCTGGTGGAGATAGAGACCCCGCTAAACGTCAATTTATGGGCAAAATAGGCGCTACTTTGAGCGATATATTGATTATCACTTCCGATAATCCGCGTACAGAAGACCCCCTCAGTATCATCGAACATATCAAGTCCGGATTGACACCAGAAATGATGAAAAAAACGATTGAAATCCCTGACCGCCGACAAGCCATCAAAACGGCCGTAACGATGGCTCAAAAAGGTGATATTATCCTATTAGCCGGTAAAGGGCACGAAAAGTATCAGGATATAAATGGGGTGAAACACCCTTTCGATGATAAAGTGGAAGTCCAGAAAGCATTTGAATGAGGTAAAGAAGTCTTTTTTACCGCACCAAATTAATATCCCCTTTCCAAACTACCTCTTTTCCGGTTCGGCATTTGGCACGGACGAAGTAGATATAAATACCGGATGGTAATACTTCTCCTTTCCAAGTGCCGTCCCATTGCGGTTTTTCGCTTTTTTCGTAATAAATAAGACTGCCCCAACGGTTAAAAATGGTCAGTTCAGAAACAGTGGAGTTATTGTTATAAATTTCAAACACATCATTACTGCCATCATTGTTTGGTGAAAAAGCATTGGGTATATACGGCTCACAATTTTTACAACGGCTATCATATTTGATTTGAGTCACAATAATGCTATCGCATTTTTGGCTGTTTTGTAAAGTATCTTTCAGCGTTACAGCCGTACTATAATGCAGATTGCCAATTTTAACGCTATCACCTTTACAAATTAAAATCTCATTGTACGTGATGGAGGTATCCAAAACAGTAACATTAAGGGTAACAACACTATCGCAACCCCATCTATTGCGGAATATTTCTTTGTAAATCCCCGTTCTACTATAAGCCCGCAATCTTGAATTATCTCCTTCACAAATGGTTAAAAAAACAGTGGTATCGTTGCCTTGAAATGTTGCGGTAGTTATAATCAAAGAATCGCAACCTAAAGACGTCTTTAAAGCTACGGTATCAGTTCCTGCTTTAGTGAAGTCGCATGTTGTGGTATTGATACGTGTCGTATCGCCTTTATTCACTTTTGTTGTGACAAAAATCACGGAGTCACAACCACTTGTTTTTTTATACACATATCTTAAAGTAGTGGCTACTGAGGGGTAGCAAACGGACGAATCTCGGCGCACTGTATCGCTTTTAGAAGGACTGATTCGGATAGTGGTATCTTTTGAAATACATTCGTTTTTCCTAATTTTTATCGCAAAAATACCTTCTGAAAGGTCTTCAAAAAAGTTGTTTTGCTGCCAAGTTGCACCATTGTTAATCGAATATTGAAAAGGTGGTTGGCTACCTGAAGTATGCATTCTGATGGATTCTTTACCGTTACACAGTGGTATTTTTTCAATGCTATCAATCGCCAAAGGTTTATATTTACCCAAAGACTGGGGTGCAGTGAAGCCTGAAATAGTTTGCCCGTTTTCTCCACTCATTGCACCATGCGGTGTGTTGGTATTGGTATAAATACCATTTTTGCCGCCTATCAAATTTAAGGAGATAAAATTCACGGCAGTCATATTTTTTAGCAATAATACTCCACCACTTCCACCACCACCGGGGCCGTGTATATCAAAATTACTGCGTAAAACGGTTCCACCATCTCCACCTTTCAATTCTAAAACCCCCGAAATACTGTCTTGTGAAATATTCAAAAAAATCGCCCCACCGGCACCGCCGCCGCCCTGACCATCTGTAAAAGTATTGGCATTGCCACTCAGAGCATTGATGCCATTTGATTTGATTGATTGGCGATTGCCGACAATTTTTTGGGCGTTGATGATGATGATACCGCCGCCTTGACCGCCTGCTGTACCGTTGTTGTTATCACTATGCCCCGCACCACCGCCACCACCCATAAATATTTTGTTAATGTTGGTAGAATAAGCCAGATTTCTGCCGCCCACACCGCCGGTGAGATTAGGATTAGTACATCCTGCCACTTGATTGCCACCCGCACCACCGGTTGTGCTGTTGCTTCCACCGGCACCCCCAGCATTAATTGAATTACCTCCGCCACCGCCATTCGCAATAGCGCCTCTACCAAATGTATAAGACGTTTGAGCCACTGCGATTCCTTCCCCTTTGAAAGAACTACTGGAAGATTTTTCCGGATATTTATACCCTGACACCCCGCACGGAATGCCAGTATTAAAAACAGCACCCCCTCTAAACCCTTTTCCCGATACGTCTAAGCTGCCTTCAAGAGTGAGATTTTCAGCGTCAAAAACCAAGATGCCGCCTGTTGACCCATCCCAAACTTTGCAAGTTGTATTTTTTAAAACAATATCTGCGAATACCGGAACACTTACTATTTGCACTTTACCCGCTACATCATACCCCCTCAGTAGGGTATCCCGGAGACGAATAGTCGTGCCATTAATAGCCGCTATATAGTTAAATTCATAATTGCCAGCTTGAGTATAATTCAAAATTTTACCAAAATCAGCTGTATTAGAAGTATCGATAATTGCTCCTTGTGCCTGATAAATAAGTATTTTATTACCTACTCTGAACTCAAAAGGATTATCTACTTGAAGCGTTCCATTATCACAAATTTCGGTGACGGCAGCGTATTTGTTGATAATACTGCTATCAGGACCCAACTCATTGAAGAACACCCGTTTTGACAGGTCATTGAAAAGGGTCATATTGTTAAAAATATATATCGCCGGATTATGCGAAAACAAACATGTTGAATAAATAACAAGGACAAGTGTAAAAATTAGTTTCATCTAAGGATAAAATGTGTTTGCTTTTAAAACGGATAGTTGTTTGATTCTGGACATTTTCAGACATTTCACTCCTAAAAGGATATAAAAAAAACTAAAAATAAAGCCGAATGTAAATTTTATAATAGTTAAAATAAACTTTTCAGGGTACGAATAACGAAACATTAACAATTTATAGAATTTAATATTTGGAACACAAGAGTACTAATGGCAAAAAAATGATAAGCTTTAAAATTTTAAAGGCAACATATTAATTGCTTTTTGGAAACAGTGCCATACACTCCTCAAAAAAAGCCCCACCTAATGAAAAGTGAGGCTTGAAAATTTAATATTTTAAAAACGATTTATCGGGAATGTTAATTACAACATCCGTTGCCCGCACAGGCGAGCATCACCCGATATTTAGTTGTTTGATTAAGTGTTGACGTTGAATACTTATTACCCGTTGCACCCGGAATATCGTTCCAAACAGCACCACCATTTATACTGTTTTGCCATTGAAGAGTACAATCTACCCCGCCTTTGATATTTGCAGTCAATTCAACACCAGCGCCATCACAAATAGTTGTTGCTGATGCAGACACGGTTACAACCGGTTTATCTATAATTTCAACTTTAGATGCATGGGTCATGATTTCTGAACAACCGTTAGCACTGCTACGGATTATCAAACGATAATAAGTTATCCCCGCAACAGTAGACGAAGGGGTAAAAGTAAGGTCATTTGCACTCGAAATATCTGTCCAAATCGAATTGTCAGCACTGCTCTGCCATTGGTAAGTGAGTGTTCCCGTGCCACCCGATATAGAAGCTACCAAAGGTACTGTACCGCCAATGCACTCTTTTATATCATTTGGCTGAGCCGATATAGTCAGTGGCTGAGCAATATTTAATATCACTTCATCCGTATTGCTACAAGTGCTATTAACTTGAATTGTCCATCGCAAAGTGGCAGTCGAAGAAGTCAAAATTACTTTTGATTGCGGCGAATTGGGATTTTCAATTGTTGCAGTACCGTTAATGACAGACCAAGTACCCGTCCCTACTGAGGGGGTGTTAGCAGACATGTTGAAAACCTCGCTGCATTGATTTTTATCAGCACCAGCATCCGCCACCGGGTCAGCCACAACTGAAATAGTTGAAGTTGGAGATGTTACGGTTCCGCATCCGCTACCGGATTGCGTAACAGCGAGGCGATAATATGTCGTAGCAGTCAAAGGTGGAGTGTTGTAAATCATACTGTTGGCACCATTAATGTCCGTAAAGCTTACACCATCTCCGGAACTCTGCCATTGATAAGAGTTGGTTCCAATACCATTCGCAACTGATGCACTGAGGTTAGTAGAATTGCCTGAACAGACTGTTTCGTTAGCTGCAACTACCGTCACGGTAGCTTTTTCAAAAATCCTAACTTTTGCCGAACTTGAATTGGCTACAAAACACCCAGCACCTATTGGTGTGACAATAACTCTATAATACAGCGTTCCTACAGATGTACTGGATGGTGTGTAATTGGTATTTTTAGCATCTTTTATGTCTTCCCAAACGTTATCATCTGTACTGCTTTGCCATTGATATGTCTGAAAGCCTGTTCCACCGGCGGTACTTACACTCATCATTCTATTGCCATATTTACACTCATCAATAGGATTTGGGGCGGCTGCAATAGTCAATTGTTCTGCAACATTCAATAAAATATCATCAAATTCCTCACAGGTAGCATTAACCCTTATAGTCCAGCGAAGAATAACTGTTGAAGATGTTACAGTAACTGAAGTAGTAGGACTATTAGGATTGGCAATAGTCGCCGTTCCGTTTACAATTGACCAAGTGCCGATTCCTACTGACGGGGCGTTAGCTGACATTGTGAAGACGCTATTACATTGAGATTGATCAACCCCTGCATCAGCAGTTGGAATCGGTGTTACGTTTAAAGCCATTGTAGCAGAAGTTATTTCGCTGCAACCGATACCTGACTGACGAATTCTAAGTCTATAATAAGTTGTCGCTGTCAAAACTGGCGTTGTCACAGAGATATTTGTTTCACCGTTAATATCACTGAACGCAATACCATCAATTGAATTTTGCCATTGATAAGTTGTTAAGCCACTTCCATTGGTAACCGTTGCACTCAAAACCGCGACCCCACCTGTGCAGAGCGTCATATCACTGGCACTTAATGTAATATTAGCGGTCGGACGCACGGTTACAGTTGTCACATCCGAAGTTGCCGTTCCGCAGCCGATGCCGGATTGAGCGATTACGACTTTATAATAAGTGGTGGCATTGAGGTTAGCCACATTCAACACGGCATTTGTTTCCACAGACAAATCATTGAAAGTCGCATTATCGGTAGAGGCTTGCCATTGATAGGTTGTTATGCCCGAGCCGTTTGAGACATTGGCAGTCAAAGCGATTGACCCACCGGCGCAAATTTCAGACGTTGGGATGGTGACTGATATTGAGGGGGTCGGTTTAACGATAACAGTTGTCACATCCGAAGTTGCCGTTCCGCAACCGATACCCGATTGAGTGATTACGACTTTATAATAAGTTGTTACATTTAAATTGTTAACATTCAACACGGCATTTGTTTCACCCGCCAAATCATTGAAAGTTGCATTATCGGTAGACGCTTGCCATTGATACGTCGTGATGCCCGAGCCGTTTGAGACATTGGCAGTCAAAGCGATTGAACCACCGGCGCAAATTTCAGAAGTTGGAATGGTGACTGATACTGAGGGGGTCGGACGCACAATAATCATCGTAGCATCCGAAGTTGCGGTTCCACAACCATTACCAGTTTGATTTATAATAACTTTGAAATAAGTTGTTGATGTTAGATTATTTGCATTATATCCAACACTTGTTTTATTTACAATATCGCTAAAGGTGATATTATCATTAGATGACTGCCATTGAAAGCTTGTTATACCTGAACCATTACGAACCCTTGCACTTAATGTAATAGAACCACCTGTACAAACTTCTGATACCGGAACATTAACTTCAACAGTTGGATTCGGTTTGACGATTACGGTTGTGGTAGCCGAAGCGGCAGTTCCACAGCCGTTGCCGGACTGGGTGATGACAACTCGGTAATAAGTTGTTGCACTTACATTAGACACGCTCAAAACCGCATTGGTTTCACCTAAAATATTGGTAAAAGTGGTATTATCGCTTGAGGATTGCCACTGATAAGTTGTTGACCCTGAGCCGTTTGTGACGGTTGAAGTGAGAGTTGCTGCACCACCGACACAGATTTCGGAATTGTCAACTGTTAGGGATACAGTAGGGGTAGGTTTGACGGTTACGGTCGTTGTTGCGGAAGTTGCCGAACCACAGCCGTTGCCGGATTGGGTGATGATAACTCGGTAATAAGTTGTAGCACTTACATTAGACACGCTTAAAACGGCACTTGTTTCCCCTAAAATATTGGTAAAAGTAGAATTATCGCTTGACGATTGCCACTGATAAGTGGTTGACCCTGAGCCGTTTGTGACGATTGAAGTGAGAGTTGCTGCACCACCGACACAGATTTCGGGATTGTCAACTGTTAGGGATACAGTAGGTGTCGGTTTGACAGTCACAGTCGTTGTAGCCGAAGTTACCGAACCGCAACCGTTGCCGGACTGGGTAATGACAACTCGGTAATAAGTTGTTGCACTTACATTAGACACGCTCAAAACCGCATTGGTTTCCCCTAAAATATTGGTAAAAGTAGAATTATCGCTTGACGATTGCCACTGATAAGTGGTTGACCCTGAGCCGTTTGTGACGGTTGAAGTGAGAGTTGCTGCACCACCGACACAGATTTCGGAGTTATTGACGACAACGGATACTGAGGGGGT